>JANOAS010000200.1:0-51303 GCA_031411255.1 bacterium
CATGATGGGGCTGGGCGGCACGGCCTTTGCCCCGGTGGCGCTGCCGCCGGGCGACTACAATGTACGCTTCACCCACATGGAGCACACCGGCGCGGCGAGCGCGGAGCTGTGGGCGGCGCCGGGGACGTACAATTTTTTCGCGCCCGGGCTCTTCGAGCTGGTGGGCGATGTGGCGGGCGGCGGGCTGGAGATGGTGAACCAGACGCCGCTGGCGGAGTTCACCACGAGCACGAGCGTCATCACCACGGCGGCTCCGGTGCCGGTGGTGCTCAGCTGGGACACGCGCTTCGCCAGCTCGGTCGTCATCGACGGCGGTGTGGGGCCGGTGACCCCGGGAAAAAACTCGACCACGCTCGCCGTGGCACCATCCGTGACGACGACGTACACGCTGACCGCCACGCACGCGGACACGAGCGTGACGCGCACGCTGACGATCTACGTGGACGAGCCGCCGCGCATCCAGGCCTTCACCGCGGCGGACACCACCCTCCTGCCCGGCGGCAGCGCCACGCTGAACTGGACGGTGCAGGGGGCGGCCACGCTGAGCATCGACCAGGGGGTGGGCAGCGTGACCTCCGTGACGAACACCACGACGGGTGCCGGCACCAAGGCGGTGACGGTGAGCCAGCCTGCGGTGACGTACACGCTGACGGCGACAAACACCTTCGGCACACGAACGGCCCAGGTGACGGTGACGACAGGGCTGCCCCCGGTGATCAACAGCTTCACCGTGGCGGACCCCGTCATCCTGACAGGAGCGGCGGCGGACATGTCGTGGGTGACGACGGGCGCAAACACGGCCAGCATTTCACCCGCAGTCGGCGCGGTGCCCGTCATCGGCCGGGTCTGCGATGAACCGCTGGGCACGACCACCTACACCCTCTCCGCCACGAACAACTACGGCACGTCGACCGCAACGGTGACGGCCGCCTTTGTCCAGCCGCTGGGGGTGGACGCCGCCGGCTGGACGGTGAACCAGTATTTCGCCAACAACGGCACCCCGGCCATCAGCTCGCTGGCGGCGGCGGACAACCTGGTCGCCGGGACAAACCGGAACCGGATCAACACGCTCGCCGGACTGGATTTCATCGATTTTGGTCCGGGCGGGGTCTTTCCGAATGACCAGATCCCCTCCCCCCTGCAGGATGGCGACTTCTTCGCCTTTGTCGCCACGGCCACCATGGTGGTGAACACGGCGGGCACGTGGCAGATGGGCATGAACAATGACGACGGCGGCCGCCTGCGGATCGACGGCGCACCGGTCATCGTGGACGACGCGGCCCACGGGCGCCAGACGAAGACGGGCACGGTGACCCTGACGAAGGGGACGCACACCATCGAGTACCTGTTCTTCGAAGGCAGCGGCGGCATGGGCGGGGAGGTCTTCTGGTACCTGGGCAGCACGCCCCAGCTCCTGCGGAAAACAGGCTACGCAACGCCCGGGACGGCGCCGGACCTGGTCATCTCGGAGTTTCTCTCGAAGAATGACACCGGCCTCAAGGACGCGGATGGCGACCGGGAGGACTGGATCGAGATCTACAACCCGACAGCCGCCGCAGTGAACCTGTCCGGCTACTACCTGACGGACGATGCCCTGGTTCTGAACAAATGGGCCTTTCCCGCGCAGGACCTGCCCGCCGGCGGCTACCTGCTGGTGTGGGCGTCCGGAAAAGCCCTCGCGCCCCCCGGGCAGCTGCACGCCAGCTTCAAACTCGCCTCCGCCGGCAGCTATCTGGGCCTGACGAAGGCCGACGGCGCCGGCGGATTCACCCTGGTCGACCACTACGAGGCAAAACCCATGGTGGCGGACGTGAGCTACGGGCGCAGCGACACGGAAAACCGCGAGGGCTGGATGACCCAGCCGACTCCGCTGGGGGACAACCTGGCCACTTTCGAGGGGCTGGTGGGCGACACGAAATTCAGCGTGGACCGCGGCTTTTTCACCGCCCCGTTTCTCCTGGAGATCACGGTGGCCGGCGGACTCGGCGACACGAGCGGCACGCAGATCCGCTACACCACGGACGGCTCCATCCCGTCATGGAACAGGGGCACTGTCTACACAGCGCCCGTCTCCATTTCCCAGACGACGGTGGTGAGGGCCACCGCGCTGAAGAAGGGATTCAAGCGGACGAACGTGGACACGCAGACCTACGTGCGCCTGGACGACCTGATGTACCAGGACCGCGCCCGCACCGTGGCCATGGGGTTCCCGCCGGGAAATGTCGGCAGCCAGGTCTACCGCTACGGCATGAATGACGATCTGGCCCGCGCCAATGAAACGGCGATGAAGAATGCGTTCAAGGCCATTCCGGTGATGTGTCTGACGATGGATCAAAACCATTTCAGCACGGTGGCCGGAGGCATCTACACGAATGCCGGCATTCGCGGGCTGGAGCAGCCGGGGAGCATCGAGATGATCAACCAGAACGGGGACGGGCTGGGAAATTTCCAGATCAACTGCGGCGTGCGCGTGCGGGGCAATGCCTCCCGCAGCGCGGGCAACCCGAAGCACAGCTTCCGCCTTTTTTTCAACACCCAGTACGATGGTCCGCTCGACTTTGACTGGTGGAAGCCGCAGGGCTCCATCGCCGACAAGGGCGCGACCACCGTGCGCCACATGGACCTGCGCACCTCCCAGAACTACGGCTGGCAGAACAGCGACTCAAAAAACACCTTTCTGAGGGAGGAACTCTCGCGCGACCTGCTCGGCGCCACCGGCCAGGCCTACTCCCGCTGCCGCTACGTCCACCTCTGCGTGAACGGAGTCTACTGGGGCCTCTACAACACGGACGAGCGGTGCAGCGGGGACTTCGGCGCGAGCTACCTGGGCGGGGATGACGACAACTACGACGTAATGAAGGCCAGCCCCGGCGTGACCGAGGTGACGGACGGCTACATGGACAAGCTGCCCGACGGGACCGACGCCCCGTGGCGGCAGCTGTGGAACCTGGGCCGGCAGATCCGCGCCGCCACCACGGGCGGGGATGCCCTGTTTTTCCAGGCCATCGGGAAAAGCGCGGACGGGGTGACGCCGCACCCAACACAGAAGCCGCTGCTGGATGCGGACAACCTGATCGACTACCAGCTCTGCCTGTGGCAGACCGGCGGCATGGACGGGCCGGCGTCCATCTTTCTCCAGAATGCCTCGAACAACTGGTCCTGCCTGCGCGAGCGGAGCGGGGACTTCGGCGGGTTCCGCTTCTCCATGCACGATGACGAGCACTGCTCCGGCGTGGATGTGGGCAGCGGCACGGGCATGACATCCACGTTTAACAACACCACGTCCGGCCTGACGTGGACGAGCGGGATCAAGAATGAAGAGCGCTCGCTCAACCAGCTCGGCCCGTGGGGCGTAGGGGACGGTACTGCGGTGACGACGGCGGGCGCGGCCTCGGGCTTGGAGTTCAACTACAAGGGGATCCGCACCTGGGAAACAGGCGGAACCTTCAACCGGAGCAACCCGCAATACCTGAGCGAGGACCTGGCCGCAGGCAGCCTGGAGTACCGGCTGCGCATGGCGGACCGCGCCCACAAGCATCTCGTCCAGACGGCAGGTGCGCTCACGGACTCGCGGGTGCTCGCCATGATCCAGGCCCGCGCCGCCGTGGTCCGCACGTGTCTGCTGGCTGAGCAGGCCCGCTGGGGAAATGAAACCTCCCTCACTGTCGCCCGCTGGGAGCGGGCCCGGCAGATGTTTGAAAACTGGATCACCGCCGGAAACAACACCACCATCGGCACGAACCTGCACAACGAACCCGTCCCCGCCACCGTGGTGCCGCCCAGTGGTCCAGGCCGCGCCGCCACGCTGCTGGCCCAGCTCCGCGCCTACAGCGAGGGCGTCAGCACTGTGCAGGGCACCCCGCCCGCCGGCGGCTGGATCCCCCGCCCGCTTTACCCGAACCTGAACCCTCCGCAGTTCAGCCAGTTCGGCGGGGTGATGTCGGCCGGCTCCAGCCTCACGCTGAGCCTGCCCGTGCCGGGCGCGTCCGCCCTGTTTCCCGCCACCACGGTCTCCACAGGCGTCATCATCGTGACGACGGACGGCAGTGACCCGCGCGTCACCGGCGGCGCAGTCCGGCCTGGCGCGACCACGCTGGCTCCCGGCGGCCAGCTCGTCATGACCCAGAGCGGCAAGGTGCGCGCCCGCACCTACGACGCCTCCGCAGCCGATCCGCAGCAGGCGTGGAGCGCGCTGGCGGAGGCGCAGTTCATCGTCGGCTACCCGGCCAGCGGGACGAATCTCGCCATCTCGGAAATCAACTACAACCCCGCCGCACGCGCCCAAGCCGAGATCGACGCGGGTGTCCTGGACCGCGATGATTTTGAATTCATCGAGCTGCTGAACATCCACGCCACCCGCACCGTCGAACTGTCCGGCCTCAAGTTCACCGCCGGCATCCTCTTCGACTTCAACACCGGCACCATCCCCCGGCTGGCTCCCGGAGAGCGCGTCCTGCTGGTGAAAAACAGGGCCGCCTTTAACATCCGCTACGCCGCGCTCAATCCGGCCGCCCTGCCAGTGGCGGGCGAATACACCGGCAGCCTCGACAACAGCGGGGAACTCATCACCCTCTCCGGCTCCACCGGCGCGGTCGTCCGCTCCCTCACCTACGACGATGCCGCGCCGTGGCCCGCCACCCCGGACGGCGACGGGCCAACCCTTGTCCTGAAGCGTCCCGCCGCGAACCCGAACCACGCCCTGCCCGCCAGCTGGAGGGCGCACGCCTTTGCCCTGGGCAATCCCGGCGGACCGGACTCGGAGTCCTTCGCCTCGTGGAGCAGCGCCCGCAGCACCACGCCCGTGGCTGCGGCTGACGACGACGGCGACGGCCTCAGCAATCTGGTCGAGTACGCCCTCGGCCTCAACCCCGCCGTGCCCAACGCGGGCCTCGACGCCTTCCTCACCGGGGCTCCCGCCGGCAGCGACCGCATTTCCTTCGTCCGGAATGCCAGCGCGGACGACGTGATCCTCACCGTCCAAGTCTCCCCCGACCTCGGCGGCTGGGCCCCCCTCCCCACCGCTGCCATGACAGAGACGCCCAACGGCAACGGCACCATCACCGTCACCGTGGACCTCCCGCAGGACGCCGCCGCCACCCTCCGGTTCGTCCGGCTCCTCGTCAGCACGTTCTGAACCCGGCTCCGGTCTGCTTCGGAGAAAAGACGCTTAACGGGAGCCGCTCTGCGCGCAGAGATTCGCAGAACCGCCCGGTCACCATCACCGGGGTCCGTCAGGCGACGCTGGCTTCACTCTCGCCCGACACCGGTCGGATAAAGGCAACGCCCCCACTTCTGGCTGAAAATTTGCCGGACAACTCTCCTCCCATCGCCGAATCGAGTTCCACCTGAAACTGACCTTCAGACTGGTAGAGGGCGGCTGGAGAAAAGGCCAGTTCATAGAGGATGTTCCCGGCCAAAAAGCCGTCCAACTCAGTGAACGCGATACCAGAAAACGAAAACTCAATCTCGTGCCGCTTGGAGAGAATGAAATAGCCGCTGGAGTCCACCTCCGAACCCATTTCCCGAGCCTCCACCCGGAATTCGATCCCGTCCGGAGTTCGTTTGAAACTCAAAACCGGGGAATCGTGAAAGCCAGGCCAGTAGCCGTACTGGCTTCCACGGCTTTTTCAAACCCGGAAATTTAGTTCGGAATTTCCCGCATGAGTTGTCTGCCGGAGTCGAGCCGGCCCACCATTTACTCCCACTCAATGCTCGCCGGCGGCTTGGTGGAGATGTCGAAGAGGACGCGGTTGATGCCTTTGACTGAGTTGAGGATCTCGTTGGAGATGGATGCGAGGAGTTCGTAGGGGAGGCGGGCCCAGTCGGCGGTCATGGCGTCCTCGCTGGTGACGGCGCGGAGGCTGACGGCGTATTCGTAGGAGCGCTCGTCGCCCTTCACGCCGACAGTTTTCACGGGGATGAGGGCGCAGTAGGCCTGCCACGTTTTTTCATACCAGCCGCTGTCCTGGAGCTGCTTCATGAAGATGGCGTCGCCCTCGCGGATGATGCGGAGCTTTTCCTCCGTCACCTCGCCGGGGCAGCGGACGGAAAGGCCGGGACCGGGGAAGGGATGGCGCCAGAGGATGTCGTGCGGGATGCCCATGGCCTTGCCCAGGGCTCGGACCTCGTCCTTGAAAAGCTCGGCCAGCGGCTCAAGCACACGGCCCTCTTTCTGCAGGTCGAGGATGCGGTCCACACGATTGTGGTGGGTCTTGATCTTGCTGGCTATGGAGCCGCTGCTGGCGCTCTCGATGACGTCGGGATAAAGGGTGCCCTGGGCGAAGAGTTCGATCTCGCCGCCGATGGCGTCCCAAAAGACGTCGAGGAAGAGGTTGCCGATGATCTTGCGCTTCTTTTCGGGATCAGTCTCGCCCTTCAGGGCCTCCATGAAACGGGCGGAGGCGTCGATGGTCTCGATCTCCACGCCGAGAATCTTGAAGTTTTTCTGCACCTCGGCGGCCTCGTCCTTCCGGAGCAGGCCGTGATCGACAAAAATGGCGCGCAGCGGCACCTTCGCCTCGTGAAGCAGGACGGCCAGGACGGTGGAGTCCACCCCGCCGGAGACTCCGCAGACAACTTTCCGGCTGCCCACGGTCTTGCGGATTTCAGCGATCAGGTGGTCCTTGAACGAGGCCATCTCGAAGCGCGGGGCGTCCTTGGCGAGGGCGAGGAAATTTGCCAGCATCTTTGTGCCCTGAGCGCTGTGGCTCACCTCTGGGTGAAACTGGATGCCGAACCACTGGTCGCCAAACTGGAGGGCGACGGGCACGCCGTCCTGGTTGCGGCCGATGACCTTCGTCGATCCGGTCAGGCCGGTGCAGGTGTCGGAGTGGCTCATCCAGACGAGGGAGGGGGTGACGCCGTCAAAAAGCGGGCAGCCGGGCTCCGGGACCATGGTGGCGGGGCCGTACTCGCGCTTTGTGCCCGGAGTGACGGTGCCGCCGAACTTCAGGTTCGAAAGCTGCATGCCGTAGCAGACGCCGAGCACAGGGACGTTCAGCGACTTCAAGTATTCAAAATCAATGTCGGGCGCATTTTCCTCCGAGACGCTGCGGGGGCCGCCGGACAGGATGACGGCGGCGGGATTTCCCGTCTGCTTCAGCTCCTCCGGCTGAAACAGGCGCGAGTAAAACCCCAGCTCCCGGATGCGGCGGATGATGAGCTGGGTATACTGGGAGCCGAAGTCGATGACGGCAATTTGTCTCGAGAGCATGACGTGGTGTGTTGAATCTGGCGGAAAAAGGGGGGAAAGGTGGAGCCTTGCCACGAAATCCCCTTTTACGCAAACGCCGTCTGCAAGGTGAAACATTCCGCCACCCGGCCGCGTAGGAGGGAGACCGCACATTTTACATGCACCGGCGGACGGGGCATGGCACGGTGGGCGGGCCCAACCACATGAATTTCTCCACCTTTCTCGCCCTGCGCTATCTGCAGCCGAAACGCACCTTCGTTTCGGTCATCACCCTCATTTCCATCATCGGCGTCACCCTCGGGGTGGCGGTGCTGATGGTCGTCATCGCGGTCATGCGGGGGTTTGAAATGAAGATCAAGACCGAGCTGCTGAAGCTGGAGCCCCACGTCGTGCTCTGGCAGGGCAAGCAGATGGACGGCAGCAAAGTGGGCAGAAAAATAGTCGACTACCTGCCGCCGCTGGAAGCGCCCACCGATCCTGACGCCGTGCTGCCGCCGCGCCCTCCGGCTCCGGATTCCTGGCGGGAGGTGAAAAAGGTGATGCTCACCATGCCGAATGTGGCCTCGTGCACCGCCTTCGTAGAGGCGCCCGCCACCCTGGAGGTGAAGACGCTGGCCGGAGCCACAGAGCTGGACCTCATAGAAATGCGGGCCGTGGATGAAATGGACACCCCGCTGGAGAAGACGCTGGAGCTGCGCGAGGGCGTTTTTGATTTAAACGGGGACGCCGCCGTGGTGAGCGAAAGCCTCGCCCGCCGCTGGGACATCCACGTGGGGGACAAGATTACGGTGCTTTCCTTCCGCAATGCGGAGGAGGCCTACCGGATCATCTCTGAAAACAAGGCGAAGCCAAAGGAGAAACGCATTCCGGCCGAGGAGCTGGCCGACCAGCTGGAGGAAGTGACCGCCCCGCAGGAGCTTGAAGTGCGAGGCCTCTTTAAATCCCTCCAGGCGCCGAAGACGATCTTCGTCCCGCTGCATGTGGGCCAGGAATGCATGGCGCTCTCCCGCACCGGGGATGTGCACGGGCTGGAAATCACCACGCCCGACGCCTTCCGCGCCGGCCAATACCAGGCGGCGCTGCTGGATGCCCTGCCGGAAACATGGTCGGCTGTCACGTGGATGGACAAGCACAAGGTATTCTTCGACGCCATCCGCAACGAGCGCGGCATGATGTACGTCGTGCTCTTTTTCATCCTCGTGGTCGCGGGCTTCTGCATTATGAACACGCTCATCACCGTCACCATCCAGAAACGGAAGGAAATCGGCGTCATGCGGGCGCTGGGGGCGCGTGTTTCCCAGGTCGTGGGCATTTTTGTCTCCCAGGGGATGGTGGTCGGGGTGCTGGGCACGGCGGTCGGCTTCAGCCTCGGCTGGCTCATCATTCACAACCTGGATCCGGTGCAGAGGTTCCTGCTCAGCATTGGCGTGGAGGTTTTCCCCCCGGAAATCTACGGCCTCTCCTCCATTCCCGCGCAACTGGTGGGTGCGGACGTGGGGCTCATCTGCGGAGGCGCTTTTATCCTGTGCACGCTGGCGGCGGTGCCCCCGGCATGGATCGTAGCCAGACTTGACCCGGCGAAGGCCCTGCGCTCCGAGTAGGACACGATGGATTTCTACGTTCTCAGTGGTGGCGAAAGGCAGGGGCCGTTCCGGATTTTTCAGCTCAAGGAAAAGCTGGAGACCGGCCTCCTTACGCCCGACGCCCTCGGCTGGCACAACGGCATGGAGGCGTGGCTGCCGCTGAGCGAGATGTCCGCCCTCACCGGCCTCTTCCCGAAAGTGCCCGACCCCGCCCTGCCCCCGCCACTGCCTGAAATGGATGAGGACGGCCCGCTTGACCTGGAGGCAAATCCCCGGCGGCTGACGCAGCTGACAAAGGGGCAGCTCTTCTGGCGGCAGGCCGTGCCGCGGTTTTTCGCCCGGCTGTTCGACACCTGGGTCGCCACGCTGCTGGTTTACGCGACCGGCATCGCGACCGGCTGGATCGAGCCGATCCGGCTTTCCCTTCCCACGCTCTGGCTGCTGCCGCTGCCCAGCTTCCTCTGGATCTTTGCCGAGGCCTTCCTGCTCTCCCGTTTCGGCACCACCCCGGGCAAGGCGCTGCTCGGCATCCACGTCAGTTCCGAGGACGGCGGCCCGCCATCATATTCGGCAGCGCTCACACGATCACTCGTCATCTGGCTGCGCGGCTGGGGCCTGGGCATCGACCTGCTCTGGCACCTTTCACTCGCACTCTCGCTCTTTTTTTTCCTCCAGACCGGAATCACCTGGTGGGATGCCTCGCGCCGAACCGTGGTCACCCACTCGCCGGTCCGCCCGGAACTCATCATGCTTTTCATCTTGGGCGCCATCGGCTTCTCGGTGGTACGGACCATCCCGGTTTTCCTCTATCCTCTCCCGCCGGACCTGCCCGCCAGCCAGCGCGACATGTGGGAGCCGCAGATCAAGCAGATCCAGGAAGAGTGGAACCGCCTTCGCTCCCCTGCGCCAGCCCCAGCCCCCGCACCGAAACCCGCCGCGTGATCCTCCCCTCTCCATGGAAAAAGAAATCCTCTACTTCGATCTCGAAACGCAGCGCTCCGCCAATGATGTGGGCGGCTGGGGCAACAAGGACAAGATGGGCATGTCCATCGGTGTGACCTTCAGCACAAAGACCGGCCAGTACCACATCTTCGGCGAATCGGATGCGGACGCCCTCATCGAACAGCTGATGAAGGCGGACAAAATCATCGGATTCAACCACGTCGGGTTCGACCTGCCGGTGCTGCAGAAGTACACCATCCTCGACCTGCCGGCCCAGACCATAAATCTCGACCTGCTCCTGGATCTGGAGCAGCGGCTGGGCCACCGGCTGAAGCTGGACGCGGTCGCGAGTGCCACTCTGGGATTTGGCAAAACAGCGGACGGTCTGGAAGCGATCAAGTGGTGGCGCGAGGGGAAGATCCTCCAGATCGCGGAATACTGCGCCTACGACGTGAAGGTAACGAAGGAGGTGCACGAGTTTGGCGTGCAGCACGGATTCGTGAAGTACAAGGACCGCTTCGGCAACGACCAGCAGGTCGAGGTGAACTGGGCCGTGTGACCTGCGTTATTTCCTGATGATCCGGTAAAACCGGCGCGGCACGGCACCAAGGCTGGCGTCCACGACCTGGCCGGAGGCGGGCGAAGATTTTACGATGACCGCCGTGGTCGTGGTGGAAGCTGCGGTGATCTGACCGAGCGGCGTCCAAGCCGGCGCACTGTCCAGCCTCTCAGAGGCCTGGACTTCGTACACTGCGGTGCTGGTGGAGGTAAAGGTGATGCGCAGGGAGGTCATGGGCGCACCCGCCGGAACGATGCTGAGAAGGGGCAGCACCGGGGGATCCGGCGGTGCCGGGAGCAGAAAGTCCTTCACCACGGCCATGTGCTGCATGTTCGTGGCGCCGCTGTCGCTGGCGAGCGCCGGGCTGATCTCGCTGATGGGCGAGTAGACACGGGTGTCGACGACCAGTCCGCTGGAAAAAGTGGAACTGCCGATGATCACGGGCGTCTGCAGCGCCTTCAGGTCGGCATCGGGAAAGACGCTGTCGTAGGGCTTGCTGCGGCCGGCGTTCGTGTTGCCGTTGTTGTTCCTGTCCACAGGATGCGGGGCCGCCACGTTCACCACGGCGGAGAGGGTGCTGAACTGCGCCTCGGTCCGCGCATCACTATTAAAGTCCCCGCCAATAACCAGGTAGTCCGAGGACCGGACATTGGCCTGAATGAACTCGACCAGCGCCTTCGCCTCCAAGTTTCTCGTCGCCGCGCTGGATGTCAAAAAGTGCACGCTGACAGCCCACAAATCCTTGTCCCCCGGCAGATCGATCCGCGCCCAGGCGAAGTCGCGATTGCTCACTTGAACATCATCCCACTCGCCGGAAGCGATGATGGGGTGCTTGGAAACGATGCCGTTTGGGATCTGCGCTCCGCCCTCCTGAAACCAGCTGAAGGTGGAACCAAAAGCCGAGGTCACAAAGGAGCGGACGTCGGTCGAGGAGTTTGTGCCGTAGTTGAACTCCTGGATCAGCGCCACATCCGGATCGATGCCTTGAAAAATCCGGATGCCCTCCCCGGGATCGTAGGACTGGTAGTTGCCGCTCGTAATGTTCGCACAGGCGATGCGAAGCCGCTCGGCATGCAGGGTCGGCAGGATCCAGCCACCTGCGAGGAGCAGAAGCAGCGGGGGGATGCCACGGAGGAATGGGGGGGAAGCAGGCACTGGCAGGAAACGGGGGAAACAACTTGTAGTCCACCACTGCCCCTGGCGCCATAAAAAAGCCCGAAAGGCACAAGGCCTTTCGGACTTCCTGGCTGGAATGAACCAGCCTGCGAAGAGTACCCGGTCGTCGAACGCGGGCCTCCTCCCGGGATTACTTCTTCTTCGCGGCCTTCTTGGCGACTGCCTTCTTGGCAGGGGCTTTCTTGGCGGCCTTGGCTTTCTTGGCAGCAGGCTTGGCAGCGGCCTTCTTCGCGGCGGGCTTCGCAGCGGCTTTCTTCGCGGCGGGCTTCGCAGCAGCTTTCTTCGCAGCGGGCTTCTTGGCGGCGGCCTTCTTGGCAGGGGCTTTCTTGGCGACGGCCTTCTTGGCGACGGCCTTCTTGGCGGCTTTCATGGTCTTCATACTATTGATGGTGCTTTGGTGTTTTGTTTGTTTGGGTTGCCGCCGGCGTTTCCCCGCCCAGTCTTGCGACTGGGTGAGTACCGTCCGGCGGACAGTCATGCAGCCAACCCTCCAGTGGGGACGGCTTGAGGAGCACCGACCAGATCACGTTTCCGTGGTGCGGACCGGCTCATCGAAAATGGGGTTGTTGAGGAAGGCCTGAGCCACCCTACTGCGGGGAGGACGATCCCTGCTCTGTGGACGGGCTCACTTGGAGAGGGTGAGTTCCACCTGGAGACGAAACTGCCACCGTCGCGAACAGTGGAACCGGCTTGCGATTCCTTGCCGCCTGGGGCGCCGGCCATGCCGGTGATGATGGAGGGTTCTGTGCTCATGCAGGGACCAAGTGAACTACCCGGTCTTTCAGTCGAGGCGATTATTATGGGACGCTGATCAGAGGTCAAGGTCTATAGTCAGGAAAAGTGTAGTTTAATGCATTTTTTTTTGCGAAACACGGCTGCTTTGGCTTGTAGTAATGTTAGGCACCCGCCATTTTTCACCACTGTTGACGATCTTCATCACGACTGCCACACTGCTGGAGCATGAATTCACCACTTAACAAACGCACGCTCCACGCCGCTCTGCTGCTCGCCTGCACGCTTCCCCGACTGCACGCAGCGCCAGTCGACTTCGCGCACCAGATCGTCCCCATCCTCCGCGAGCACTGCACGAAGTGCCATGCCGGCGACAAGAAGAAGGGCGGCCTCTCCATGAACGACCGCACCTCGCTCATGACCGGCAGTGAAAACGGAAAGGTCCTCGACGCAGGACACGGCGCGGAAAGTCTGATGTATAAATTACTAGTCACCAGTGACAAGGACACACAGATGCCGCCGGAGGGGCCGCGCCTTTCCGCGGAGCAGGCCTCGGTGGTGAAGCAGTGGATCGATGAAGGGGCGGTGTGGGAGGAGGGCTTCGCGTTTAAAAAACCATCGTATGAACCGCCGCTCAAACCGCGCCGTCCTGAACTGCCCGCTGCGGTGGAGGGCCGCGAAAATCCGCTCGACCGGATCCTTGATGCCTGGATGACGCAGCACAAGGTCACGCGCCCCGCCGCCATCGATGACGCAACCTTTCTGCGCCGCGCCTCGCTCGACCTTGTCGGGCTGCTGCCCACCACAGAAGAGCGCGCCGCCTTTCTCGCAGACCAGTCGCCGGACAAACGGGCACGCCTCGTGAAGCAGCTGCTCTCGCGCGACGTTGAGTATGCCGAGCACTGGCTCACCTTCTGGAATGACCTGCTTCGAAATGACTACTCGGGCACCGGCTTCATCACAGGCGGACGCCGCCAGGTGACGAAGTGGCTTTACGGAGCGCTGGTGGAGAACAAGCCTTTCGACCGCTTCACCCGGGAGCTGATCAACCCGCCCACCGACGAGAGCCGCGGATACACGGAGGGCATCAAATGGCGCGGCGAGGTGAGCGCCGGCCAGACGGTGGAGATCCAGTTTGCCCAGAGCGTCTGCCAGTCGTTTCTCGGCATCAACATGAAGTGCGCCTCCTGCCACGACAGCTTCATTGACCGGTGGAAGCTGGACGAGGCCTACGGGCTGGCCGCCGTCTTTTCCACCCGGCCACTGGAAATCAACCGCTGTGACAAGCCCGTCGGCCGCACGGCGAAGGCGGCATGGCTTTTCCCCGAGCTGGGCTCCATCGACGCCGCCGCTCCGCAGCCAAAGCGCCTGGAGCAGCTGGCCGCCCTCATGACCCATCCGGAAAATGGCCGGTTCACGCGCACCATCGTGAACCGCCTCTGGCACCGCCTCATGGGCCGGGGCATCGTGCACCCGACTGACGCCATGGGCACCGAGCCGTGGAATGCTGACCTGCTCGACCAGCTCGCCATCCATCTCCAGGAGAGCCGCTATAATTTGAAGCAGACTCTGGAACTCATCGCCACCAGCCAGGCCTACCAGATGAAAGCCGAGATTGTGGCGCGCGGGGCGGATGACCGGGGCTACACCTTTGCCGGCCCCCGGGCGAAACGCCTGACCGCAGAGCAGTTCATGGACGCCGTGTGGCAGGTCACGGACACGGCACCTTCAAAGTTTGATGCCCCGGTCACCCGCGGCAAGGCGGGCGACACCCCGCCGGAGAAGTTGACTGGTCAGTGGGTGTGGGCCTCCGACACGCCCGCCGGGCAGACGCCGCCAGCGGGCCAGGTCGTCACGTTGCGGAAGACCTTTTCCCTGGAGGCCGTGCCCGCCCGCGCCGGAGCCGTCATCACGGCCGACAATGAGTACACCCTTTTCCTCAACGGAAAAAAAATCCTCGCCGACGCGAACTGGGAAACCGTCGAGTCCGCCAGCCTGACCGGCAGTCTGAAAAAGGGGGAGAACGAAATCGTCATCCAGGCCGTGAACGGCGGCAGCGGACCAAACCCGGCCGCCGTCTTCTTCGAAGCCCTCTTTATGATGGCTGATGGCCGCCGCGCCGGGATCTCCACGGACACGACGTGGCAGTGGACGCACGCGAAGCCGGACGGGAAAGGCCATTTCAAAACCCAGCCCGCCTGGGCTCCCGCCTCCGTCATCACAGGCCCCTGGGCTGCCAGCGTGGGGAGCACCCTCTCCAGCCAGCTGGCGCACACGACCACAGGCACCAGCCTCATGGTCCGCAGCTCCCTCATGAAGAGTGATTTTCTCACCCGCAGCCTGGGCCGCCCGCAGCGGGAGCAGATCGTCTCCATGCGCCCGCCGGATCTGAACACGCTGGAGGCCATCGACCTCTCCAATGGTGAAGTCCTCACCAGCACCCTCGAGCGCGGGGCAAAAAACCTGCTGGCGCGCGGCTGGGAAAAGCCCGAAGCTCTCCTTAGCTGGCTCAGCCGTTCCACCCTCGGCCGCGACCCGGATCCCGGGGAAATGCGCATCGCCCTGGAGTCCCTCGGCCCGCAACTCACCGAAACCGGGGTCCAGGACCTGCTCTGGGCCTTCTTCATGCAGCCTGAATTTCAAATCGTCCGGTAATCCACCCAGCCGCCACCACCATGAACTTCCACCTTGACCCCTCCGCCCCCGAGTCAGAGAACCGCCGGGCTTTCTTGAAAAAACTGGCCGCCGCCACCACCGCTGCCCTGGCCAGTGGAGAGCCCTCCCTCCTCCGTGCCGCGCCCACCACTGGGGAAAAAATCGTCCACCCTGCTGCGAAAGCGGATGCCTGCATCCTCCTCTGGCTGGCCGGCGGCATGGCCGGGCCGGACACCTTCGACCCGAAGCACCACGAGCCCTTCCGGAAAGGACTTTCCGTAAAGGACCTCTCCAGCACCTTCCCCGCCATCGACACCGTGGTGCCCGGGCTCAAGCTGACAGAGGGGCTGGAAAACATGGCCAAAGTGATGGACCGCGGCACCCTCATCCGGTCCGCATTTCAGCCCGACCTCGGCAGCATCCTGCACTCCCGCCACCAGTTTCACTGGCACACCGGCTACGTGCCGCCGCAGACCGTGGCCGCCCCGCACCTGGGCGCGTGGATGGCCCGCGTGCTCGGCCCGCGGAATCCCGTCATGCCCGCCTTCATCAACATCGGCCAGCGTCTGGAAGGCGTGGGCGAGAGCGAGGAGCTGAAGGCTTTCACCACTGCGGGCTTTTTTGGCAATGAATTCGGCCCCATGAACCTCCCCTACCCCGAGGAGGCCGCCCAGTCCGTCCGCCCGCCCAAGGGCATGGAGCCCGGCCGCTTCGACAACCGGTTCCAGCTGTTCCGCAAGCTCGTCGACGCCAGCCCCCGCCGGGACGTGATGAGCGACTACCAGCAGGAGTCCATGCTCCGCTCAATCGACAACGCCTACCGCCTCCTCAGTTCAAAAGAGCGCGCCGCCTTTGACATCACCCTGGAAGACAAGGCCAGCTACGCCGCCTACGATACCGGCCGCTTCGGCCGCGGCTGCCTGCTCGCCCGCCGTCTGGTGGAGGCCGGAGCCCGCTTCGTCGAGGTCACCACCGAGTACGTCCCCTTCCTGAACTGGGACACTCACGCCAACGGCCACACCACCTTTGCCGACATGAAAAAGCAGGTCGACGGCCCCATCGCCCGCCTCATCCTCGACCTAGAGGCTCGCGGCCTGCTCGACCGCACCCTCGTCGTCATCGCCAGCGAGTTCAGCCGCGACATGCTCATGGAGGGAAAACCCGGCTCCACCGCCAACGACCAGACCTCCGAAAAAGTCGACGTCATCACCGAGATGAAGCACTACGGCCTGCACCGCCACTTCACCGGCGGCAGCCCCGTCGTTATGTTTGGCGGCGGGGTGAAAAAAGGCCACATCCACGGCGCCACCTCAGAGGTCCACCCCCACGTCGTCAGCAAGGACCCCGTCTCCGTCACCAACCTCCACGCCACAATCATGACCGCCATGGGCATCAGCCCAAAGACCGTCTTCGATGTCGAACAGCGCCCCTTCTACGTCACCGAAGACGGCAAGGGCGAGGCGGTGAAGGAGGTTTTTGCGTGAGGCGGCGCCGGCCCCAAGCACACCTTTGAGGCCCAGCTTGACCTTCCTGATCGAAATGGCAAAGGCGGGCGGGACCGCTATCACAGGGTTTTGAGCGAACCGGCAGGTGTTCCGTGGAGCCCGCCGAGCGCCCCTCCTGCCCATCGACCTCAACCCACAATGGCGCGGATGAGGTCGTTCAGGGAGCGGTGGGCTTCGACGGGATGGCGCAGGGGCTGGTTGCCGTGGATGGTGTAGCGGTTCCTTCGTCCCTCGCGCTCGCGGGCGAGCACGCCACCGGCCTCCAGCTCGGCGATGATCTTTTGAACAGCCCGCTCGGTGATGCCCACGCGGGCTGCCAAATCCCGCACCCTCAGCTCCGCGTCCGCAGCCAGGCAGAGCAGGACGTGGGCATGGTTGGTGAGAAAGGTCCACTCCCCAGCAGCACCTGTGGCGGGCGGGGAACTGGAGGCGGCTTTTTTTGCTGCGGGCCGGGTTGCGGAGCGGCTTGGGGATTTTTTTGAAAGAGGTGTTGACATAATTCGTGTTTACCAATACATGAATAGTAGTTCGTGTATTCAGTTTCCTGAAAAGGTTAGCCGAACTGCCGCCCTGAAACAAGAAAATTCACCAGCCCGCCACACGCTCCGCCTCCATGAACGCCGACCTCATCCTCACCAATCTCCTGAACCCGCCCGTGCTCTTTTTCTTCCTCGGCATGTTCGCCTGCTGGTTGAAGTCCGACCTCGAGGTACCGCAGCCGCTGCCGAAACTATTTTCGCTCTACCTGCTCCTGTCGATCGGATTCAAGGGTGGCGTGGAGCTGAACCACACCGGGTTGACCCGGGAGATCGTGACGAGCCTGGGGGCGGCCATTCTCATGGCAGCGCTCATCCCGGTGGGGGTGTTCTTTTTTCTGAAACGTAGGATGGACGCGAGCAATGCGGCCGCAGTGGCGGCAGCCTATGGCTCGGTCAGCGCGGTGACGTTCATTGCCGCCGTGTCCTTTCTCAGCAACCTGGGTGTGGCCTTCAGCGGGCACATGGTCGCAGCGATGGCCTTGATGGAATCCCCGGCCATCATCGTTGGCATCACGCTGGCCCGCCTCACCAGCTCCGGGAGGGGGGCCGCGGTCCAGTGGAAGCCCCTGCTCCACGATGCCTTCTGCAACGGCTCCGTCCTCCTGCTGATCGGCGCACTGACCATCGGCGCGCTCACGGGGGCTCGCGGTGGAGAGGCACTGGCCCCCTTCACGACGGATTTGTTCAAAGGCATGCTCTGCCTGTTCCTGCTCGACATGGGGGTGACGAGCGCCCGCCAGCTGGCCGGCGTCCGGCAGCTGGGCTGGTTCCCTGTCGTCTTCGCCGTTCTGTTCCCGCTGGTCAGCGCCGCCCTCGGCATCGCGGTGGCGCATGCCATCGGGCTGCCGCGTGGCGACGCGATGCTCTTCACCGTTCTCTGCGCCAGCGCCAGCTACATCGCCGTGCCCGCCGCCATGCGCCTGGCTCTCCCCGCCGCCAATCCGGGTCTCTACGTCACCATGGCTCTGGCCCTCACGTTTCCCTTCAACGTCGTCGCCGGCCTGCCCGTCTACATGGCCGTCATCAACAAGATTTGGTTGTGAGCAAACAGCCTCCCTGTTTGAACGCTGCATTTGCCTTCTCCAAGTTGACAGGCAGGTATTGTATAGCCATTGTATAAACATGACAGCCACGATTCAGAAATGGGGAAACAGCCTGGCTCTCCGCATTCCGGCGGCCCTGGCAAGGCAGATTCACGTGGAGGCCGGGGATGCTGTCACTCTCAGAGTTGACGCCTCAGAACTAACCGTTAAGGCCATTTCACAGCGACCGAGTCTTGATGATCTGCTTGCGGGGGTTAATGCCGAAAATCTCCACGCTTCCACGGACTGGGGCGCTGACAGAGGCCGTGAAATCCTGGCGGAATGAGGAAAAAAATACAAACCGTGCCGGAGCTGGGCGCGCTCGGCTGGCTGGTTTTTGATCCCCAAGCTGGCCGGGAGCAGGCGGGACGACGCCCCGCCATTGTGTTGAGCCACACCCGGTACAACGACAAAGCGGGCTTGGCAGTTTTCTGCCCGATTAGCAGCCGGGTGAAGGGCTATCCATTTGAGCTGGCCGTACCGGTAGGCCTTCCGCTCTCAGGAGTCGTGCTCTGCGACCACATTCGCTCCCTGGACTGGAGGGAGCGACAGTGGCAGCCTGTTTGCAAGGTACCCGCAGCGTTCATCCACGAAGTCATGGGACGGGCGATGACGCTTTTTGATCTCCCTCCAGCCTGACCATTCCGCTTCACGGCTTAAAAAACACGGACTCGCGATTGATGGCGCGGGCGGCGAGGCGGATGGTGAGAAAGCTGCTGAGGAGGAGGCTGGCGCAGGTGAGGGCGAGGGGGATCAACTGGGCGTGACCGGCGAGGCCGGTGCGCAGGCAGAGGACGGCGTTGAGCACGGGGACGAGGGCGGTCCAAGTGTTGAAGGGCACGGAGGGCAAGATGCCGGCGAGGAGGAGGACGGTCACGAGCATCATGACGGGCATGATGCGGTGGTGCGCCTCACGCGGGGAGCGGCTGAGCAGGGAAATGGAAAGGAGCAGGCTGCTGAAGAAAATGGAAAGCAGAACGAGGAGTGCGGCGATGAAGACAAAATTCTCCAGAGTGCCGAGGGTCTGGAGCGCCTCGCGCGTGAGCTGCCGGGCGCCGCCGTGGCTGAGGAGATTGACCGGGATGAGGCCGAGGCACGACATGACGGCGGAGGACAGGCCCGAAAGGGAGACGACGGCCAGCTTTCCCGCCAGGATCTGGGAACGCGAGGCGGGCGAGGTGAGGAGCGTCTCCAGAGTGCCGCGCTCTTTTTCCCCGGCCCCGAGGTCTATGGCCGGCGGCATGGAGCCAGTGAAGGTGAGGAAGACGAGGAAGTAGGTGCACATGCCGGCGTAGAGCGCGGTCTTGATGTTCAGGCCGGGCCCCTCCCGGCTTCCCTGGCGGGAGGACTGGATGACCAGCGGGCGGAAGAAGGACGGGGACTGCTCCAGCCTCGCCTGGCGGCCGGCCAGCAGGCTCTGGCGAAATTCGTTGAGCCAGCCATTCACGCGGGCGGCGGCGATCTCGTCCTGGCTGTGGACACTGGCATAGCCGGTGCCGGTGCCGACAGTCTGCTCGTCGAAGCCGCTGGAGAGCACCACCTCGACCTCCGCCTTCCAGGGTTCCACGAGGCTGGCACGGGTGGAGAGAAACTCGCGCAGCGGCTCGCCCTCGTGCGGCGGTGTCACGGCCACCTGGATGACACGGGTGGAGAGGTTCCTGGCCTCCCGATCTTGCAGGGTGCCCAGAATGAAGCTCACGGCCGGGTAAAAGACGAGCGGCACGACGATCATCATGTGGAGCGTCCGGCGGTCGCGCAGGATGTCCCTCAGCTCTTTGAGGAAAACAGTTTTAAACGTGCTCATGCCGCCGCCTCCACAATGCGGATGAACTCATCCTCCAGGCTGCGTCCGGTCACGCCGGCGTGGAAATCCGGAAACCGGCCCTGCCAGCGGATGCGCCCCTGGTGAAGAATGGCCATGTCGTCCGCCAGCAGGCTCACCTCCCCCATGATGTGGGTGGAAAAGAGGATCGTCTTCCCCGCCGCGCGGCACTCGCGGATGAGGTCGAGAATGGCGCGGGAGCTGATGACGTCGAGGCCGGTGGTGGGCTCGTCGAGGACGAGCACGGCGGGATCATGGATGAGGGCGCGGGCGATGGAGACACGCTGCTTCATGCCGAGTGAGAGCTTTCCGATGCGCTGGCGGGCAAAGGAGGCGATGTCCAGCCGGGCAAAAAGCTCCGCCTCGCGCGCCCGGGCCGCCTCCCGCGGCAGCTCGTGCAGGTCGGCAAAGTAGCGGACGAGTTCCTCCGGCGTGAGCCGCTCGTAGAGGGCGGTCGTGCTGGTGAGAAAGCCGAGGTGGCGCTTCACCCCGACGGGATCTTTCGTGGTCTCCGCTCCATTCACGGTGACGACGCCCGAGGTCGGCTCCAGCAGGGCGGCGATGAGGCGAAGGGCGGTTGTTTTCCCCGAGCCATTCGGCCCGAGCAGGGCGAAGACGCGGCCGGGCTCGCACCGGAACGAAACGCCATCCAGCGCCGTCACCGGGGGACGACCGGGCCAGATTTTGGTCACATTTTGGAAATCAATCATGCGTCAGCTGGGGGTCCTCACGGCCAGTACATGGCGCGGGCTGCGGTGAAGTAGGCAAGAGCCCGGGCCTCGCCTGCGGGGGCTGCGTCGGTGAGTTCACGCACCTTGGGGAACTGCCGTGCCTCGACCGCGGCCCAGATGTCCTGGCGGCGCTGGCGCTCCGGATCTGCGGGGTCGGCCCAAGGCTCGGCAGCGCTGCCGTGGATGGCGAGTTCACCGCGCTCTTTATTTGCCAGCCGCTGCCGCCGGGCTTGGACGAGCTGGGGCACAATGAGCGGCGCCTGCCCTGAGTGGCCGGTCAGCCAGCTCAGCGCCGGCGCGACCAGGTCCGCCTGTGGAAAGAGCACCGCCGTCTCCACCGGCACCGCCAGCGGCGCCTGCCTGGCCTCTGGCACGGCGGAAAAAATACCGCGCGCCTTGTCCGCCAGGCCCAGCCTGGTTTCCACCACGGCCAGATGCACCGCAGCAGACGCCTTGAGCGAGGGATCCGCCAGGACGCGAATCTGGCTCAACGCAGCAGCGAGCTTTTCCCCGCCGGCGGGGATGTCCACGAGGTCGTAGGCGGCCAGGGCGGCGTCCACGGTGCCCTTCACCTCGGCTGGAAATCCCGGAGGTACGACGTTCACAGGCGGCGCCGAGGCATCGGATGCGGCGGCAAAAAGCGGATCCGGCAGGGACTTCAGCACCTCGTCTGCCAGGGCGGGGTCTTTCAGCCGCAGGGCGTCCGCCAGCAGGGCGATCTCATAGCTGACCATGGCATCCTTCCGGTTTTCTTTCGGCAGGGTTTTCAGCGCCAGCGCCACCCACTCCATCGGGCTCATCTCATCGGCGGATTTCCTTTCCGGGGAGAACCAAAACCAGAGAAACGCCCCGCACGCCAGGGCCGTCAGGAGCACGCCACGCCAGCCCTCCTTTTTCTTCGGGGGCACAGCCTCTGCGCTGGCGTCGGGACCACTCACGATGAACGGACCCTACAGATACTCCTCCGGGCAGTTCTCGAGCGAATAAATTTCCACCGACGCCTGGCGGCCCTTCAGTTCATGCGTGCCCTGGGGCAGACACCACGTCTTCCCCTCCTCCCAGCCGGGCCAGTATTCAAAAAAATCCGCGCTGGCCAGCATGTCGCTGCCAATGATCCGTGTGAGCCCCTGGAGGCGGAAGGTCGTATTCACCGCGTCTCCCAGCATGGTCAGCCCCCCCTGGCCGAGGTGGCCGTAGGACACATCCCCGATGTGCAGCGCCACCCCGCAGGAAAACTCCGTGCCCCACGCATCAAAGGTGGTCCGCATCGATTCGTTAATCTCCGCCGTAGCCTGCCGGAGCTTGTGCGCAGCCGAGAGCGCCCACGCGCGGGCGTTCGGGGAAATGTCCGTCCAGTAGGCCAGGACGGCATCCCCGATGAATTTGTCGATAGCCGCTCCGTGAGCGTTCAGGATTTGCTCGCAGGCCCCGTACCATGTGCCGATGGCCTGGGCGAGGTCGTCCGGGGGCATGATTTCTGACAACCGGGTGAACCCCTTGATGTCGGAGACGAAAATAATCATCGGCGCGATGGTCAGGTCCGGCAGCGGGCCGGTATCCCCGAGGATGGGCACGCGGGCGGTGCTGTTCGTCACCATGTCGAACCTGAACTGAAAATCACAAATCCGGATCACGTCGCCGCTTTCCAGCGGACGGGTGGTGGTGATCCGCTGGCCGTTCAGGTAGCTGCCGTTGTAGCTGCCCAGATCGTAGAACCACCACGTGCCCTCATCCTGCTTGCGGATCATGGCGTGCCGCCGCGACACCCGAACATCCGGCAGGCAGATGGTCGAGTCCGTGTTGCGCCCAAAAATGACTGTATCCGGCAGCGGGTAGGACACGCCCTGGGCCAGATCAAAAACGGAGGCGGCCATGAATCAATTCTTCATAAGCGTTTCCCATGCCGGAACAAAGCAAAAACTTCGACACTGCGAAATAATCTGCCCGGCCGGCGGGGGGTGAAAATTGGAATGTCACTGAATTTGAAGGCGGCCGGCAATTCCGCCACCAGAACGGCGGGCGGGGGACAAAAAAACCCGGCACCCAGGTTGAACCGGGTGCCGGGCTGAATGGAAAAAGCCGGAAACCCCGATTAATGGGAAAGGCAGAATTCCTGGAAACGGTCCATGCCCTTCTTGATCACATCCAAACCGGTGGCGTAGCTGAAGCGGATCGTGTTGTCCGCCCCGAAAGCGATGCCAGGAATGACGGCGACCTGCTGGCGGCTGAGCAGCTTCTCGGAGAAGTTCAGGGACTTGAGGCCCATCTTTTCAATGCCGACAAGGAAGTAGAACGCGCCCTGCGGCTCCACGACGGTCACATTGCTGATCGCCTGGAGGCGGCTGAGCATGTACTGGCGGCGAAGGTCGTACTCCTCGCGCATGTCCGTGAGGGCCTGCTGGTCGCCGTTCAGGGCGGCCAGGGCGGCCCACTGGGCGAAGGTGGTCGGCGCGCTTGTCGTGTGGCTCTGGATGTTGTTCATGGCATCTGCCAGCGCGCGGGGGGCGGCGGTGTAGCCAAGACGCCATCCCGTCATGCTGTAAGCCTTGGAAAATCCGTTCACCACGATCGTCAGCGCAGCCAGTTCCTTGCTCAGGCTGGCGATGCTCACGTGCTTCTGGTCGTTGTAGACGAGCTTTTCGTAAATTTCATCGCTCAGGATGATGATGTCCTCGGCGGCGGCGACTTCGCCGATGGCTTCCAGCTCCTCTTTCGAGTAGACGGAGCCGGTCGGATTGCCCGGGCTGTTGATGATGACCATCTTTGTCAGCGGGCTCATCGCGTTTTCGAACTCCTCGGCGGTCATTTTCCAGCCGTTCTCGGCCTTCGTCTCAACAATCACCGGGGTCGCTCCGGCCAAGCGCACCATTTCAGGGTAGCTGGTCCAGTAGGGACTGGGGATGATGACTTCATCACCCGGCTCGCAAACGGCCAGGATGGCATTGTAGCAGGAGTGCTTGGCCCCGCAGTTTACAGTGATCTGGCTTGCGGTGTACTCAAGGTTGTTGTCGGCGAGCAGCTTCGCAGAAATCGCCTCGCGCAGTTCCAGCAGGCCTTCGGCGGCGGTGTATTTCGTCTTCCCTTCAGCCAGCGCCTTCACGGCGGCATCTTTGATGTGCTGGGGGGTGTCGAAATCAGGCTCGCCTGCGCCAAAACTGCACACGTCGATGCCGTCCTTCTTCAGTTTGTTGGCCTGGGCGGTGATGGAGAGTGTGAGTGAGGGCGACAACTCGCGGATTTTGGAGGCGATCTGTTGCATGGGCGTCAATAATTCTATATGATTCGGTATCAATGTGTTGTAGTTTCGCTGACCGCATCATGAGCCAGCAAGACCCGCCTCCCTGAAACGGGTGTCAGGGCGGAAAGGGCGGATGTTCAGCGTAAATCCCCTGTCTTTCAAGCGAAAGGTTGCCCCAACTCTCTTCCGCAAGGCTGCGACAGGCCGCGAAGTGTCCCGTTTTCTCCGGCCCGAAGGGTTTCCCCTTTTCTGCCGTGAAACGAGTTTTTCACAAAAAAGTTGGCGCGCTCATCTCCATGCGTGGTATTGTATTTGCGGAATTCTCCACTATTACAAAATTTCTGAAATGAAACACCTCCTCCTGCTTTCTTTCATGCTCCTGCCCTGGCAATCCTGGGGCGCCACAGCGCTCTACCTTGGGCGTGAATATCAAGCCGGGGCGTCCGGAACCATCCGCACCGGAAATCCGGCGGGTGATTCGGCCTTCACGTCCTGGCTGGCCACGGCGAATCTGACTCCTGCGGACGTGTCCCCGACCACAGGCGCAGCGCCGAAAGCGGTCTGGGGCAAATTCTCCACCGCAGCGACCAATGCCTCCAGCTACACCTATACAATCGGATCGACGAGCGTGGTCGCGGGAATTTCAGGCTGGAATGACCTGACCAACGCGCCAAGCGTGTCCGGGTCGGCGACGTTGAGCACCTTTGGGCTGAACTCTACGACGATGCAAGCCAGCGCTCCCCGGCCGGGCTTCGCCTCCGGGGCGGGATCCGGCTATTACCTGGGCACCAATGGCGGGAGCTCCTCCGACCGCGTTCGCAACGGGGTGTCATTCGATCTGAGCGCTTTTGACGGGGGCGGCGTCTACAGCTTCGGCATTTTTGGCGGGGATCTGGAAACCGGCGCCACGGGCAGCCCCGTGGGGTTTCTGCTGCTCACGTACACGGACAACTCCACCGAGCGCATCGACTACACCCCCGACAGCACCCTCTTCCCCAACGTTTCCTACAGCGGAAACAACAACGTTTCCGAAACGTATGGGAACTCCACCAGCCGCTTCATCGGACTGGCCAGCGACGACAAACGCATCAAGGCCGCCCTTTTTGTGGTGGGCGACGACGATCTGAACGACAACGGGGACAGCGAACAGCTGAGCTTCATCGGTTCCGGCATCACATTTCTGGACGCCTCCGGCAAGCCGCTGGTGCCTGGAAACGTTCCGGTGATCCCGATCCCGGAACCAGGCAGCGCTTTTCTGGCGGCTCTGGGTCTGCTTTCCGCATCAGCCCTCCGCAAACGCCGGAACCAGCGCAGTTCCTAAAAAAACGTCAATCGACGTAGAAGAACGGACTGGCGTTGATGAGGGCCAGACAGTAGTCGGTCACCGCTTCGTCGAAGGTGGCAACCGCAGCGCGCTTTTGCAGAAAGGCGGTGCCAAGGGCCATTTCCCTGTCTGATGGACCGCGTGAGTAGCAGCGGACCGTGGCAGCGGCGACGATGGCCGCCGGATCGGTTCCCGCCTTGCGCACCTCGGCGGCGATGGTCCGGGCGATTTCCTGGGAAAACTCGGAATTCAACATCGACAAGGCCTGTGTGGCGGTGGTCGACTCGCTGCGGCGGGAGCAGCTGACGAGGGCGTCGGGGCGGTCAAAAAGGTCGAAGAGCGGGTAGCGGAGGTTGCGCCGGGCAAAGACGTAGATGCTGCGGCGGGTCCACTCCGAGGCCGGGCTGACCTCCTTGGCCTGCTTCTCGAGGAGGGTGCTCATGACCTCGGGAGGGAGCGGCAGGCGCACGCTGGGGCCTCCTGTTTTCAGGCTGAGCCGTCCGGAGATGGAGAGAAGGGCATCGCGAATTTCCTCTCCGCTGAGGCGGCGGCGCGGGTAGCGGGCGTAGAGGTGATTGTCCTCGGCGGCGGCCTCGCGCTCGGCGGCAGGCTTTGGACCGGCCGGCCCGGAGGAACGCGTTCCGGTCTCCCCCAGCTGCCGGTAGGTGGCGCAGGTGACGAGCAGGGTGTGCATGCGCTTCAGGCTCCACTTCTGCAGGGGCAGCTCGGTGGCGAGCCAGTCGAGGAGTTCCGGGTGGGTCGGGTGCTCCCCCTGGCGGCCGAGGTCGTTCGGCGTGCCGGCGAGGGGGCGGCCGAAATGCTGCTGCCAGATGCGGTTCATCGTCGCCCGGAGGAAGAGACCGTTGTTCGACTGGGTTAGCCAGCGAGCGACGATGGTGCGGGGGCCGGTGTTTTTAGAAATGGGGGCAGCTACGACGAGGTCGGAATCAGGATTCGCAATGCGCAGGAAAGCCGCCTGCACCACGGGTCCGGGCCGCTGGTGGTCACCGCGCAGGCATATCCGGCTCACGACGGGCGTCGGCGAGGGGGCCGCGTTGGCCATGGAAAGCTGCTTCTCCTTTTTCAGCGGAGCCATGTGGTCAAAGAAGGCGCGGAGGCGGTAAAAATCCGCCTGGCTGACCGGATCATACGGATGATCATGGCACTGGGCGCAGCCAACTGTCAGTCCCATGAAAACCGAGCCAATGGTGCTCGTGATTTCATTGAGCAGGAGGTGGCGGCGTTCGTCCTGAAAATTGCTGTCCGGCATGTCGGGACCGGCGATGAGGAAACCGGTGGCCACGGCATTCTCGGGAGACATTTCGTCCCCGGCCACCTGGTAGGCGGCGAATTGATTGAACGGCAGATCCTTGTTGAGAGCCTGGATGACCCAGTCCCGGTACTGCCAGGCATCCTTCCGGTCCAGGTCGTGCTCAAAGCCGTCCGTCTCGGCGAACCGGGCGAGATCCAGCCAGGACTGGGCCGCCCTCTCCCCGTAGCGCGGAGAGGCCAGCAGCCTGGCCACCAGGGAATCGTAGGGATCGGGCCCTGTGGAGCCAGCGGCGGCATAGGCCTTGCTGGCGGCGACAAAAGCGAGCACCTCCTCCTGCGTGGGCGGCAGGCCGGTCAGGTCGAAAGTCACGCGCCGGATGAGGGTGACCGGGTCCGCCTGCGGGGCCAGCTTTTTCCCGGCGGCCTCGAGGGCGGCGACGATGAACTGGTCCACCGTGTTGCGCACGGACGCTGTGTCCTCGACGACGGGAATGGCAGGACGGTTCAGGGCTCTGAAGGACCAAAAGGCACGATCCGCCTCGGTGATGGCCTGCTCATTGGTCACCGGGTCGCCCGTCATGGAGATGGGCGTGGCGGGCGCTCCCCCCAGACCCGGAAAAACCAGGGCGAGGGCGCCTGCCGCAAGGCATTTTCTGGCGCGGGAAAAACGCATGACTCCTTAGGTTAAAATTCCGTTCACCACATGCCCGCGCACTCCGGTGAGCCGCTGGTCGAGGCCGTTGAACCGGAAGGTGAGCCTCTCGTGGTCGATGCCCATCAGGTGAAGAATGGTCGCGTGGAGGTCGCTGACATGCACGGGATCCACATCGGCCCGCATGCCGAAGTCGTCTGTCGACCCGTGGATGTGGCCGTGCTTCACCCCGGCTCCCGCCAGAACGGTGGAGTAGCCCCACGGGTTGTGGTCGCGGCCTTTGCCCTTTTCACTCATGGGCATGCGGCCAAACTCCCCGCCCCAGATGACGAGGGTGTCCTCCAGCAGACCGCGGCTCTTCAGGTCGCGGAGCAGGCCGGCCACCGGCTTGTCCGTGGCCTTGCAGAGGCGGCTGTGGTTGCTGAGGACGTCGTCGTGGGCGTCCCAGCCGTTGGTGTTGCCGGAGTAGAGCTGGACAAAGCGGACGCCCCTTTCGATCATGCGGCGGGCCAGCAGACAGCGGGTGCCAAACTCGCGCGTCCGGCTGTCGTCCAGTCCGTAAAGCTCCTTGGTCGCCTCGGTTTCGCCCTTCAAGTCAACCACCTCAGGGGCCGCACTCTGCATGCGGAAGGCCAGCTCGTAGGTTTCCAGCCGCGCCATGAGCTGGTAGTCCTCATTGCGTTCGCTGAGGTGCGCGTGATTCAGGTCCTTCACCAGATCCAGCGTGGCCCGCTGGCGCTCGTTCGACATGCCGGAGGGCGGCAGGAGGTTCAGCACTGGGGAAGCGCCGGGGCGCAGCGTGGTGCCCTGATAAGAAGCGGGCAAAAAGCCGCTGCCCCAAGCGGGAGGCCCGCCCTTGAGCCCGCCGCCGGGATCGGGCATGACGACAAAGGAAGGCATGTTCTCATTTTCAGAACCCAGCCCGTAGGACACCCAGGAACCCATGCTCGGCTTGCCCGCAAGCGTCGCCCCGGTGTTCATCTGGTAGACGGACTGCGGGTGGTTCACGCTGTCACCATGGCAGCTGCGGATGACGCACAGCTCGTCGGCCAGCTCGCCCATTTCCGGCAGGAACTCGCTCATGTCGAGCCCGGATTCCCCCATCTTGTGGAACTTCTTCGCGGCGGGCAGCAGCGGGTTTTTCCGGACCTCGCGCCGGGTGTCAAACTTCGCCAGGCTGTCGGGGATCGGCTTGCCTGCGTACTTTAAGAGGGCGGGCTTCGGGTCCCAGAGGTCGACGTGGCTCGGTCCGCCGTGCATAAAGAGCCAGATGACCCGCTTGGCCTTGGCCGGAAAATGCAGCCCCCGTGAAATGGTGGTTGCCGCCGCCTTTTCCTGACCAAGCAAATGAGCGATGGCCACGCCGGCCAGTCCCATGCCTGTCCGGCCTAAAAAACGACGACGCGACAGGGCGCTCATGCGCCCGCTTTCGTCTGAACTCGTGCTGAAATTCTGGAAACTCACGGTAAACCCGACTGTACGGGCGACACCTTATCCATTCGCAGCGATGATTTTCAAATCATTTTTACGTCTTAAATGCGTGAATCCCGTCATCCGGACCGCCAGACGGCCTCAGGGGCGGTTCAGTCGGTAGTATTTCCGCCCTCCTGCGGGGGCCTCGGAGAAGGAATTTCCTGCCGGCTGGGGGACAACGGGCTCCCAATTGATGAGGTCGTCGCTGGTTTCCAGGACAAACCCGGTGAGCCCGGCGGGCCAGGTGAGGTGGATCTGCCCGTCGTTCGGCGCAGAGGAGGCGAACTCGAGCGACAGCTCCGGCGTGGTGTTCGGAGCGGGACTCAGCGGATCGAGCGGGTCGGTACCGGAATTTTGCTCGGTGAGGTTGTTGATGCCGTCACCGTCTGCGTCGGCATTCGGCTCAGTGAGGCCAAAGGCGCGCTCGAAGGCGTCCGAGAGGCCGTCGAGGTCCGCATCGACCGCAGCGGCCGGCACGGCGGGCGGGAGCGGGCCGAAGGTGTAGACGGCGGAAAAAATACGGGACATGGTGCCGGTGGCCGTGTCCCCGGTGATGGCGAGCAGCGTGCCGGCTGCGGTGAGCGACGGCGGCCGGGCGGGATCGTATACCTGCCAAGAGGTGTCTACTGAACGGCGGAAACGAATTTCCTCCGTGGATGGGGTGGCGGAGAGGGAAACCTCGAACGTGCCCGAAGCACCGAGCGCCCCATACGCGCCCGGAGCGGGAGAAAAAGTGACTGCGGACCGTGGCAGCGCGGCAATGGCGCCAAAACCGGCGGCGCTGGCGGAGGGCAGGAACTGGTTGCCCAGCACAAAGGCGCCCGGCGGCAGTGCGAGCGGCTCGGGATTTCCCAGACCGGCGAGGAAACCGAGGTCGGTCTCCTTCTGCGGCGCTGCCCCGGCCGCGGCGGTGGTCCAGTCGCCCTCGTTGCGGGAGGCTAGCAGGCGGGCGGCTTCGTCGACGAAGGGTTCGAGGTCGAAGGTGAAAAGATTCGGCTGAGCCCCGCGCGCACGCAGGGCGGGCAGGGAACCACTCGCCACCACGGCTGGGGCCGCGCCCGGAGCAGGCTGGGCATATCTTTTCCAGTGCTGCGCGCGCCCGCCCGGACCGCTGAGAGCGGTGAACTCCGAGCCGTGCGAGACAACTGCGGCCATGGATTCACCGGGGGAGGCCTCCAGCGTGACGAGGGCGGTGGCCGTGGCAGGAGGACCGGCCGCGAGGCGGTAGAGCACGATGGTGGCAGGAGAGGCGGCGAAACGGACGGCCACGAGGCAGTTCACATCCGGCGCTGACGGGTCGGTGAAGGGCACCGTGTCCAGCGAGGCAATGGCGGAGCCAAGCGAAAACGAAACCACGGCACCGACGCCAGAGGGCCGGGTCTGCCCGGCAGCAATGGTGGCGGTGGATATCAACCGGCGCGTCACGGTGGTATCGCCCGGGGCTGCGGTGAAGAGAGCGCTGGCAGAGGCCGTCCAGAGCAGCCCGGGCGTGGGGCCGGTCACGTCGAACCCACCTGCGGCAATGCCGCCGCTGCGGGTGAGCGGATCCACCCTCAACACACCTGCCCGCAAACTGACGAGCACAGGCTGGCTGGTCTGCGGACTGAGGACGAGCGCCTGCGGCTGCTCCGGCAGCCCGGTCACCGGCTCCTGAAAAAGGGGCACGCCAGCCGTGGTGACGCCCCCGTGGATTTCTCCAGAAGCGGAATTCCCCAGCGTGGAAAAGGCCATGATGTCCTCCTGCACGGAGCCCTCGAGCTGGCCGGTGGACAGGCGAACGAGCGCCTGCGGACCAATGACGGGGGCCGTGAGCGTGACGGGCGGCTGGCCCGGACTGGTGAGCTGGACGGCATTCCACTCCACGGAGGCCACAGCCAGGAAGTCCAGCCCGGCGGCGCGGCGCAGCGTGGTCGCCGTGGTGATGCCGCCCACTCCGGTTGCCAGCTCGCTCCACGTGTAGCCAGCCCCGCTGCGCTGGCCGATGCGGGCGAGTCCCGTGGCCCTGTCGACGATGACGAGGTCATTCCCGGATGAGCCGGCGGCCCATTTTCCGGCGCTGAGAATCTCCAGCGGGGTGCTGGTGATCCAGCCCGCCGGTCCGGCGTGGACGGGTGCGAGGCTCGCGAGGAGGAGAAGGGAAAAACAGGCGGCGCGTTTCATGGGGAGAAAAGGTGGCATCTTCACGGCTGGCCGGTGAACCCGGCGTCGATGGTCTGGGTGATCTCCCCATCCGCACCGAAGCAGACGAGGAAGTAGTGGTAGCGGGCGCCATCGACGACGCCCTGCGTGTCGAGCAGCCAGAGACCAATCTGGGTGAGCGCGCCGCCGGAGGCATTCGCTGGCGGGTCCGTGACCGTCACGGCGAAGAATGGATCGATGAGGCGCGAGCCGCTCAGCCCGGAAACGGTGGTGGGAATCCAGGCAATCTGGCGCACGAGGGGCGAGACCTGGATGGTGTCACCCGACACGGACGGGAAAAGAGCATTGGCCACCTGCTGCCGGTAGAGGACCACGCCCTGCACCTGCCGGACGCCGTCCCCAAGCGGGGCGGAGACGTGGGCGTTCGGGTCGTGCTTTTTAAAGCCCGGGCTCGGGCTGCGGGGGACGTAGCTCATCTCGGGTTCGCCCGCAGTGCCGCCGCGCCAGTCCTCGTGCCCCTGGCTCGGCAGCGAGGCCAGCCGCACACCCACGGGGCGCTGGCCCTGCAGGGCAACGGGCCACGCGATGGGAAGATTGACTGCGGCATCCAGCTCGGCCGCCACGATCTGCGCAGCGCTCGTCACCTGCGGCAGAGGCCGCGCAGGCCAGGCCACAGCAGGCTCGGGGCCGCTGGTCTCAACGGTCCAGGTGGACTCATACACCGCGCTCGCGGGACCACGCACGGCGCGGCTTTGCGCCTGGACAAAGACCTTGTATCCGGCGCCAGGGGTAACGTCCAGATCGATCGTGAACGGCGGCTCGGCGGGAAATCCGTTGCCCAGGGGAGCGGTCAGAAAGCGGCTCGTGTTGAGAAATTTTTTCCACGTCACGAGACTGCCCGCCAGAGCCGAAGAGGAGGCCGCGTTCGGGTTCGTGACAGGGGCGGCTGCCGGACCCGCCATTTTACTGACTCCGGCCAGGGCCAGTCCGGAACCCGGCTCGATGTAAGTGACGACGCGGGCGGGATTCGCCGAAGTCTGGGAAAGCCCGGCTGTGGAGGCCAGCCGGGCCTGCGCCGCTGCACTGGCCCGCTGCTCCACGGTGATGACGAAGCGCTCGACTCCCTCCGGCGGGCATGTCCATGTCAGGCGCAGTTTGGCATCCGCCGCCGTCCCCACTGAGGCAGGCGGGCTCAGGCGGGGCTTGGGCAGAACGGGGGCCTTGTGCTCGATGCAGGGCTCCAGCTTCACCATGGCGGAGGCATTGCCATCCCGGTCCACCGTTTGCGCATAGTAACAGATGGTGCAGCTGGTCACGGGCAGGCTGTCGTCCTTGCGCGTGACGCCGTTCAGCGCCTGGCCCTGCACAAAGGTCGCCGCGCCCTGACCCACCTGGGTGTAGGGGCCGTCATTGATGCGGCGGAACAGCCGGTACTCGGCAGTGCGAGGTGTGGTCAGGATGAAAACGGGAAGCGCGGCCGCTTTTCCCCAGCCTGGATCGAAGGCCAGATTCGCGCACTGCGGCAGGCCGAACTCCCGCACCGCAAAGGCCCGCGCAAACAGGGTTGGCGCGGGCGCCCCCGGGGCAAGGGGAGGCAGGGAAAGATTCACCGCGCCGTTTTTCACCTGCCCGTGCCCGGCAAGGGTCCAGTTCGCGAAAGCAGCGCCGGCCGCAGTGGTCTGGATGACCACGGTGCGTCCCGTCAGCGCCCCCAGCCCGGCCACGATGGCGAACCCATCCGGCTGGACCAGCATGCCGGCGGCGGACACGGGAGCCTCCAGCAGCTCATTGGAAAAGACCTCGCCCGGCATGAGATCGTCATCACTCATCGTGCGGGTGTCGAAAGTCACGTCCAGCCGCGAGGCCCCGGCGGTCAGGTGCTCGACGGCGATCTCTTTCAGATTGCTCACTGCTCCCGTGTGCGTGGTGCTCTGGCAGCGGAGAAATACCTGGCCGCCGGCCAGCTGGTTGAGCGGCGTTTCGAAGTCGGCTGCCACATCGTCCCCCTCGGCCGCGTAGTCATGACGACCAAGGTCGGTGATGGTTGATCCGATGCGGACGGAAAGGTCGGCGGACTCGATGCCCTTGTCCCGGCGGTGGCAGATGAGGCGGATCCTTGTCTGGCCGTCATTGGCGGGCAGGGTGGCGTCGGGCACCAGGGTGATGCTCGTCTGGATCACGGAGGCGCGCGGGCAGCTCATGCCCACCTCGCCACTGGGCGGAGGCGGGCCCTCCCGCTGGCGTCGGGCGATGACGACAGGCGGGGCAAAATCGCTTTTCACCGGACCGCACGGGGTGACGTGGACGGCGCGCACGGAGAACCAGACCGAGTCGCCGAAATCCTGCGCCAGCGTTTCCGGGGATTCATCCAGCCAGGACATGATGACACCGCTGTCGCCATGCGCAAAGGGGGAGGCGGGCAGCGGCACCAGCGTGTTTCGTCCGGCCTGGGACTCCAGCGGGGCCAGCGAGGTGCCGCGATACAGCTCGTAGTAGTCGGTCCGTTCCCTGCCGCCGTTGGTGTTCGACTGCCAGTAAACCTGGAAGCCCTGGGTGCCGCCGGAGCTGGCCGGATCCGCATCCGGGCGCCAGTGATTTTCCACGCGCAGCTTCCCCGGAATTTCCGGAGGCAGCGTGCGACAGGCGATGCCGTGACCAGGCAGCGAGGGCGGACCGTCCCGGCCCAAAATGTCGCGAGAGGTGGCGAAGTAGACAAACTCATCCCCTTCGGTGAAAGGGAGATCAACGTCCACGCCCGCAGCATTCTTCCGGTAGCGCTGGCCGTCGTCAGTCACGAAATAGGTGGACGGGTCCGCCACCACGTCGGCAGCCTGGGAATCGGTGAGGAGCTTTGTCGCGATGACCGGTTTTTCTGAAGCCCGCACCGCCGTGCCCGCAGCCACCCATGCCTTCAGCTGGGACAGACTGGGCGCAGCCACGTCCCAACCCGCACTCGCAGCCAGAGCCTTCGTGATGCGCCAGACGTTGAATCCGCCGCTCAGTGGCGACTGCCGCCGGAGGTCGTCGGACTGGGCCCAGCGCAGCTTGATGTTCAGGTCGCCCTTTGGTGAAAGGTCCGGCACCTGCACCGGGCGGCCGGGAGCCGGCAGCACCACGGGCAGACCGGCCGTGAGCGTCACACGGCCCACCACGCCACCACTTCCCGTTTCACGCACCTCCAGCGTCACAGGCGTCCCGGCAGGCACGGTCAAAGGCAGCGCCCACGCCTCGCCGAGCGCCATCTTCACCGCCGGATGCGCCTGCCCCAGCATGCGGAGGGCGGCGGCGGTCTCGGCATCCCCGGTGGCGCGGTTCAGCAGGCTGCTGAGCATCTCCACCAGCGGAGGCCTGGGCGGTGTCGGCAGCGGATTGGGCAGGGCATTCCGGTCCAGCCCGCGTGTGCGGAAAATGTCGTACAACACGTCTCCCAGCTCGTTCATGTTTTCCCCCAGCTGCGCTCCGCGTGCGAGGAAGACGCCGAGCGGAGCCACCTCCAGCTCCGGCTGCACCTGGCCCTGCGGATTGAAGCTCCCCGGATCAGCAGGCAGCCCGTTTTTCTGATAAATGGCCAGCGCCCGGCCCCGGAGGACGGTGGGATTTTCAGGCGTGAAGGCGAGGTAGACCCAGTGGCGCCCAGTGGCGTCCGTGGTCGTCGTGCCGGCGGTGAAGAGCGCGTCGGGGATCGTCTGCGCCACCCCGCTCCCGGGCCAGAGCAGGCCGGCGAGGAGGGTGAAACAAACGAGCGGTTTAAAAATGGAAAGCGTCATGGAAAGAACAGGGGGGAAGATTTAGAAATCGATTTCGAGGCCGGGGTCCGGTCCGCCGATGCTCCAGATGAGCCCGACGCTCTTGCTGACCTTCAGGCAGAACGGGCACGCCCCGAGCTGTGCGGAAAATTTCCCCTGGCCGTAAAGGATGAAGGCGGCCCCCGCAGGCGGCGGCCCTTGGGCGCGGGCGAACAAACCATCCCCCGGTGCCGCACCCGGCGGCGGCGGTGCACCCGGGGTGCTGACGGCGCCAATGATCGTCATTTCCCCATGGATGCTGAAAATGCAGAGGAACGTGCCCTCCACGCCGAAGAACTGCTTGCACCCGATGAAGGCCGCGCCCTCGCCACCAGTGGTGAGGTCCGTCCCCACAAAGGCGAAGAACCCCGCTCCTGCACCGGCACGGACGGTGAACAGACATGTCGACGGGATGCCGTACACCTCATTCAGCGGGATCCAGGCCTCCCCGTAGAAATAAACACCGGTGATCGGTTTGTTGGGATTGATGTTCGACTTGCCAAGCGCCTTCGCCACCTCGGGATCGATCAAAGCGATCGGCTCAACCGTGCAGCAGCGCCCCAGGAACATGCCGACGGCGGCCTCGTAGGCATTGAAGCTGCCGCGCACCTTCGCCCCGACGTAGGCCCACGTCGTGCCGCCGGGCCCGGTGGTGGAGCCGAACCCTGCGATGAGGCGCGCTTCTTTCACCACCACAGGCCCGAGCGCGATCTCGCCCCTCAAATCAAACGAACCGTCGAAGCCGACGGGCGATCCATCCTGCAGCGAGAACTTTGCGCCCACACCCACCGTGGTGCCTGCGGTGCCGATCCAGTCGCACTGGGCCTGGGCGTCGACCGTCACCACGGCAAAGGACGAACCCGGCGGCCGGCAGCCCGTAGCGGGAGTGTTGGCGTCGAATTCCTCGATGCGCAGGTGCGCCTGCACCTTCATGGAGTCCGGGACGTTGAACTCAAACTTGCCGTTGATGTCGAGGACGCGGAGGGACTCGTCGTTGATCTGGGCGTAGCCTTCAAGATTGAACGCGGCCAGCTTTCCGCTGCCGCCGCTGGAGGGCCCCATGCCGCCCACCGCCTTGTGATCAGAATTTGTCAGTCCGCTGACGGCATTGTCGATGGTCTTGCTGATCACCTCCCGGACGATGTGGTTCACTCCGGCGATCACGTCGTCCACCGCCGCACGGAAGGACTGGTTCAGATCCTGCACGTGCTGGCGGACGACGGTCTGGAAGCGCGGGATCACGGTGCTGGCCATGAGCCGCTCGGTGATGATGCGCTTGATCCTCTCCTTCTGCGCCGGCGGGGAAAGCAGAGCCCTCGCCTCCGCCGTTCCCAGCACGGAATCAATCTCGGCCGCAGACGCATTCGCCACCGCCAGCAGGGACGCGGAAGCCCCGGAGAATACCGCAGTCACTTGGGAGGCGACCCGGCCGCGCGTCTGCCCCAGCAATGCCTTGATCCGGCGCAGCACCTCCTCAGCTTGGCCAAAATCTCCATCAATTTTTGGCATCGTTTCCCCGAGCGCCGCGGTGATGGCCATGTCCGCCAGCTCGCCCGCACCGGGAATGCCGGAGTCCCTCACGAGTTTGACGGCGAGGTTGCGCACGATGTTCCGCGAGCCGTCGGGAGCCGCCGCCACCAGATCCAGCGCCGCCTGAATGGCACTCTCGCCAGCCTGCAGCCTCGCATCGACGTCGTCCAGCAGGCCCAAAGCCGGGAGGGCACGCAGGGCGTTGCTAAGTTCAGCCGCCTGAGACGCGGCACTCTGTCCAGCGCCCAGCGCGGTCACGATGGCACCCGCCACCGGATCCACCGCCGCAGAGACGGGCTCTGTGAGTGCTGTGGCCAGCCGTTCTGCGAGCAGGCCGTCCAGTTGATTCATCCCACCGGTGAGCAAGGCTGAACTGGCAGTGCCAAGCGTCTGCTGAAGCGCGTCCGCCAACACGGAGGACAGCTGCTCCATGGCCGCAGCGGCGAGGGAGGCGGCATTCAGGCGCGGAATGGAGAACTGGACACCAAAAGTCAGCTCCGCCGTGCTGGGCGAGAGGGATTTCACCTGCCGGTCCACACTGCCGAGCACGACGAGGTTCGCAGTCTGCTTGTTTGAATGGAAACGGCGCTGCACCGGCTCCCAGACCAGGGGAAAATCAAAATCCACCACGCCCAGCCAGCGCTTTTGCGCCCGGGGGTTGAAGAGGTCCGTGGCTGTGTCGCGATACTGCTCCACGGACCGCAACTGCGGGTTGGCTGCGCTGTCCACGGGGAATCCAATGTGGTCGGGATCGAAGGATTTGTTCGTGAAAAACGACTGCCCCGCTGCATCCCGCCATCCCGCGCCCATGCCATCCGCCGGGTTGGCCGGCCAGCCGCCCATGATTTCAAAAATGCTGGCCGAGGTGGCGGTGGAGCTGGCGCTGACGTGGAGCTGGACTTTCATGTCCTCGAACCACGGGGCGTTGATGGTGGCGGGGAAGGTCAGAAAGCCGTCCTGCGGCTGGAGCCAGCCTGACGGCCTCGGACGCGAGGTGGTGCCGGGACGCGGATTGTTCAGATAGCCCTTCCCGGTGATGGTCACCTCCCACGGCACCTCCCCGGCGCCCGCCACCTGGATGCTGGCGGGCAGGGTGAAGCGGGAATCCACGTCGAGCCCCTTCGCCAGATCGCTGGCCTGTGTCACGAGGTTTCCAAATTCATCAAACCCCAGGCTGGCATGGAGCGACTGCGGGGTGATGGACGGAAACTTCGTCCGGGCTCCGACAAGGATGAAGCCCGAGGCGACGCTGGCACAGCCGGCTGTGACCGGCTGCTTGAACTCCATCGAAAGCGGCACGATGTCCGTGCCCCAGTAGGCCAGCGTTTTCGCCGCACCACCCGTGGCCAGCGTGCACTTGCCCGGCTGGCCGCGGCAGAGAAACTTCAGCTCGCTGAATTCGAGATCAAACCCGCCAGCCCTGACAGGGTCGGGAATGTGGACGGCCCCGCCGGTTTTTGACTCCACATTTTCCCCGTCCAAGTAAGCGAGGCGCAGACCGTCCAGATTCACGTTAAATCCGTACATCAGCAGGTTGCTTGGCGAGAGCCCGGCCGCCTCGTGAATGCCGGTCACGCCGGAGCTGCGAACGTAGTATTTGCACCGGGCCTTCAGTGAATACACCGGCGTCTGCACACCAGCCAGCACCGAGTACGCCTGCAGCGCACCGGGCACACCGGCGCGCAAGTTGAGCCCCGCGTAGTCGGCCAGACCGTCGAGGTATCCGGGGGTGTCCGGGCGCTCAAATTCACCGGAGGCCAGCGCCCCACTCAGCAGCAGCGCGGCGGGGCGGCGGGGTTCGTCCACGGTGGAGGAGGATCCGGCCAGCCAGGTGCCCGGCACATGCACCGCGCCCTGCGTCCACTGGCTGGTCTTGTGCGCAAAGATGGTGCCTGGAGGCTGCGGGCCGCTTTTCAGTTCGGTCGAGCCCCAGCCCAGCTCCTGCGGAGCCACGGCGCCAGAGGCCCAGAGCCCGCCATCTGCGGTGAAGGCCCACTTCTCATTCAGCGGGGTGAAGGCGAAGGAACCGGGGCCTGAATTTGTCCCGCAGCCACCGGGACAGTCCCGGCTGTGGCTGATGCTGACCGGACCGGCGCCATCCAGGTAGCTGGGCGCGACGATCTGATTTTCCGCCAGGGTGAAACGCCCCGCGCTCCAGGACACGGTCACGCCCGCAGGAAAATGGCTCGTCATTTGCCCTGCGGCCAGATCGACAGAAACGGAGAGAGTCGCGCTGCCGGTCGCGCCCACGCCGATGGTGACGGGGGATTGATCGCTGATGCCGCCCAGGAACGCATCATTTGACCAGCGCTGCGCTGCAGCGGGATTGGCAAGCAACGGCGCGAGGGCCGCCAGCTCCTGCTCCTGGAAAAGACGGGTGAGCACCGGGCCTGCCGGGTCCGCCGGATCAGCGGGTGCGGCCTGGGTGAACTGCAGCGTGCCTGCGGCCACATCCCAGACGAGGCCAGTGGTCCGCCAGCGCACCGGCAGGCGGTCGACGAAGACGTAGTAGAAATCCGAGCCCGCGGGAGGCGTGAAATTGAAGGTGGAAAACGGGAGTGAAAAATCATCCGCCAGCTGAAGGCTGCCGAGGGAGAGCGCCGGAACGTGGCGGCGGGAGCCCTGGTTCGTCGAGACGCCGCACCCGGCGGGCAAAATGAGGCCGCCTCCATTCAGGAGCGCCCCGGCCGGATTCAGCAGCATGGTGGTGCGAACGAAACGAAGCGCCCCCAGACCCACGATGTCCGTGTCCGGTGTGGAGAAGGCCTGCGTGCCCGCAGTGACGCTGGCGTCACCCGTGGCGGGATCAAACGCGACCGCGAGGAGTGCGCCGTTGCCATAAGTGCGCCCCGGTGCAGACGCCGCCGTGCCGGACTGTCCGGAAACGGCGAGCTGTGTGCTGAAGCCCCCGCCAGGAGCAGCGGCCATGGCGGCAGAAGGATTGTTCCCCAGCTGGGTGAACGTCGTGACCACTCCACCAAATCGAAGTGTGCCGCTCAGCCCGAGCAGCCGTCCGGGCGCGGACTGCACAGCCGGAGGAAAGGCGGGCACGGGCGTGGCGTCCGGCTCGGCATGGGAAACCGAAACCTCGACAATGTAGGTGGCGGTGGGATCAAGGGTGGACCAGTCCGCAAGCTCCAGTGACAGCGACTGCGTCCAAGTGTCGGCGGCGGGAAGCGAGCCCGACTTGGCGGCCAGCGTCCGTGTCGCGCTGAAGGTCGATGCGGCGAGAGGCACATCCGTGCTGGTGGCCTGGTCGAACAGCCGCAGGGTGAAGGTGAGCGGCACCGCCAATGACGGAACGGGCACTGTTTCCAGATCGTAGCGCCAGGCTGTGAGGGGCACATTGATGGTGAAGCCCTCCTGGCCCGGAACGCTGCGGATGATCGTGGCTGACGCGACGGACGGAGTTCCAGGGAGAATCTTCACGTTCGACGAGGCGTCATCGACTTGGGTGTTCGTGAAGTGAACCCATTTCCGCCCGGGATTTTCCCGGAAGACGCCGGGCACCGCGGTCCAGACAGCGCCGCCGGGCGGGCGTACGCGCAACGTGGCGGAAACTCGGTAGCGCTGGAGCGGATCGAGGCTCACGGGGCGCAGATCGCACGGCAGTGTGACGGTCTGGCGAACCCGCGCAGCAAGCGCGCACGTCTGCGAGACAACAACCTGCGTTCCGCCAGTCTGCAAGTCCACAGCCGCTCCGGCCTCATCCTCCAGCCCGCAGGCGGCCTCGACCTCCAGGCTGTCGCTCACCAAAAAAGAGGGGTTGAAAAGCTGGAGCGCGAGCCGGCCATGCACCGCACCGGCTGCCGCAGTTTCGGGCTCGGCATCGAGCAGCCACGGCGCGGCATTGGCGGTGCCTGCGGCCGCATTTTCCAGTGCCAGGACGGCCCCGGCACGCTGGACGAAGCCGCTTAGAACGAGCAGCAAAATGGAAAAAATGCGGAGCAGCGGGCTGAAATTCATACGAGGTGGGCTGGCGGGAGTGAGCGAAGGCATGAAGCCTCCAACTGCCTTCCTGGAAAAATCCCGCCCGCGATGACGCCGCGATCTGAAAAAAGTTCAGTTCGTTTCGATCAGGCTGATGCCCTGGGTGCGCCCCTCCTCCCCGCTGCCCACGGCGATCCATTTTCCGTCTGGCGAAACGGCCAGGTGAAATCCATTCGTAATGGCCAGGGGAAAGGTGGCCAGCTCCCGCCACAGGCCGGTGTGCCAGCATTTCAGCTCGCCCGGCTGGCCCACACTGAGCAGCGTGCGCCCGTCCGGGCTGAAGCACACGTCGAAGACGTTGCGCGGGTGCCCGGGCAGCTTCTGGAGCAGGCGGCCGTCAGACACATCCCAGATCAAAATGGAACCCTCCGATGTGCCGGTGGCCAGTACCTGGCTGTCGGGGGAAAATGCCACGCCGCTGACCAGATCCAGCTGGCCCGGCAGCTCGCGGACGGCACCGCTGGCGGCATCGACGAGCCACGCACTGTAAGGCCGGCTCTCCGTGCCGATGGCAATCCAGCGGCTGTCAGGGCTCCAGCGCACTGTGCGCACGTGGATCGACCCGTCGTGCGGCACCGGCAGGGGGACCACGTGCGTGGCAGCGTCAGGTCCCGCCGCGGGGTGCAGGTGGAGCGTGCCATCGTCAGTCAGCACGCCCACAGTGGACTCATCCGGAGAGAGGGTGGTCTGGTAGATGTGGGCCGCCGGTTTGGCCACCGCCACCCGCCGCACAGGCTCTCCTCCGCTGACGGGCCACCACTCCATCTCCAACGTGGCGGTGTTTTTTAGAATGGCGAAGGCCCCGTCTGCGCTCAAGGCCACGGGCAGGCGCTTGAGGGGAAAACGGCGGGTCTCCGCCCCGCCGGCCACAGCCACCAGCGAGGTGAAGTGTCCTCCCTCCCCATCGTGGCCGGCCAGCATCCACCGGCTGTCCGCCGAAAAAATCGGGGGCTGATAGCTGTCCGCCGGAATGAGCGCCCGTCCGGACTCCACCCGCTGCGTGTCCCAGACCAGCACCCGGCCATCTTTTCCCCCGCTCACGACCTCGTGGCTGCCGGTCCGGAAGCACACGGCCCACACCTCCCGGTCATGCCCCCAGAGGATGTCCCGCAGGGCCCCGGTGAGGCCATCCCAGAGCCGGATGCCGCGGTCCGTGCACGAGGTGGCGACCAGAGATCCGTCATCAGAGAAGGCCACACCCGTCACCATGTGGCCGTCAGGATGCGGAAGCTCCACCGCCATGCCGGAGCCCCGTTGCAGCCAGGCGCCGTCCTTTCCCCCGGCGGCCAGAGCGGCGCCGTCGGTGGAAAACTTGAGCGTTGTGACCTGGGCTGCCGCGAAATCAACGAAGGCCGACCGCGTGGCCACGTCCCAGATTTTCACGCGACCCGCACGGGTGGAACCCGCCACACGGCTGCCATCCGGGCTCAGTGTCACCACCATCACCGGCTCAGGCAGAGGCTCCCAGAGCGAAGTCCAGCCCTGTGTTTCATACACCGCCCCGGCGCCCTCCCCCCGGACAAAGAAAATGGGCATCACCGCCCCCACGGCGGCGCGGGTGCCGTCTGCGGAAAAAGAAATCTGCCCGGCCTCCGGCGCCGGCCCTTCGCGAAAGGCCCCGCCTGGAACGGCCAGGGTGCAGAGCTTCCGCGCCCGGATGACGCGCGCCTCCGCCTCCGTCCCCTTCTGCAAAAACTGGGGCGTCACAGCGTAGAACGGCTGCGTGCTGACCGGCTCCTTTTTGTCAGAGGCCAGATCCCAGAGCCGCGTGCGGTCGTCAAAGCCGGTGCTCAGCAGCCAGCGGCCGTCCGGCGAGCAGGCCAGCTGCTGCACGTAGCCCTCGTGCCGCCCGATCTCCCGGGAAAAACGCGGCTGCGCGGCGCGCCAGAGCATGCCCCACTCCACCCCGCGGCGCGGGTCCTTCTCGTGCGGAGCCAGCCAGGCGCGGGCGCGGGTGAGGTCGCCGGAGGAAAATGACTGCCACGCGGCAAAGACATCCGTGGCGTAAAGGCTGGTGCGCAGCGAGCCGGCGAGGTCCCGGTTCTCCTGCTTTTGGACGCTGTTCCGGACTGCCTGCCGCAGCACCGCCGCCGTACCGCCCAGCACCGCCAGCAATGTGACCGCGCCCATGGCTGCGAGGGCGGGATTCCGCCGGGCCCAGCGCCACCCGCGTCCGGCCCAGCCCACAGGCCGCGCCAGCACCGGCTCCCCGCGCAGAAACCGGCCGAGGTCCTGCGCCATGGCCGCCGCGCTGGCGTAGCGCCGGGCGGGCTGTTTTTCCAGACACTTCAGGCAAATGGTCTCCAAGTCTGCCAGCACGGCGGGATTCAGCCGCTGCGGGCGCAACGGGGCGTCCCGCTCCACCTGCAGGAGGATCTGCGCCGCGCTCGTCCCCTGGAAGGGCGGCCTTCCCGTCAGCAAGTGGTAGAGCACTGCACCCAGGGAGTAAACATCCGCCGCCACACCCGCCGCCCCGGCGCGGCCAGTCGCCTGCTCCGGAGCCATGTAGGGCGGGGATCCCAGCGCGTCCGTGGTGCGTGTGAGGTCGGAGATTTCATCCAGAGGCCGGGCCAGGCCAAAGTCCGCCACGCGCGGCTGGTCAAAGGCGTCGATGAGGATGTTCGACGGCTTCAAGTCCCGGTGCAGCACGCCCCGGCCATGTGCGTAGTGGACCGTCTGCGCCACGCTCTGCAGGCAGCGCGCCGCCTCCAGCGGGGCCAGCGGCCTGCCGCGGGTGAGTTCCGCCAGGCTGCGCCCCTCCACAAACTCCATGGCGTAAAAAGCCTGCCCGTCCTCCTCCCCTGCTTCGTAGATCGGCACGATGCCTGCGTGGTGCAGACCGGCGGCCAGCTCCGCCTCCTGGCGAAAGCGCCGCGCCGCCTCCTCCCCGGCAAAGGCCCCGCCCAGCAGCAGCTTGATCGCGACGGTGCGCTTCAGCTTCGCCTGCACAGCGCGGTAGACCACGCCCATGCCGCCCCTCCCGATTTCCTCCACCAGCTCATACCCGCCAAAGGTGCGCGCACCAGGCTCCGGCTCGTCCACTTCTCCGGCGAAGGTCAGCTCCACCGTGCACGCCAGGCAGCGCCCCGCCAGCACACCGGTGCCGAGCGGGCCGCCGCACAGCTTGCAACTGGCCGGTTCAGGTTGGGTGGCAGAGATCAGCTTCCCCTCCATCCTGGCATTTCCTGGGGCACGATGACGCACATTTTTTTCACGGACGCAGGGCGGCGAAGAGTTCCTGAAGCTCGGCCTCCACCTGGGTCGCGTCCGCGAGGGTGTCCATCACCTCCGCCCGGATCGCCTCCCGGTAGCGCCCGCGCAGCCGCTTCACCGCCGCCGCTATTCCATTCCGGCTCAGGGAAAACTCCTGCGCCAGCGCCGCGTAGTCCCCTGCCCCAGGCTCGCCTGAGAGAAAGGGTGAGAGCGCTGTGCAGAGCCGCTCCTTCCCCGCTGCCGACGCCTCGGCCTGCAGCCGGAGCAGGGCGCGCGCCAGCACCGTGGCGGCCCAGCGCCGGTCAAACGCCCGCTCCGGCGTGTCCCCTGGTGCGACCGGTTCGAGCCGGAAGTTCCCCTCCGCATCGGCCCAGTCCAGCGAGAGCATGACCACTCCCCCGCCCCTTTTTTCCGCCTGCTGCCGGCGCCGCTCACCGGAGAGCACGCCCTGCATCACACACAGCAGAAACGACCGGAACCTCCCCCCCTCACGCTCCACCCCGTCCAGCCACCGCTTCTCCAGCAGCTGGGCGAAAAACTGCTGCGTCAGGTCCTCAGCCTCCTCCGGCCCGTGCCCCCGCCGCCGCACGTACGCGTACAGCGGCTGCCAGTACGCCTCGCACAGCCGCGCCAGCGCCGCATCCCGCGACTCCGCATCCCCGCCGGCGGCGAGCACCTGGGTCCAGCGGGTGGTGTGAAAGTGGTCCGGCGCGTTCTGCATCTGGTCACGGCCAGCCTACCGGCGGCTGCGCCATGTTTCCACAGAAGAAAGCCCTGCTCGAAAAGCCGGTCGCCCCTACTTCGGAATCGTCAGGCTCATGCCGGGCCGGATTGTGTCGGATTTTAGTCCGTTCGCCTTCTTGATGGCCGCCACACTAGCCCCAAATTTCTTGCTGATCCCGTAGAGCGTGTCCTTGGCCACCGTCGTGTACTTCTTTGCCGGGGCCGGCTTGGCCGCCGGCTTTTTCGGTTCGGCCTTGCTTGTGGATTTTTTGGGCTCCGGTTTCGACGCGGACTTGGATCCCTTGACCGTCGGGGCTGGCTTGGTCTTCCCCTTCGCCGCTGGTTTCGAAGCCTCCTTCGCCCTTGCCGCCGCCTTCTCTCTGGCAGCTTCCCTGGCTCTGGCTTCGGCCTTTTCCTTCTGGGCAGCCTTTGCCTTGGCCGCAGCACGTCCGGTGCGGCCTTCGTCGCTCTCATCCGTGTCCGTGCTGGTCGGATATGAGCGCGAACCTTCCGCCGCCCACGAATCCACGTACGCTCCTCCGTCATCAAAGGGATAGTCCGCCTTCGTCATGTGGTGCGGCGGAGTCGCCAGGGCATCCGAGCCCAGCGTCATGTTTCGCGTGCTGGAGCAGCTCACGAAAAAAAGACTGAGGGCCAAAGCGGCAAAAACGGCGAAAACTCGGCTGGGCTTCATGATTGAAAGTGTAGTAAGCAGGGCTCCCAAATCAACGTGGATCGGACCCTAGAGGATTTTTTCCACAAACTGCCGGGCATCGAACGGAGAAAAGTCATCCGCCGTCTCGCCGGTGCCCATGAAACGCGCGGGAACGCCAAGTTCTTTCTGAATACTGACCACCACCCCGCCTTTTCCGCTGCCATCCAGTTTCGTGACGATCACCCCGCTCAGGCCGTCCAGCGCCTTTTGAAATTCCCGCGCCTGCGCCAGCCCGTTGGAGCCGGTCGTCGCATCAACCACCAGCAGCGTCTCATGCGGGGAGGTTTCATCCTTGCGCCCCAGCACGCGGCGGATCTTGCCCAGCTCCTCCATCAGGTTGTGCCGGGTGTGCAGGCGGCCCGCCGTGTCGCAGAGAAGAAATCCCGCACCGGTCTTCACCGCGTGCTCGTAGGCATCGTAGCAAACCCCCGCCGGATCAGCCTTGTAGGCGCCCTTCACCATCGGCACGCCAATGCGTTGCGACCACACCTCCAGCTGCTCGATGGCGGCGGCGCGGAAGGTGTCCGCTGCGGCCAGCACCACGCTCTCGCCGTTCTTTTTCAAATAATGAGCCAGCTTCGCCGTCGAGGTCGTCTTCCCCACGCCGTTGATGCCCGTGATGAGGACCACCGCCGGCCCCGCAGCCGGGCGTTTCAGCGGCGTGTGCTCTGCGGGCAGCAGCTTGATGATTTCCTCCCGGCACACGTCCACCACCTCCTCCGGGCTGATGTCGCGCCCCTTGGCCTTCAGCTGGTCGATGATGGCCGTCGTGAAATGAATGCCCATGTCGCCCTGGATGAGCAGCGCCTCCAGGTCATCCCAGTCGATCTTCGGACTGCGCTTGAAAACGGAGAGGATTTTGGAAAAGAAGCCCATGGTGTGGTCGGTCAGTCAGCTAAAAACTCAGGCCGGCTCCTCCCCGCGCAGGGGCCGGGTCAGGTCCTGCTTCAGGCGGTCGAGGATGCCGTTGATGAACTTTGGCGAATCCGTTGTGCCGAGTCGTTTGGAAATTTCCATCGCCTCATTCATTGCCACCAGCGGCGGAGTCTCCGGGCAGTGGAACATTTCGTAAACCGCCAGTCGCAGCAGATTCCGGTCCACCACTTCGAGCCGGCCAAAATCCCAGTTCTGCAGCACCGCCTTCAGCCGGGCATCGATGCCCTCCATTTGCGGCAGCAGGCCGTGAACCAGGCTGGTGGTGAAGCCGCGCACCCGGTCCTCAGCGACGGACGTGCGCGCCAGTCGGAGCCCCTCGCGGGCGAGGTCTTCGGCAGCCTCCAGCACGAGTTCGGCGGACTGCGTCTGGTCGGGAAAGGTCGCGGACACTTCCGCCTTCGCTGCGGCGGCACGCTCCACCACGGCGGAGAGCCGGTCCTCGATTCTGCGGTGCGGCTTGTCCGCCAGGGATTCGCCCTTCTCATCCAGCATCTTGATGGCATCGCCCAGCCCCTTTTGCAGCCGGTCCCACGGGCCCTTGTGCAGCGACTCGCTGGCCACGAAGCCGTCCAGAGGCCAGCGTTCCGCGAGGTGAAATCTTTCCTCCGTGGACAGGTGGCTGAGAAAGGCTGCGGTCGAGGCGTCCTTGTCCTGGTGCACACTGTTCAAGGCCAGCCCGCTGAAAAGGGCCATGCCCCGCCGGCTGGCATCCCACGCTTTGGCCATCTTCACCACCTCCCTGCGCCAGGCCTCCTGCTTGGTCCGGGAAAATTTCTCCAGCGCCAGCTTCTGGACGGTCAGCAGGGCGCGATGCCGGGCCATCACCAGCCGGTTCTCCACCGCATCACCCTCCAGACCCTGGCCCAGCGTCGGCGGGACGGACGGAGTGCGCAGCGCGTCGCGAAACTTTCCCGCCCACGAGTCCTCCTCCTCCTCCGAGATGACCAGCGAACACGCCGCCGCGAAACGCCGCACCGCCTTGTGGCAGCGTGTGCGGAATTTTTCCTCCGCCTCCCGGAGCAGCCAGAAATGATCCAGCGCCACCTGCGGATCTCCCGGGGCGGCCGTCTGGTCGAGGGCGTAGAGGAACTGAACAGCGGCTTCCCGGCCTTCGCGCCGCGGACTCATGAGGCTTTTTCTTTTTCCTTGTCCTTCCGGTCGCGCGGATAGGCGGCTTCAAGTTTCTGAAAGAGTTCCGCCATGCTCAGTGCGGCGCGCGCGGCCTCCGTGCCGCGGTTGATCTCGTCACCCAGGCAGCGCTCCCGGGCCTGGTTCTCGTCCTTCAGCAGCAGCACTTCATTGATGACCGGGATCTGGTGGCGCACCGCCATTTCCTGCAGCTGGTTCACCACGCTGCGCCCCACCAGGTCGGCATGCGCCGTGGAGCCCTCGATGATGACGCCCAGCGCGATGATCACGTCGGCTCCGGCATTCTGAATGACGTACTCCGCGCACACAGGTATCTCGAACGCCCCCGGCACGCGGTAAAGCGGGATGGAGGAGTTCGGCATGATCGCAATGATCTCGTTTTTGCACGCATCGATCAGCCCCTGCACAAACTCTTCGTTGTACATGCTGGCGACGATGGCGAATGTCTTGCGTGGTCCGATCAGGCGTGGACGGCGGGGCAGAGTCTGGGTCGACATGAGGGGCGCAAGATGCGGGCACTCCGTGCCGGGTTCAAGGAAAAAGACGGATTCTCAGCAATCCACCGCACGGCCACGCCCCGCCCCTTCTCAAATCACGACGTTTTTTCCCTCTCGGACCCGCCTCACCACCGCCGGAGCGCCCCGTTTTTTGGAAAAAACGGAAAAACTTTCCGCCATCTGCGCGGATTTCGGCGAATTGCGTTGCGAATCCGATAAGAATCGAGATAATCCGGATAAGAATTGGTCAAAAAATGGCCCGCAAACCAAATACCACCGAGACTGCTCAAATTACCATATCTCTCACGAATCTCCAGAAAACTTTTCTGGCGGCGCTGACGGATACGGAGCAATATGGGCGGAACGTGGCCGAGACAGCCCGATTCCTCCTTGCCGAGAAGATCAATGAAATGATCAAAGCCGGTGAGCTGGATCGGGTCATGAGCACGGCCGCGACCTTGCGGGCCTACGAATCACCAGTTCTGAGATCCGGAGCCGCCACAGCGCCGGATTCGCCGTAGCAATAACTTACCACCATTCAGCAACCACTCCTCCCTCCCATGACAAACCGCCTGCTCGCCACAGCTGGCCTGCGCCTGCCCCGGATCCCGGACACCACCCTGGACCCCGTGCCCTCCGACACGAAACTCCACCGCATGGCGCAGGAAATCGCCATGTATGACCCGCGGCTGACTGACCTGCTCGTCCGCGACGGCATCCGACGCACCACCGACGAGAGCGCCCGCCGCAACATGGCCGCCTGGTGGGAAGCCATCCAGATGGAACTGGAAAAGGTGAAGTAACCCGCCCGTTCCCGGGGGGCGGCTGACGCCCCTGTTCGTTCCCCACTGCATGAGCGTGCGCCCTCTGGCCGGCAGACGAAAGTTCGCGACCTGCGCGACGCTGGCTCTGGCCCTTCATGCGGCGGGCAGTATTTCCCTGGCAGCGCCCATGCCCTGCCTGCGCCCCGGCGCACCGGAGAAGGCGGACCACCCGCCGCCGTCCTCGCTCAAGTGCCCGGATCCCGCCACAGCGCGCAAGAGCTGGCCCTTCACCCCGCTGGCAAAGCCGGAACCACCACCGGTGAAAAACGAGGCCGGCCTGCTCTCGCCGCTGGACCGCTTTGTGCGGGCCGGGCTGGAAAGCCGCCAGCTCTCCCCCGCCCCGCCCGCAGACCGCCGCACGCTCATCCGCCGCACCACCATGGCCGTCCTCGGCCTGCCCCCGCGCCTGGATGACGTGGAGGCCTTCGCTGCGGACGCGGATCCCGCCGCGTTTGAAAAACTCGTCACCAGCCTGCTCGCCTCCCCGCAGTCTGCCGAGCGCTGGGGCACCACCTGGCTGAATGCCGTCACCTACGCCGACACCCTGCCCACCGCCGGCTCCGGCCACGCCCTGCAGGAAATGGCCACCGCCTGGCGCTACCGGGACGTCACCCTTGGCGCGGCCACGGAGGAAATGCCGCTCTCGGATTTCCTCCGCCTCAACCTCGCCGGGGACCTCCCCACCCAGCGGAAATCCAGCGCCCCCATCCGCGCCCTCAGCGCCACGCAGGTCTTCCTCCTCGGGCCGCCAGGGGACTGGCGCCGCCAGACAAAGGACCCGCGCCTCATGCTCCTCGACCAGGCGGATGGCGAGGTGCGCCTGCTCGGCAGCGCTTTTCTGGGGCTGGATTTTTCCTGCGCCCGCTGCCACGACCACCCTTCCGCCCCCATCAGCCAGGCGGACTACGCCGGGCTGGCCGGCGTCTTTCTCAGCAGTCGAAATCTGGACGCCCTCCACCCGCCCGCCGCGCCCGCACTCGCCCGCACCGCCGTCCTCTCCCGCCACGAACTCGCCGCAGAGGCCCCCGCGTGGAAGGAGCTGGAGTCCGCCGAAGCCGCCCACGACAAATACTGGCGCGGCGCCCGCGAGCACCTGGCGGAGCTTTTCATCCCGCAGACGCCCGACTACGTCCGCGCCGCCTGGGAGGTCCACCGCGCCCGCTGGCGGGACGTCGATGCCGTCGCCCACAGGCACGGCCTCGTCTCCCCCATCCTGCGGAACTGGATGGACGCCCTCGGCCTCACCGGATTCGAGCGCCTCTCCCTCGCCCGGCCCGTCTACGCACGGGAAAAAAGCCTCTCCGCCTGGCTGACGCGGGACGGCCAGGCTGGAGTCGTGGCCAATCGCGGCGCCGGGCCCGTCGTGCCGCTGGGCTCCAGTGGCCCTGCCGCGCAGAGTTTTCCCCCGCACCGCCTCACCGTCATCCCCGGCAGCGGTCCGGGCGTCACCGTCGCCTGGCGCGCCCCGGCGGACATGACGGCGGAGATCGAGATCAGCCTCTCGGATGTCGAACTCGGCCGCGCCCCCGCCGCCTGGTGGTCACTCTCCCTGCGCCACGGCTCAGACCGCGAGCTGCTCGTCAATGGCGAAGCCCCGCCTCCCGACGGCAGTTTGGAAATCAAGGACGCCGCCCTCGCCTCGCTCGCCGTGCGGGCCGGGGACTTTCTGGAGCTGACGCTGAAGTCCGGCTCCGTCCGCGCCCGCGCCTGCGCCGTCGACTTCAGCGTAAAAAATGCCGCCGCCGCAAAATCCCGCTGGAGCCTGAAACGCGACGTCGTCAGCGACCTCCTCGCCCGCGGCCTCGGCAATCCCCACGCCGCCGAAGGCAGCCGCGGCGAGATCTGGTACTTCTACCGCCCCGAGCCCGTGCCCATCGTCCCCACCACCGATCCGCTCTGGAAACGGTGGTACGAAGCCGGCAAACAAGCCTCGCTCAAACCAGTCGCCGCCGTCGCCGCCGATTACGGAAAGCTCGATCCCGCGCTCCTCGTGAAGCCGATGACCGATTTCTCCACGCCCGGCGATGTCACCGCCACTCGCGACGAGATCGAGCAGCTCCACCTCCTGGAAAAGCGCCTCGCCAAAGCCCTGGCCGGTGCACCCGCCGACCGCATCGTTCATGCCCTCACCGAGGGCGGCGTGCCCGGCGGCCCCTTCGAGGGATTCGGCGACGCCCCGCTCCAGCAGGCCGCCAACTCTGATGCCACCGGCCCCCGCATCCCCCGCCGCCTCCCCGACGTCCTCGGCGGCACCCGCCTCGGCAGCGCCGAAGCCAGCGGCCGCGAGGACCTGGCGAACTACATCGCCGGACCGGAAAATCCCCTCACCGCGCGCGTCCTGGCCAACCGCGTGTGGATCTCCCTTTTCGGCACCAGCCTCGTGCCCGACCCGTCCAACCTCGCCGCCAGCCCCGGCCCCCACACCGCCCTGCTCGACTGGCTCGCCGCCACCCTCGTGGAGTCCGGCTGGTCGCTGAAAAAACTCCAGCGCGCCATCCTCCTTTCCGCCACCTGGCAGCAGGGCTCCGGCCCTGCAGACGGCAGCCTCGCCGTCTGGCCCGCCCGCCCGCTCGATCCGGGCGAATTCCGCGACGCCCTCCTCTTCGCCTCCGGCCTGCTCGACCCGCGCCTCAACGGCACCCCGCAGCACGAGGCCAAACCGCGCCGCCGTTCCATCTACCTCCAGCGCGAACGCGGCACCCCCACCCCGCCCCTCGTCCAGGACGAACTCATCGAGGACGCCACCCAGGCCCTCCTCACCCTCTCCCTGAAAAAAGCCGCAACCCCCTCCGACCGCGACCGCCTCGACTGGCTCCACCGCACCCTCCATTCCCAGCCCCTCACTGACCCCGACTGGCTCGCCGCCCAGCCCCGCCTGAAAAACCCCGCCACCGCCTGGCCCGCCCTCATCAAAGACCTCATCGCCCACCCCGCCTTCCGCGACTGGCGTTGAAAAATGGGATGGCAGCCCCTGGGACAGCAACACGAACAAGGCCGCCTCGGATTTGTCCCCGTGGTGAATGAAGCAGATCAAGTCCCCCGAGGGGACACCCACGAATAGCCCCCGGTGACCAGCGGGAACCCGGAAGGCTACCCCGGGCACCCACCGGAAATCGAGGAACCGCACCGCGGTTAAGCCCCCCGAAACCCGCGCTCCCGCCTCCCGACCGCGCCCCCAGTCAAAATCCACCGCCCCCAGTCCGAACCCCACCACCTCCGGTCCGAACTCCTCCCCCCGTCCGGAGTCCGTCGCCCCAGTCCGGAGTCCTGCAAGGACGGGACCCCATAGCCTGGGGCGGAGTGAGGCACGAACGAAGCCCCAGGT
>JANOAS010000201.1:0-12346 GCA_031411255.1 bacterium
GATGCGGCCACTCAAAAAATTCTCTGGAGCCTGCAAACCTGCGCCGGGGGCGACGAGCCAAATGGCACGCCGACGGTCGCCGGAGGCCGCGTGTATGCCTTGGACCGCAAGGCCAACCTCGTCTGCGCCGATGCTGCGAGCGGCAAGGAAGTCTGGAGAGTGAATTTGGAGAAGGACTTTGGCGGAAAGATGGAAAGCGGCTGGGGCTGGAGCGAATCCCCCACCGTGGACGGGGACACCGTCATCATCACGCCAGGGGCAAAAGAGGCGCTGCTCGTCGCCCTGGAGGCGAAGACCGGAAAAGTGAAATGGAAAACAGCCGCCGGTGATCTCGGAAAAAGCGGCAATGACGGTGCGGCCTACAGCAGCATCGTGATCAGCAAGGCGGCGGGGAAAAAGCAGTACGTCCAGCTCACAGGCCGGGCGGTGGTCGGCGTCGACGCGGCCAACGGAAAGCTCCTCTGGCATTACGAAGGGGTGAACAACGGCACGGCAAACATTCCGACCCCGCTGGCATGGGGCGACAATGTTTTCGCCTCCACCGGCTACGGCGCCGGGGCGGCGCTGCTGAAGATCGTCAAAAGCGGTGACGGCCTGAAGGCGGAGGAAGTCTACAAACTCGATGCCAAAGTCTTCCAGAACCACCACGGTGGCATGGTTTACAAGGATGGATACATCTACGCCGGCACCGGGCACAACAACGGCTACCCCATCTGCCTGGAGGCGGCCACCGGCAAGGTCCGCTGGGGCGGAGACCGGCACCCGGAAGGCAAGGAATCCGCCGCGCTGCTGATGGCTGGCGACCGCCTGATCTTCCGCTACCAGAACGGCATCATGGCCATGCTGGACGCCACCCCGGAGGCGAAGACGGATCGCGGCTTCTTCAAGCTGGACCACATCGAAGGAGCGTCATGGCCCCACCCGGTCATCAGCGACGGCAAGCTCTACATCCGCAGCCAGAATGTGCTGCTGTGCTATGACATGAGGCCCTGATTCATGCCGGAGACGGCGCGCGAGGCGCCGCCTTCGGAACAAGAGGGAAAGCCTGCCGGGTTCAGGAATTGAAAAAGTGGCCGGGTGCGCAGAGCGCCGCCCAGGAATCACCAGCGCCTACTTTTTCAGAGGATGCTCCTTCAGGAGTTCCTCGGTGTTGTAGAACATGAGGCGGCCCTTGGTGGCCTCGCGGACGGCTTTGACCTGGGCGGCGCTGACGGGGTCGGCCTGGTTGCCGAAATTGTTCCGGACAAAGGTAAGAACACCGGCGATTTCCTCGTCCTTCAGCATGCCGCCGAAGGGCGTCATCGGGACCTGGCCGTCGTATTTTTTGCCGTTGAGCTCAAGCGGGCCCATCATTCCGTAGAGGCTGAGCTTGATGAGGCGGTCCGTATCATCGGCGACCCACGGGCTCTTCACGAGCGAGGGAAAGGCGGGGTCGAGGCCGGCACCGTTCGGCTGGTGGCAGGTGACGCAGTGGCCTTCACGGAAATAGACTTCCTGGCCTTTGGTGAAGAGTTTCTTCGCCTCGTCGGAAAGATGCGCGGGGGCGGGGACGACCGGGTGGTCCAGCTTCTCCGTCTCCGCCACTCCGGCGAGGCGGTCGGTGGCAGTCTTGGCGGCGTTCTTGCTCCACTCGTCCAGCGGCTGGACGGCGGCTAGGGCGACGATTTTTTTCGCCGCAGGGATGTCCTGCAGCCAGGAGGCGGCCACGATGGCCTCAAGCCGGACGCGACCGTGGGGATCGACGGCGGATTTTTCCAGGAGGGCGGCGTAGTCCGGAGTGCGGTGCCAGTTGTAGCGCAGCACGCGCACAGCGGCGGCGCGGGCGCGGTGGTCCTTTGCCTGGAGCATCTGGCGCAGCAGGGTGTCGTCGGCCTGGTTCATGCCCCAGGTGGTCCAAAGGGCTTCGAGGACGTTGTGCTCGTATCCGGCGTCGGTCTTGTTCAGGGCGGCGACCCATTTGGTAACGGCCGGCAGCACCTCCTCGACGGGATGGCTGCGCAGCTCGCGGCGGCTGCGGTAGCGGGTGCGCAGCTCGGGGAGTTTCAAATTGTCCAGCAGCGTGCTCACGGGGGCTCCGGCCACCTGGGCTGGCGTCACGAGCGGGCGGGACGGGTAGGTGATGCGGTAGATGCGCCCGTGGACGTGGTCGCGGAGCGGATCACGCGCATTGTGCTGCATGTGGCCGATGAGCACATTGTGCCAGTCCAGCACGTAGAGGGAGCCGTCCGGGGCAAACTCGAGGTCTGCGGGGCGGAAATTGCCGTCGCTGCTCTTGAGCAGCTCATGGCGGAAGGTGGTCTTCCACCCGGTGCCGTTGTCCTCGATGGCGTGCTGCTTGATGCCGAGGAAGCCGATGGCATTGCACAAAATCAGGTCGCCCTGCACCTCGTCCGGAAAGTGGCGGGAGGAAACGACCTCCAGCCCCGTGGTGGGGCGCACGCTCTGGCCGTTTGGGATGAGGTCCGGCGTGGACGGCGTCTTGCTGCCAAAGGCGGGCTTCACGGAGACGGGCAGCATCCAGTTCATGCTCGGGCCGGACGTGTGGAGGAAAAAGTCCTGCCCCCACGCGTCGAAGGTCACGCCCCACGGGTTTGGGATGGAAAGCTGCGCGGTGCGCTCCAGCATGCCGCGCTGCGGGCTGTAGCGGAAAAAGCCGCCATCCACGCAGCGGACAGGGCCGTAGGGCGTCTCGACATTGCTGTGGAGGAAGACGCCCTCGCACAGCATGAAGGCGCCGCTGGGATCTGCGCTGTAGGCGCTGATGGCATGGTGCGTGTCGTGCGAATCAAAACCACTCAGGACGATTTCCTTCACATCGGCTTTGTCGTCACCATTCGTGTCGCGGAGGAGAACGAGGTTCGGCTCCTGGGAGACATAGACGCCCTCCGGAGCAAACTCAAAGCCGATGGGCAGGTGGAGGTGGTCGGCAAAGACGGTTTCCTTGTCCGCCCTGCCATCCTTGTTGGTGTCCTCGTAAATCAGGAGTTTGTCATTGGGCAGGGCATCGCCCGGCCGGTAGTGCGGATAGGTCGGCATGACAGCCACCCAGAGACGCCCTTTGTTGTCGAAGGACATCTGCATCGGGTTCGCCAGATTCGGGAACTCCTTCTCCGAGGCGAACATCTCCACCTTGTAGCCTGCGGGGACAGTCAGTGCCTTAAGGGCGGCCTCGCCGTAGAGGTATTCCTGGCTGCCGTTTTTCGCGCTCGGCTGGTAGTTGGTGGGCACGGGCGGCAGCACGCGGGTCTTCGAGTCGTCGACCACGAGGTCGCTCTTTTTCCCGGCCGTGACGTCGTGGATGAGTTCATCACGCAGGGCGGCCATTTCGCGGCTTTTCTGGACCTCGTCCGGATAGTTCTGCGGGCCAAAGGGATTGTAGCGCTGGCCGTGGGTGTGGACTCCGTTCAAGATGTTGTAGTCCGTGTTCCAGAACCACTCCTTCTGGAGCACGGCGGCGTGCACTTTTTCCGGGTCTGCCTTCGACACGCGGGACTGGTGGCCATACAGGCCAGTGGCCAGAATCTCGGCGACCTTCGCGTAGCCGGCATCAGTCGGGATGAAGCCTCCCGTGGTAAAGGCGGGTCCGCCCGCCGCGTAGATGGCCTTCGTGGGAGTGAAGAGGTCGATGAAGGTCAGGTTGTACTTTTTCGCCACGGTCTCGGTGGCGGAGGAGTAGACGAGCAGGCTGGAGTTTTCCTTGGCACCCTTGGGCAGGTCGCGCTTTGCGCTCTGGTCCTCGTAGGCAATGGGCGAGACGAGCACAAGGCGCGGAGCGGCCTCGCCATTGTAAGCCTTGCTTAAAGTATGCTGGACCCAGGCGTCGAGTTCAGCCTGGTAGTTGGCCGCGCGCGAGGCACCGTCGAAGGATTCATTGTAGCCAAAGAAGGCGACGATGGTGTCCGCCTCCAGATGAGTGAGCCACTGGTCCGGCGTGGGGAAAAAGCCCTTCCCGTGGTGGACGTTGAGTTCGGGGTGGAACTTCTCCGCACCGGGGAAGGCCCACTGGGATTCGCGCGCCGGGTGGGGGCGGAAGCCGGGCGTGTCACCGGGCCGGCCCATGTTGCGCAGGATGAGATTGTGCTCCGGGTAGCGCAGCTGCAGCTCGGTCTCGATGCGGCCGTAGTAGACATCGCGCTCGGCAAGACCGTTTCCGATGAGGACGATGCGCTCGCCTTTGGACGGCGGAGCCACGGCCTGTGGACGGACGGTTGTGGCTGCTTCCGGCTCCTCATTCGGAGCGTGCGGGGCGGACTGAGGCTGGGCGGCGCGTTTTTTCCTCGCCTTTTTCTCCTGCGGCTTGGCGGCTTCCGGCTTGGCGGCTTCCGGCTTCGGAGCCGCCCCAGGCAGGCCGGTGGCGGGGCTCTTGCCCAGCGCGTAGTCCGCGGGCTTCAGGTTGCGCGTCTTGTAGTAGCCCGGGGCGTTGATGGCGCTGTAGTTCGTGGGCTCAAAGGGGTCGACATACGCCACGTCGGCCTTTGCCGGGACGGGCAGGCTGAGCAGCTGGTGGACGGCATTCACCGTGAGCCGGCGCAGGTCCTCATCCGCGAAATCAACCGAGGCGCCCAGCGTGGTGCACATGGCTTTGCCTTTTGCCATGCCGTTCGGGGCCGTGTACTCGCGCAGCCAGACCAGGGGCATCATCGGCTCGTTCTTTTTCCCGGCCACCGCCTTCGAGACCGGGTCGAGCGACTCCGTAACCGCCCCGCGCAGCAGGATGGTGGCCGCCGACTGGTCGAGGTTCGCGATGCCGTAGACGTCCGTGGTGGCAAAAACCTCACCCACTCCGCTGAGGACCGGGTTTTGAGCGTTCGCCGCCTCGACGATGCCCCGGGTGCCTTCTTTCTTGTGAGCGCCATGGTGGTTGACCCATTTTTCGCCAAGAATCTTCAGGCCGAATTCGGCCCATTTAAAGTCGCCGGTCGTGGCCCCGCCGCTGAAGGCGTGGGTGGCGGTGCGAAAGCCGATCACGGGTTTGCCTGCGTTCAGAAACCGGGCAAACGGGGCAAGCTGCGCCTCGGGCAGCTGGCGAAAGCGCGTGCCGATGATCATCAGGTCCGCCTTGTCCAGCGCCTCCGTGCCCTTGATGTTTTTCTGGTTGTTCGGGTCGACAAACCCGGCCTCCGGATCGGTGGAAAACACCACCTCGCAGTTGAACCCATGCTTCTGGCTGAGAATTTTCGCCAGCATCGGGCAGGATTCCTCACTGCGGTACTCCTCGTCACCGGCAACGAGGACGATGCGCTTGCCATTGCCGATGCCGGTACCGGGCTTCGCAGGCAGAACCAGGGTGTCCTGAGCCCGGGCCGGCACGACGGCCAGCAGGGCGAGAAGGGGAAGGATGTGTTTGCTTTTCATGTATTGGTAAAACGGGAACGTGGTCGCTGGAGGAGTGGTTGTCGTCAAAACCCCGGATCAGCACGCGGGCTGAACACCGCCGGGACCGAAAAGACGCGAGAATTTGGAGCAGACCGCCATTTTGTCATCATTTTTGCACGGAACGGTGGGGAACCCGGGGCAGTTGCCAGAATTTGGCAGCGCCTCGATTTATGCTATAAACAACACGTGAAGACGACGCTTTTCGTGATCAACGGCACTCAGGCCGTAAATCTGCCCGAAGGATTTTGCCTTCCTGGAAGGGAGGTGTCCATCAGGCGGCTGGGAGACGGAATTCTCATCGAACCGGTGCTTGAAACAGCATGGCCAGAAGGGTTTTTCGAAGGCCTTCGGATTGAGGACGAGGCGTTTGGCAGGCCGGAACAAGGGGCAGTGCAGTCAAGGACCCGTCCTTAACGCATCACGCGGCGGCTTCGCAACAATCGTGCCTCCGAGGAGGCCCCCGCTCCGGATCATTTCCCCGCCAGCCCCTGCTTCACCCAAAATTTGAGCGTCGCGCCCTGGGCTGACTCCACGCAGTCGTAGCTGGCGGGGATTTCTGCGTTGTCGCCCCAGTAGGTGACGACGCGGGTGCCGGGAGGCATTTTTTCCAGCTGGGCGGCCACGTGGGTGTTGTACTGGTTGTAGAGGGCGGTGCTGAGTTCCACCTCGGTGTCGATGCGGAAGTTTTCGAAGATGTTTTCCTGAAACGGATTAAAGAGGTAGAAGGCGTTGTATGCGGCAAAGTCGATGTCGGTGATGTTTCCGTGGATGATGTTCGCCCGCTTCAGGCGGAAGCGGCGGAGCATGCGGCGGGCGGCTTTGACGAGCTTTTCCCGCTGCTCGACGCCGGTGAAGCTGGCTCCGGTGAGCGAGGCGCCGATGGCGCAGAACTTGCCCGGGCCGCAGCCGAGATCGAGGACGCGAACATCCGGGTGGGGGGCGAGGAACTGGGCGACCTTCCGGCACACGCCGACGGGCGTCCAGTGGCAGCGGGAGAGCCGCTGGATGCGGGCGGGGTAGACCTGGTCAAACTCGGCGTCCTTCAGCAGGTGGGGAAAATCGTGATCGAGGTCACGCAGGATCTCCGCGTCGTCGAGGGCGGCATCGCGGCGGGGCATGAGGTTGATATAGCCGGGAACTGGCCGCGTGGCAACTTGGGGGACCGGGTTTTGCCCCGAAAGCCCCCCCGGGTGCTGGATGGCCCCCTTCGGCACAATGTCCCGGTGCCACCCTCAAGGATTCCGCCCAGGAAGACAGGTGGATTTTTCCTCCATTGAGCCCACTATCCTACCATGAGAATGATCCGACTCTCCGCAGCTTTTTCCGAACTCTCCACCGCCGCCGTGCTGGCAGCGGGGCTGGCCGCCTTTTCTCCGGCGTCTGCCGTGGCAGCGGAAAAAGTGATTTTCAACCGTGACGTGCGCCCGGTGCTTTCGGACAAATGCTTTCACTGCCACGGCCCGGACGAGAAGGAACGCAAGGGCGGGCTGCGGCTGGACGTGCGCGACGCGGCGCTCAAGGGCGGAGACACCGGCCCCGCCTTTGTTCCGGGGAAACCCGGCGAGGGTGAGCTGCTCAAGCGCGTCCTCCTGCCCGCGAGCGACGAGGACGTGATGCCGCCGGTAAAAGTCCACAAGCCGGTCACCCCGGCGGAGGCGGAAACGCTGAAGCGCTGGATCGCCGAGGGCGCGGAATACCAGGGGCACTGGGCGTTCCTGAAACCTGAGCGCCCCGCGCCGCCTGCGGTGCCGGACTCGCTGCCGGGGTGGAGGGCGAACCCCATCGACGCCTTTGTCCTCCAGAAAATGACGGAAGCCGGCCTGACGCCGTCGCCTGCGGCCGCGCCGGGGACGATCATCCGCCGGATGACGCTCGATCTGACCGGTCTCCCCCCGACTACAGAAGAGGTGGCCGCCTTTTCCCGCGAGGCCGCCCGGGATTTCCCCGCCGCCGTCGCCGCGCTGGCGGACCGCCTGCTGGCCTCTCCCCGTTACGGCGAGCACATGGCCGCCCGCTGGCTGGATCTGGCCCGGTATGCGGACAGCAATGGATTTCAGTCCGACACACGCCGGCAGATGTGGCCGTGGCGCGACTGGCTCATCAACGCGCTGAACGCGAACAAGCCGTTTGACCAGTTTACCATCGAGCAGCTGGCGGGCGACCTCCTGCCGAATGCGACGCGGGATCAGATCCTGGCCACGGGGTTCAACCGCAACCACCGCTTGAACGGCGAGGGCGGGCGGATCGTGGAGGAGTGGTTCGCCGAAACCGTCATCGACCGCGTGGAGACGACCGGCCTCACCTGGATGGCGCTCACCATGAACTGCTGCCGCTGCCACGACCACAAGTATGATCCGGTCACGCAGAAGGAATTCTACCAGCTCTTTGCGTACTTTAATTCCAACGAGGAGCTGGGCGTGATGGATGAATTCGGCGGCGCTGCCGGGACGCGCAAGGGCGGAAACTCCAAGCCCGTCGTCCTGCTGCCCACACCGGCGGAGGAAAAGCGCATCGCTGAACTGGAGGCGAAAATCAAGCCCGCGGAGGGGGCGGTGGCTGCGGCGAAAAAGCAGCTGCCCGCGCTCCAGACCGCGTGGGAGCAGGAGCTGAAGCAGAAGCTCGCCAGCAGCCAGCCCGCCTGGCAGCCGCTGCTGGTGGCGTCGGCGAAGAGCGCGGGCGGAGCCACCTTGACGAAACAGACTGACGGCAGCTGGCTGGCCACGGGGAAGAACCCGGACAATGACACGTATGGAGTGACCGCAACAATTGGCGCGGGCAATTTCTCCGGAGTGCTGCTGGAGGTGATGCCCGACGCGAGCCTGCCCAACCAGAGCCTGGGCCGCGGCCACAATGGAAATTTCATCCTCACGGACGTCGAAGCTGAAATCTCCGCACCCGGACTGGCGGAGCCGCTGGTGGCCACCTTCACCCGCGCCCAGGCCGACTATGAGCAGGCAGGCTGGGGAGTTGGCCAGATAGCGAATGAAGCACCCAAGCCCGAGAAGCCCGCCAAGGGCAAGGGCAGGGCCGCTGCCAAGGCGCCAAAAAACAAGTCCGGCTGGGCGGTGGACGGAAACGACCCGGCCAAGAGGCTGCCAAGGAAGGCGCTCTTTGTTTGCGAGGCGCTCACCGTGCCCGCCGGGGCCACGCTCACGGTGCGCCTGCTCCATGGCTCGGGCACGGCCGACCACAATGTCGGTCGGTTCCGCCTGAGCGCGACCTCCCTGCCCGCCGCCATGGTCACGCTGGATGGATCGGGCCCTCCGGCACCGATCCGCGCCGCGCTGCTTGCCGAGGCTGGCAAGAGGACAAAGGAGCAGAGCGCAGAGCTGGCCAAGTTTTTCCGCGAAAACGCCGACCACCCGGCGAAGAAGGCCGAGGCTGCACTGGCAGAGGTGAAGAAGGCGCTCGACATGGCCCGCAGTGATGTGGACACGGCGATGATCTTCCGCGAACTGCCCAAGCCAAAAGAGGCCTTTGTCCTGAAGCGGGGTGAATACGACAAGCCCGGCGAGCCTGCTCCCCGGGCGCTGCCCGCCGCCCTCCCTCCCCTGCCGCAGGGCGCACCGAATGACCGCCTCGGCCTGGCACGCTGGCTCGTCTCGGGCGAGCACCCGCTCACCGCCCGCGTCTGGGTGAACCGCTCGTGGGAGCGCTTCTTCGGCGCCGGCATCGTGAAGACCACGGAGAACCTCGGCTCGCAGGCGGAGTGGCCCAGCCATCCCGAGCTGCTCGACTGGCTGGCCACGGAGTTTGTGCGCGTGAAGTGGGACATGAAAGCCATGCACCGGCTCATGGTCACCAGCGCCACGTACTGCCAGGCCTCGCGCACCACGCCACTGGCCCTGGAGAAGGACCCGGACAACCGCCTCCTCTCCCGCTCCCCGCGCATCCGCCTCTCAGCCGAGTCCCTGCGTGACCAGGCTCTGGCCGTGAGCGGACTGCTCGTGGAGAAGCTGGGCGGACCAAGCGTCAGCCCCTACATGCCCGCCGCCGTCTGGGATGAAACCAGCGTCTACGGCGACATGCGCAACTACCAGCCCGACGCCGGCGACGGGCTCTACCGCCGCACGCTCTACACCATCTGGAAGCGCACCGCCGCGCCCCCCACCATGCTGCTCTTTGATTCACCCAGCCGGGAAATCTGCACCGTGAAACGCAGCCGGACCAACACGCCGCTCCAGGCCCTGGTCCTGCTGAATGAAGTGACCTACATCGAGGCCGCACGCCAGCTGGCCGCGCGCATGATCACGGAGGGCGGGGCCACGCCGGAGACGCGCCTCAGCTGGGCCTTTGAGCGCGCCACCTGCCGGAAGCCTGACGCCTTCGAGCTGGAGCGGCTCGCGGCCAGCCTGCGCACACGCCTGGCCGCCTTCCAGAAAAATCCGGAGGCCGCGCAGAAGCTCATCACCCAGGGTTCGTCGAAGCCGGACGCGAAACTCGACCCGGCCGAACTCGCCGCGTACACCGTCTCGGCCAATGTCCTCCTGAACCTCGACGAAGTCGTCACCCGCGAATGAAACCACTCCGCCTTCTCCCATTTTTCGCCCTCACCGGCGCCGTGCTCGCGGCGGACCTGCCGCCCGACCATGCGGAAAAAATGACGCGCGGTCTGGAGCTTTTCCGAAAAGAAATTGCCCCGCTGCTGAAGGAAAACTGCCTTGACTGCCACGGCGGTGCGAAGACGAAGGCCGACCTCGACCTCGCAACACGCGAGGGGCTGCTGCACGGCGGCAGCGATGGCGTTTTTGTCGTGCCATTCAATGCGGCGGGCAGCCGCGTGATGAAGCTCGTCCGCCACGAGGATGACCCGCACATGCCGGAGAAAAAACCGAAACTGCCGGACGCCGCCATCGCGAAACTCTCCGCCTGGATCGACCTCGGCGCTCCCTATGACGAGCCGCTCATCGCCGGAAAAACCGCACCGCGCGACAAGGGCCACGTCTCCGACGAGGACAGAAAATGGTGGTCCTTTCAGCCGCTGGCCCGGGTCTCCCCACCGGCGGGAGCACCGCACCCTGTGGATGCCTTCCTCCTCCAGGCTGCGGCGGAAAAAAAGCTCGCCCTGGCTCCTGCGGCGGACGCCCGCACGCTCATTCGCCGGGCCACGCTCGACCTGACAGGCCTGCCGCCCGGGCCGGAGCGTGTGGATGCTTTCGTCGCCGCCTCCGCCAGTGATCCGCAGGGCGCCCTCGCCGCACTGGTGGACGAGCTGCTCGCCTCCCCCGCCTACGGCGAGCGCTGGGCCCGCCACTGGCTGGATGTGGCCCGCTTCGCCGAGAGCAGCGGCTTTGAGCACGACTACGACCGGCCCCACGCCTACCATTTCCGGGACTTCGTCATCCGCGCGCTCAATGCCGACATGCCCTTCGACCAGTTCGCCCGCTGGCAGCTGGCGGGTGATGAATTTGCCCCAGGCGACCCGCTGGCCATGATGGCGACCGGATTTCTCGGCGCGGGCGTCTTTCCCACCCAGATCACGGCGAATGAAGTCGAGCGCACCCGCTACGACGCGATGGACGACATGCTCTCCACCACCAGCAGCGCCTTTCTCGGCCTCACCGTCGGCTGCGCCCGCTGCCACGACCACAAGTTTGATCCCATCCCCGCGCAGGACTACTACCGCCTGCTCTCCACCTTCACGACGACGGTGCGGAGCAACATCGACCTGCCCATCGACCCGGAAGCCTACGCGAAGGAAAAGGCGGAGTTCGACAGGAAAAAGTCCGAACTCGCCGCAGCGCTGGCCGGGTTTGAAAAGCAGACACTGGCTCCGAAGTTCGACGCCTGGCTGGTCTCCGGCGCGAAGGAATCGGGCTCGGGAAACTGGGCGCTGCTTGAGCTGGGCGGGATCAAATCCCAGGGCGGTGCGAAGTTCACCAGGCAAGCCGACGGCTCATGGCTGGCCAGCGGTCCTAGTGCGGCCTCGGACACCTACACCATCACCGCCAGCACAACGCAGCGCCGCCTCACCGGGCTGCGGCTGGATGCGCTGAGCGACCCTTCATTCAAAGCCAAAGGCCCGGGTCGCGCCGACAACGGAAATTTCGCCCTCAGCCACATCCGCGTGACGGCTACCCCGCTCGCTGGCGGCTCGGCGCGCGAGGTCAAGATCGCATCCGCCATGGCCACGCACGAGCAGAACAAGGGAGGCCTCTCCGTGGCCAGTTCTCTCGACGACCAGCCAAGCACCGGCTGGGCGGTGGATGCGGGCGGCATCGGCAAGGACCAGTCTGCCGCCTTCATTTTTGCAGAGCCCGTGGACTGCGAGGGCGGGGCCACCGTCACCGTGGTGCTCGACTTTGCGGTGAATACAAAACACACCATCGGCCGCCCGCGTTTGTCCATCACGGGGGATGCCGCGCCAGCGCTGGAGGCCGGTGTGGTCCCGGCAAACGTGGCGGCGCTTCAAGCAAAGGCCGGCCCGCTCACCGCAGAGGAAAAGGGCATCTTTTTTGACTGGTGGAAGCAGCGCGACGCCGGGTGGAAGGAGCGCAATGGAAAGCTGGCGGAAGTCGCCAAAAAGGAGCCAAAAAATGGGAAGCCCGTCATGGTTTGCGCCGAGGGCCACCCGCCCATCGTCATGCACTCGCAGGGGCCGCCGTTTTTGAAGGAAACGCACATCCTGAAACGTGGCGACACCAACCAAAAGCAGGCCCTCGCCCAGCAGGGCTTCCTCCAGGTGCTCATGCGCGGGGCGGATGAATCCCGCTGGCAGTGGTCCCCGCCCAAGGACGCTCCCTACTCCGGCCGTCGCCGTTCGCTGGCCGGGTGGATGACAGACACGGAGCACGGGGCCGGTGCCCTCATGGCCCGCGTGGCGGTGAACCGCCTCTGGCAGCACCACTTTGGCCGCGGCCTCGTCGCCACGCCGAACGACTTCGGCCACACCGGCGCGGCCCCGTCAAATCCGGCCCTGCTGGACTGGCTCGCGGCCGAACTCATCCGCAATGGCTGGCACCTGAAACCG
>JANOAS010000202.1:0-43719 GCA_031411255.1 bacterium
CAGCGGTCGCCCGCAACTCCTTGACTTCTGCTGGTATTTGTCTATTCATTTTCATGGTTTCTGGTTTTCATACAGGGGACTTGAACCCCATTTGGACTGCGCCCATGCTGGGCGCACACAAGACGGTGGTGGACAACCGGCCACCCGCCCCGAATCGAAATGACCCTCGTGACTAGAACCATTAACCCCTTCGTCGGAGTGGCGCTCCCGGTAGCCGGTGCCACACCTTGACGTTAGGCGCTTTTACGCGCGTTCTATGAGCGAAACCCAAAACACCGAACCTGAAGAACTCGCCTTCCTCAAGGACCGACGGTTTTACGTCGGTTTTGTCGCGACCATCGCCGTCTTCGTGGCGCTCAACGCCGCTTCTTACTTCTGGTTCGCCACCCCGAATGAGGTTGCCAAGTGGGGCCTGCCGCCGTCACACAAGGTCGGGCTGCCGCGGATCTTTTGGGTCGAGGACAAGGTTGGCATGGCCACCCGGATGAGCAGCCCAAAGGTGCGTTCCCAGCCGTTTGAATCGGAGTTTTACTGGGGCGCATTTCTCTTCAATATCGCTCTGGCCTGCCTCGCCAGCTTTGAGGTGGGTCGCAGGTGCGCCCGGCGACCCAAGCCACCCGAAACAGAACAGCCGTCCGCACCAAATCCGCAATGATCGAAGCGCCTAACCATGCGCTGCAGCGAACTCCGGGCTTTGGCGTTCAGTTACCGAGCGCGGCTCTGATCCGACCGGCTCAGTCACGGGCTGTGCGGCCCGCCATGAAGCCCGGCACAGCCCGCGCCTTCGCCTCGCGCCGCCGTGCTCACAGCCGCGCCCCCGGCCCGGAGTCGCTGAGCTTGCGGTCGTTAGGCGTTTCCTTCCGTTCACTGGTAAGAAACACATTATTCATCCAGCTTCAATGAACCGCCGCGTCTTTATCCACACCAGCGTCGCCGCCAGCATCGCCACCGCGTTGCACGCCCAGCAAAAGCCCCCCACGCGCATTCTGCTCCGCTCTTCATGGCAGACCGTCAACATCGGCGACATCGCCCACACCCCCGGAATGTTGGCTTTGCTGGAGAAGTATCGCCCCGAAGCCGAGGTTACCCTGTGGCCGAGCAGCGTGGGGCACGGCGTGGAAGAGATTTTGCGCGCACGCTTCCCGAAGCTGAGGATTGCCAAGACCAAGGCCGAGCAGGATTCGTCACTGGCGGAGTGCGACTTCTTGCTGCATGGCTCCGGCCCGCTCCTCGTGGGTCTGCGCGAGCTGAAGCTCGCGCAGAAGGCAGGCAAGCCCTACGGCATCGGCGGCATCACGATGACGGACGCCGAAATCAAGGACCAGCGCGAGTTGCTCGCAGGGGCGAGGTTTGTTTTTCTTCGCGACACCGATTCCCTGCGTGCCGTGCAGGCCAGCGGAATCGCCGGACCGAAGATTGATTTCGGCCCCGATGCGACCTTCGCCATTGATTTGCGCGACGAGGCGGCAGCGAAGGCGCTCCTCAAACAGCACAGGATGGAGCCGGGCGCGTTCCTCTGCGCGATCCCGCGCCTGCGCTGGACGCCGTATTGGGAGATTCATCCTGAGTCCACACCGCCCAACCCAGGGCGTATCAAGGTGAATGAGGAGTTTGCCGAGCGGGACCACGCCAAACTCCGCGAAGGCATCGCTGCATGGGTGCGCGAAACGAAGATGCGCGTGCTGCTCACGCCAGAGATGACTTACGAGGTGCCACTGCTTCGCACGCTCATCTTCGACAGGCTGCCCAACGACGTGAAGCCGCACGTCGCCTTTCTCGACCGCTACTGGCTCACCGCCGAGGCGTGCAGTGTGTATGCCCAAGCTGCCGCCATCGTCAGCCTCGAACAACACTCACCAATCATGGGCATCGCCGCCGGCGTGCCGTCCGTCCTCCTGCGCCAGCCCACCGATACCCGCAAAGGCCGGATGTGGTATGACCTGAGAATGGACGATTGGGTTTTCGAGATTGACCAGACGACCGGCGCACAAGTCGCCGCACGCCTCACGCAAATCGGCCGCGCCCTCCCCGCCGCTCGCGCCGCCGCCGCCAAGGCCCGCGCATACGCGCAAGAGCGCATGGCCACCATGATTGCTGCCATTCCATGAGATCCAATGCCATGACCCGGAAACACCTAACAACTTAGGTTAGCTTTGGGCAGGGCCCCAATGCTAATCCTGGTTGAACGATTCGCGGCGGAGGCCGGAGAGGGTTGAGCCTCACTTGGCGCGAGCGGGCTGGGGCGATGAGGGGAAAGCTTTTTCCCCGGAGCAGGGCACATTCGACTGGTGGAGCGCCAAATTTTGTGCGGGCGGAGCGGGACATGCGGCGGGACGCGGGCGGGCGGCCCGGATTTCGGGGCGGACGGGGCGTCCAGACGGCTTTTTCGCGGCGGCCAGTGGGGCGCGCGGGCTGTATTCACACGACGCAGGCATGGCTCCGCCGGGGCCGGTTTTGCCGGGCCGGGCGCTGCGGACGGCGGCGGACGGGCGCGGCTGGGGCGGATCATGGCCACGAAGTGCATTGCCGCCCCGCAGCACGGGCAGGCCACGACGGGTTTGGCCGGCAGCTTGAGCACGATGGCTCCGGCCCGGAGCAGGCTGCGCACGCGCTCGTACTCCTTCTTTGCCGCAGGGCTCAGGCACTCGCAGTGCCGCACGCGTGTGAACCCCCTGGCTTGAACTCGGCAGCCTTCAGGGCCTTCGCAGAAACGGTTGCACATCACCGCTGCCAGCGGCTTCGCGGGCGCGAGCCCGTCCGGGTTCTCCGGTCGCACCCGGCTGCCAGCCGTCAGCGCACCACCTCGTCAATCGCCCGCAGGAGAGACTTCTCCCCCGCCGCATCACAATCGAGCGACCAGATCATCACCCCGCCCAGCCTCTGGTCCACCACCAGCTGCGCCTTCGCTTTGATCGTCGGGATGCCGTTGTACCAAATCCGGTCGCCGGTTTCATCCACCAGCTCGGCTCCGGGGAACTTGGCGACGATGTCCTTGTAGGGATAGTCCCGTTTTTTAAACGCCGGCCCAAAGCCGTAACCGTAAAAGGGCACTCCCAGCACCACCTTTTCCTTTGCCAGGCCGCGGCCGCACCAGTGCGACACCGCCTGCTTCGCCATTTCCATGGATGAATGCTGGCCGGGTTCCTCCGGGTTCCAGTAGCCCGCGCCGTCGTAGGCCATGATGTTCAGAAAATCAAAGAGCGGCAGCACGGCGTCAGGAATCTTTTTCCCTCCATAACCCTCGGACACCGCAGCCGTCAGCAGCCGACCTTTGGGTTTCAACACCGCCGCCAGCGCCTCGATGAACGGCCCATAGTCGCCGGTCACGGAGGGGCCCTCCAGATCCACATCCAGCCCGTCAAACCCATGGTCCGCCACATGAGCCGCCAGCTGCCCGGCAAATCCGGCGCGCCTCTCTGCACTCGTCAGCAGCGCGTAGCGCGCCATGAGTTCCTTGTCTTCGGAGGCTGACCCGCCGCCGATGGAGAGCAGCGCCTTCGCCCCAGCCGCATGGGCTTTTTTCACCAGCACCGCCGACTTTGGTTCTAACGACATCGCTCCCTCGTCATCCACCGGATTCGCAAAGGCCACATTCACATGCGTCAGCCGGCCCCACTCCACCGCGTCCGCCAGCCGCTCCATATCCACCCAGTTCGGCGCATAGCCGACCACCAGCTTCCTCGCCCCAGCCGGCTTCCCGGCGGGTGGCGGCTCCTCCTTTTCACGGCTGCAGCCCCACGATGCCGCCAGCAGCACCGCCACCAGCCCGGCCCGGGAAAAGAAAAGACGCCTTAGCTTTTGCATGGCCCCACCCAGCCAGAGTTCCCGCCCCGGGGCAAGCCTCATCCGGTCAAAAAGTGGCCCACTCCACCCCTGCTTGGACATCCCTCATTTCCCGGCTACCCTCCCGCCCATGATCCGCCTCGGCACCGTCATCCGCGCCAACCAAGAGCACCTCGCCCCGCTCCTCCAGCTCCTGCCCGACCTCACGCACGGTGAGGAGGGCGAACTGCCCGCGCTCGCCCGACGCCTCACCCACCATGGCTTTGAGTCCTTCCAATTCGCGTGGAAGAACACCCTCGAAGGCACCGACCTCGACCGCATCGCCGCCGAAACCCTCGACGCCACCCGCGAAGCCGCAGAGGGCCGCATGCTTCCCCCGGTCATCTCCTGCCTCGGCCTGTATGGAAACACCCTGGATCCCGGCCCGCACGGGGAGGAAATCCGCGCCGGCCTGCGCGCCCTCATGGCTGCTGCGCCCAAGTTTGGCACCAGCCTCGTCTGCTGCTTCGCCGGCCGCGTGACGGGCGCCTCCATCCCGGACTCCATCCCCCGCTTCCGCGCCGTCTTTTCCGAACTCACCCGCGAGGCCGGGGACCGCGGCCTGCGCCTCGCCCTGGAGAACTGCCCGCAGGGGGGCACCTGGGAGCGCGGCGACCGGAACATCGCCCACAATCCCGACGCCTGGCAGCTCCTCTTCAATGCCGTGCCCTCCCCCGCCCTCGGCCTCCAGTGGGAGCCCGCCCACCAGCGCTGCCAGCTCATCGATCCCCTGCCCCAGCTGCGCGACTGGACGGGAAAAATCTTTCACCTGCATGGCAAGGACGCCCAAGTCGACCGCGCCCTCATCGCCCGGCACGGCGTCTTCGGCGCCCACCGCTTCGCCCACCACCGCTTCCCCGGCCTGGGGGAGACAAACTGGGCCCACCTCATCTCCGCCCTCCAGCAGGGTGGCTTCACCGGCTGCATCGACATCGAGGGCGGCCACGACCCCGTCTACCGCGGCCCCCTGGAACTCCAGGGCCAGCTCTTCGCCCTCCGCCACCTCCGTCAGGCGAGGCCCTGAGATTTCCCTCCCGGACAGCTGCGCCCCGCCGCGATGCCACTTTGCGTCCACCACTTTACAAACCGGCCCACCGCCCCCATACTCGCCCTCCCATGACCGAGATTCCCAAGGCATATCTTCCCGGTGACGTCGAGCGCAAGTGGTTCCAGCGCTGGACCGAGCACGGTTGTTTTAAGGCTGACGCCGCGTCGTCAAAGCCTGCGTTCAGCATTGTCATCCCCCCGCCGAATGTCACGGGGGTGCTCCATCTCGGTCACGTCCTGAACAACACGCTCCAGGACATCCTCGCCCGCCGCGCCCGCATGCAGGGGAAGGAAGTCCTCTGGCTCCCCGGCACAGACCACGCCGGCATCGCCACCCAGAGCGTCGTCGAGCGGAAGCTCCGTCAGGAGGAAAAAGTCAGCCGCCGCGACCTCGGACGCGAAAAATTTCTCGAACGCGTCTGGGAGTGGAAGGAAAAGCACGGCGGCATCATCATCGAGCAGCTCAAGCGCCTCGGCTGCTCCTGCGACTGGTCGCGCGAGCGCTTCACCATGGATGCGGACTACGCCCGCCGCGTGCAGGAGGTCTTCGTCGACCTGCACCAGAAGGGGCTCATCTACCGCGGGCGCCGCATGGTCAACTGGTGCCCGAAGACCCTGACCGCCCTCTCCGACGAGGAGGTCATCCCGAAGAAACAGCGCTCCAAGCTTTACACCATGCGCTACGAGCTGGTGGACACGCCCGGCCAGTTTCTCGAAATAGCCACCACCCGGCCGGAGACGCTCATGGGCGACACCGCCGTGGCTGTGAACCCGAATGACGAGCGCTACAAGCACCTCATCGGCAAATCCGTCTGGCGTCCCTTTCCGAAGGCAGCGATTCCGGTCGTTGGCGACGATCACGTCGATTTCGAGTTCGGCACCGGCGTGCTGAAAGTCACCCCCGCCCATGACAAGGCGGACTACGAAATCGGCCTCCGGCACAGTCTGGAAGTCATCGACGTCCTCAATGCCGACGCCACCATGAACGACCTGGCCGGCCCCGAGTTTGCCGGGCTGGACCGGTTCGAGGCGCGGAAAAAGGCCGTGGAAAAGCTGACCGAACTCGGCCAGCTCGTGAAGGAGGAGGACTACGAAAACAACGTCGGCTTCTCCGAGCGCGCCGACGTGCCCGTGGAGCCGCGCCTTTCGCTCCAGTGGTTCCTGAAATACCCGCAAGTCGCCCGCGCTTCGGACGCCGTGGCCAGCGGCCAGATCAAATTCCGCCCCGAGCGCTGGAGCAAGACCTACCTCAACTGGCTGGAAAACATCCAGGACTGGTGCGTCTCCCGCCAGCTCTGGTGGGGCCACCGCATCCCGGCCTGGTATAAGAACCGCGGCGCGGAAAACGAGGAAATCCTCGTCCAGATGGACTCCCCCGGCGACGGCTGGCAGCAGGAGGACGACGTGCTCGACACCTGGTTCTCCTCCTGGCTCTGGCCCTTCGCCACCATGGATGCGCCCACCCTCGCGAAGTTCTACCCCACCTCGGACCTCGTCACCGGGCCGGACATCATCTTCTTCTGGGTCGCCCGCATGATCATGGCCGGTCTGGAGTATGAGGACCGCATCCCGTTTGCAAATGTCTTCTTCACCTCCATCATCCGGGACAAACAGGGCCGGAAAATGTCCAAGTCACTCGGCAACTCACCCGACCCGCTTGATTTGATCGACAAATACGGAGCCGACGGCCTGCGCTTCGGCCTCCTGCGCATCGCGCCCACCGGCACGGATGTGAAGTTCGACGAAACCATGATCGAGGAGGGGCGGAACTTCGCCAACAAGCTCTGGAACGCCTGCCGCTTCCGCCAGATGCAGGGCGGAGCCCCGTCCGGGGACTGGTCCCTCATCGGGGACGCGCAGTTCGCCCAGCTCACCCCGTTCGCCGTCGACATCCTCGCCCGGCTCGACCAGCTGGCCGTCGATCTCGACTCCGCCTACGCCGACTACGAGTTCAACAAAGTCACCCAGGTGCTCTACGAATTTTTCTGGAGCAACTACTGCGACCTGTATCTCGAAACCATCAAGGGAGACACCAGCCCGGCCACCCTCGCCGTGCAGGACATCGTCCTCCGCGGTTTCCTCATGCACCTGCACCCGCTCATGCCCCACGCCACGGAGGAACTCTGGGAGACCCTCGGCTTCGGCGGAGCCGGCTCGTTCCTCATGAGCACCGTGCTCCCCGCCCGGGGCGTGCTCGCCGCGTGTGAGCCCGCCCGCGTCGCCGCCGCCCGCCAGCAGGCCGCAGAGGTCTACGAGGCCGCCGCGCGCGCGCGGAACCTGAAGGCCGAGTACAACCTCGCCTCCAGCCGCAGCGTGAAATTCATCCTCAAGCCCCTGCGCCCCGGTGCCGAACCCCTCGCCGCCGTCCTCCGCATCCTGGCCCAGGCCGCAGAGGTCGCCGTCAACGACGCCCCCGCCCTCCCCGGCGGCACCCCCGTTTCCGTCACCCCGCTCGGCGATCTCTTCATGCCCTTGGAGGGCCTCATCGACGTCGCTGCGGAAAAAGCCCGCCTGGGCAAGGAAATCGCCCGCATCGTCGCCGAGGTCGAAAAGGCCGAGGCCAAACTCGCCAGCCCCGCCTTCGCCGGCAAGGCCCCGCCCGACGTCGTCGAAAAAGCCCGCCAGACCCTCGCCGACTGGAAGGAAAAGCAGGCCAAGCTTGAAGCCATGGTCGCCGCCCTGGGCTGATCCCGTGTCAGGAAAAGTGGTGCGGGTTTTGCCTCCGGCTGACCCGCATCACGCCCATGTCCACCAGCCCGGCGCCGGCCTCAGGCTTGCCGCGTCACGCCGTGCCCGACAGCGTCACCTGCGTCGTCAGCAGCACCTGCCCCGTCCCTCGGTCCGTCACCGTTCCAGACGCCTGCACGAGCCCGCCCATACGCCCGGTCACCTCCGCCGTAACCTCCAGCTCCGCCCCCGGCCCCACCGTGCCCGTGATCTTCGCCCCGCGCACCGCCGTCAGCCGCAGGTCCCCCAGCGGAGCCACCTCCGGATCCGACTGCGCCACCACCCCGGCCAGTTGCGCCACCGCCTCGATAAAGATCACCCCCGGCATCAACGGCTGCCCCGGAAAGTGCGCCGCCAGAAACGGCTCATCCCCCCGCACCAGGTATACCCCGGCCCCCCGCTTCCCCGGCTCCAGCGAGAGCAGGGAATCCAGGAACCGGAAATCACGACCATGCGGCAGGGCGGAAAGTGGCATCCTCCAGCAGAATTCAACTTGCCCCCGCCGTCAACGGCAGGCCCGGCCTCCATTCCATTCTTCTTTGCCTCCCCGCCGGGCAGCCGCCATCAAGCCGGGAACCCGCATTCCTGCATTCGCGGCAGGCACAAGCCCCGGAGCGCCGTCATCTCAGGGGGCGGCACAGCCACCGGTCCGTGCTCCGCTCTCAGATGCGCCTGCGCACCTGCCACGCAGTCACGGCTCCAGCCACAGCGGCGAACACGAGGATCAGGCCCGGGCCCCATCGACCGCACATGATGCAAACCACACCAGCCCCAAGTGCTGTGAGCGCAAGAGCGAAAGACAGCCTGGCCGCCCGCGTAGAGGGATTGGGAAGGCCACCCTGGCAGCCCGGAGCGCTGTCGTCTTTTGAGTCTATTAGCGGCATGAAAGCCCTCCCCTTGAGCCTCGAACGCGCGTGGCCCCACCTCCCCGGGCGCAGAGGCCGGTTCGCGGGATTCCCGCACCGGGCTCCTCGGAGTGACGCATTCGTCGATCATCGACTTGGGGTGGCTTGTTCATGGGGGAGATCACCCTGCATGCAGCGGTGCGCGTTGTCGAGCGGTGCGAACCCGGCAACTGCTCTTTGATGGTGACCGGAAAATCAACAGGACCCATAGTCAGGACCTTCCTTCTGGAGCCAAAAGCAGGACCGGCTGGCGGGAAGCGATTCGAGCATCTCAGGGAAGCTGAGGGCAACAATGGAATTGCAGCCAGAAAACCATCCCCATAATTTTCCATCCACATCGTTGATCCTCATTTTCCCAAGCTATGGTCCAGGTCCGTAATTGTAGGGAGGAAACATCAATTCAGCTGCCTTGAACGAGAGAAGATATACTATTATTAAACTCAAAGCAGCAAGCCCAACCGCATTCCAGAACCTCGAAGCCTCTGGCTGATCATAGAACACTCTCTTATAATGATGCACTACCAGCAACATCGGGAGAACGACGAAAGCGAAAGGATATCCGACGGTCCACGTTCCGACAAATCCAAATCCCTGCAGATAACGAACTAACGAAGCGAGGAGTACTGCGGCGATCACGATGACACTCGGATACTCGATGGCCCGGACAATCGACGAAACGTTGATGGTAATTTTCATCAAATTGAAATAGGAATTCCGATTCCCCTGCATCCGCCCTGCAGCCCTTGGGGCGCGAAATTACCGCACTGGAGTGCCTGAGCTGCCTCGGATCGCTCAAGCTTCTACGCCCCGGCCCCTACCCTCCACCTGCGGCGGAGGGCGAGCAGGGCGGCGACGGCGCTCAGGGCTGCTGTGCCGGGCTCGGGGACGCCGATGATCAAGTTGATGTCCCCCACCCTGTTACTGATTCGTGTTGAATAGAAGGCGGTGGGCAGGTCAGTGGGGGTGTCGGGCAGCAGTGTCCAGGCACCGGGGGCCCCCAGCGGGTTGTCGTTGAAATAGGTGCCACCAACGTCGAAAAGGGCCGCCTTGTAGTAGGTCGAGTGGTCGGCGTTGTCGTCAAAGTAGTTGTCCACGCCGAAGTTGATGCCCGCCAGTTTCCAGACGCCGGCGTCGTCGATGAAGACCGCTCCGCCGGAGTCGCCCACGGAGAGGTGGGATTCGTCGCCGCCGGCAGCGGCATCGAAGTCGGCATAGATCAGGTCACCATAGCCCGGTGCGGTCACGGTGCCGGCGACGACGTTGGTCCCCCAGCGCACCACGCCATCCGACCCGCCGGTCACCCAGCCCTTGAGGGTGGCGCCGACGGTGAAGTCCGCCCCGCGAGGCCCGCCGCGCCCGCTCACGATGAGATTGCTCCCTGTTTCACTGCCGCCGGTGTAGAGCGGGGCGGAGTAGGGAAAGGTGCCGGTGATTTTGTAGATGCGCAGGTCGGACGAGGTCAGCGTTTTGTAGCCCACTCCGCCATTGAAAGAACTGTCCACAGTGTAGGTCGCCGTCGCACCACCGTGGAACATGGTGTCGTGGACAAACGTGGGGGCGGTGCCGATGTGGGCTGCGGTGATGAAATACTGCGGAGCGATCATCGTGGCCATGAACCCGCCAAACCTGCCTGCGTACTTCCACCCACCCACGGCATAGTCCCCCGGATTGGGCGCGGAGATGTTATGAGTGGTCGAGGGGGTGCTGTAGAAGAGCACGGCCCGGGAGGAGGGGGCGGCCAGCAGGGAGGTGGCGAGGGCAATGGCGGTGATGGATTTCATAAGGACGAGGGCGCAATACCGGCAGCAGGCTTTTAACGCCCGGGCATTATGCCCAAAAAACAGGACCGTGGGAAGGAAAATCGCTTTCCCCTCCCACGGTCCACCACCCGGCCGGGAGCAGTCCCTCTCCCGGCCAGGCAGAATTTTACGCAGCCCAGTCTTCTCCGAAGCACCGCTTCAGACACGTCCTAACCCCCCGGTTGGACGACGGCCAGGGCAGGTAAAAAATCCCGTCGCGCTTGATGACGCCAATGCTCCCCGACTGGAGGAAAGGGGCCAGCACGAGGGCCGGCAGCTGTTTTCCGCACATCTCACTCATCTGGTGGAGGAACTCCTCCATGCGCGGGAGCTGATCGGGCGTCTCCGCGCAGACGACGACGAGGTCGGCACGCTCCAGGCGCTCATGGGCGTCCAGCCCGTCCAAGGCGAGCAGTTCCACCGGACCTGAGTCGCGCAGGGCTGCGGCCACGTTCATGGCGGATGCGCAGTTGGAGTTGGAGTGCGGCAGCACCACGCAGGGCCGCTTGCGCGGTGCGGCTGTGGGGAACCGGCGTTCAGATTTCTTGAGCGCGGCTTGGTCAAAGACCGAGAGGGAGTCACTGCGGTTTTTCAGACTGGGAAGTGAAGGGGATGCTTCCAGCGGGGCGATCAGAGGGTACATAATCAGTTTTTTGGTGGTTGAGTGGTGGTGTTCACAGAGGGGCTTGGGGTGCCTTGCCCCCTCTGAACGCAGTCCGCCACCCGGCTGGGACAAGGAATTTGCCCTTTCGTCCAAAAATTTTCCCGCAACCGCGCCGGTGCCGGCAAAAAACAGCCGAGCATTCCCCTTGTCAGGGAGCATGGAAGGAGCGTATCTGTGCACCTGTCCGCAGGCCTCATGAACCCCTCCACACTGCTGTGCGTGCTCGCCACCCTGACCGTTGCCGGCCAATGCCTCACCGTGTCCTCAGCACAAGAAAAACCGGCCCCGCCCGCACCTGCGGCTCCCGCTGCCCCGGCGGATTCCGCGCCCTCCTCGCCCCCTGCGCCGACTCCGGCGCCCATGGCCAAGCCCCTCTTCGATTTTTCGGACATCCCGCCCTCCGTCGCACCGAAACCCGACGCCACCCCGCCACCCGCTCCCAAAGCGCCAGATCCTGCCTCCCCCGCCCCTGCTCCGGCTGCGGATAAAAGCCTGCGCCAGACCGCCACGGTCAGGGCTCTCCTGCTCGCCGCCGGTTCACCGGGGCGGGAGGCGCCCATGGCCGTCCCGCTCGATGCGCGCGTCGCACTCAGGCTCGGCGCGGAGACAGCAAAACTCCAAATCCTCAACAGGTTCTGGAAATCCCCCGCCCCGCTGGAAGGGGCCGTCATCCAGTCAAGGAATTTCCTGACCCGCCGCCGCCCCGACTGGCCGGACAAGGAGCAGTTCGACCTCAGCTTCAGCCGCACTTTTTATGAATCCGATGCGGACGCCGCCGCCCTGCCCGCCGCCCTCGCCTCGGATGCCCTCTGGCGCGGCTGGGAACCCGACCCCGCCTTCGCCTGCGCCGGCGGCCTGAACATCGACGGCAGCCTCCAGGCGCTGGACCGGCCGGACTCCCGGCTCCGGGATCTGGAAAAATGCGGAGCCACCCTCCTCGGCCTGCCCTGGAACAGCCTCGGCGGCGCCACGGACATCCTCATCCTCGACGGCTCCCGCGCCTTTGCCGGGGTGCAGCTCTTTGCCCTTCACTCTTTTGACGACGCCCTCGCCCTGGCCGCCCAGCCCCGCCCCCCGGAAGAGGCTCGCGCCATCATCCTGTTTTCCGAGCTTCAGCGCGTCATCCTCGCCCCCGGAGTCGACTACGCGCAGGCCATCGCCCAGCCAAAGGCCCAGGCCACTCTGCGCGAGATCATTTCCCTCTGCCCGAACCACGCCTCAGCCCGCCTCCTCCTCACGGAGGCCCTCCGCCAGCTCCCGCCCACGCTCAGCCTCGCCGCCTCCATCGCCTCCATCGACGATCTGGCCAATCTGATCAACACCCACCTCCGCGACGACGTCCCGCGCGATCAATTCAAGGCCACCGCCGACAAAATCTCCGCCCGCCTCCGCCTTCAGCAAACCCGCCGCCCCCGCTACGACGCCCGCGTCCGCTCCTACTCGGACGCCGTCTTCGAAGTCGGCCAGGTTTTCAAGGACATCCTCAACAACCCGCCCTCAACCCCGGCCACCCTCGCTGCTGCGCGGAAAAAACTGAGCAGCGCCGCACTCAAAGCCAACGATTTAATGCAAAAGACCGAACCGCTTCGCAAACAATCCGCCTCCACCCTTAGATAACCTTTCCCCACATCTGGAAAATCATTGCTTTAAAAATCTTTGTACTTGCGGAGAATTTTGAAAAATTCCATAGTTTGGATCAACCCATTTCGTGAAACCTACGTCCTATTCCTCTCCAGATCCGGGCTCGACCCTGCCGCCCCGTCCCGTCACCCCTGTGGAGGGCACGGAGACCACGGGCATTTTTCTGGTCAACACCCTGGTGCTGGACGGCGATGCCGCCACCCGGGACGTCCTCGTGGAGGGCCCCGGCACTCGCGGCCACCAGGTCACCATCAGCAGCTCCTTTGAGGAGGCTGCCCGGCTTCTCGCCCGCTCGTCGTTTGACTGCTTGATTTTCAAGCTCAGGGAATCCTGGACAGCCCCGCTGCAGCAGCTCCTGAAATACCTGCCCCGCAGCGTGGACGGCGGCCATCTTTTCGTTGTGGCCGTGGTGCTGGACGAGCCTCCCACCCAGCCCCAGGAGTGGCTGCGCCTGGGCGTGGACGACCTCGTCATGGGACAAAACGTCCGCCAGCTGCTGGACCTCCGCTTGGCTGTGGCCGAGCGCCACATCCTGAACCGCCGGGACCGCCTGCGCAAGGCGTCCCTCAGCGCCGGACTGGCGCGAAATTTCGAAACCGTCTTCCGCCAGGCCCCGGAGGCCGTGCTCGTCGCCACCGCCAGAGACGGGCTCGTCATCGAGGCCAGCGACTCCGCCGCAGTCATGCTCGGCCTGCCCGTGGCCGACCTGCGCAGCAAATTTCTCTCCCTCGTCCTGCCAGGGTTGCTCGGTCGGGAGGAACTCACCGCCGGCTGGGGCTCAAGCGACGAGCCACTGCGCATCAAGCAGGTCGCCCACCGCCGCCCGGACGGCACCATGCGCACGCTGGAGGTCTGCCTGGGACGCTGCTTCTGGTCCGAGCGCGCCGCCCTGTGGGTCCGCCTGGAGGACGTCACAGAGGAGCAGCGCGAAATCGACCTCAAGCTCCGCGCCGCCCGGCTGGATGCCACACGCTCCCTCGCTGCCGGAGCCGCCCAGGCCCTCAATGACGCCCTCACCGCCGTGCGGGGAAATGTCGACCTCCTCGGCAAGCAATCCGCCGTCCGCCCGGAAACGCGCGACCTGCTCGAAAACGCCCTCAGCGCCTGCGAGCGGGCCGAGCAAACCGGCCGCACCCTTTCCGAACTCGCCCGCACCGGGGCCACCCCGCGGCGCAAATCCCTCGACCTCCGCCTCTTCCTCAGCCGCTCGGTCGGGTTCGCCGCCCTCCGCGGCCGCCTCGCCCCAGAGTTCAGTTTCGATGCCGACCTCCGTCTTGTCGAGGCTGACGAGGCCCTCCTCCGCGAGGCCGTTCAGGCCGTCGTGGAGAATGCAGACCAGGCCACGCCCTCGGGCGGCGTGCTCCAGATTTCCGGAAAAAACACCCACCTGAAGCCTGGCGACTCCGGCTTCGTCTGCCTGGAGTTTCGCGACGGGGGCGAGGGCATCACCCAGTCCCTCCTGCCCAAGGTTTTCGACCCCTACTTCACCACCCGCCAGGGCCGCCAGGGGCTCGGGCTTTCCCGCGCCCTCGCCATCCTCACCGCCCACGGCGGCTCCATCGAGGTCGAGTCCGCCCCGGGCCACGGCACCATCGTCCGCCTCATCCTGCCCGCAGCGCAGATCGCCCTCTCCGCCACCGGCCAGCCCACGGAGCCCCTCCCCCAGACCCGCCCCCTTCCTGAAACGAAGGGCCGTGTCCTTTGCATGGATGACGACGCCGGCATCCGCGTCATCGTGGAAAAAATGCTCGTCATGCACCAGTACGAAGTCTACTGCGTCCGCGACGGCCAGGAGGCCATCGACGCCTACCGCCGCGCCCGTGAAATGGGCAGCCCCTTTGACGTCGTCCTCCTCGACCTCGACGTCCGCGGCGGCATGGGCGGCCGCGAGTGCATCGCCCGGCTCCGCGGCGAATTCCCCGGCGTGAAAGCCGTCCTCACCACAGGCTACCTCGACGACCAGCTCCTCGAAAACCACCGCGAACACGGTTTCTCCGGCGTCATTACCAAGCCCTTCAACGTCGAGCGCCTCGTCACCACCGTGGCGAAGCTCGTCGAGATCTAGGCCCCTTTTTTCCCCGCCCCTGGCCATGCCCACCCGCCGCCAGTTTCTCCTCTCCGCCACCCTCGCGGCCCCGGCTGCGCGGCTCCTCGCGGAGAAATCCAGTGAAGCCCCGCCTGTCATCGGCGCCGGCAGCCACCGCTTCACCTGCCAGCACGACTGGGGCACGCTGCCCGATGGCCACTCCTGGGGCATGACCCACGGCGTCGCCTTCGACAGCCAGGGCCTCGTCTACATCGCCCACACCGGCGGGCCAGGCTCCGTTTTTGTCTTTGATCCTGCGGGCCGCTTCCTTCGCTCCCTCGCCCCGCAGTATCAGGGTGCCGGCCACGGCCTCGCCATCCGCCAGGCGGATGGAGGAAAGGAGTTCCTCTACCTCGCCGCCCTCGCCGACAGGGGCCTGGCCAAGTTCACCCTCACCGGCGACCTCGTCTGGGAAAAACCCGCCCCCGCCGCCTCCGGCCGCTACTCCCACGGCGAGCTGTTCCGCCCCTCCTCCATTTCCTTCACCCCGGACGGCGGATTTCACCTCGCCGACGGCCACGGCACCGGCTTCATCCACCGGTTCGACGACTCCGGCGCATGGCTTTCCACCTTCGGTGGTCCGGGTGACGCCCCCGGCCAGTTCCGCACGCCACACGGCCTGCAGCTGGACACCCGCCACGGCGCACCGCGCCTTGCCGTCTGCGACCGCGCCGCAGGACGCCTCCAGTTCCTCACCCTTGACGGCCAGCCCCTCGGCGAGCTTCCCGGCCTTCGCTGGCCCTCTTCCATCGATTCCCGCCAGGGCCTGCTCCTCGTCGCAGAGTTCCTCGGCGGCCTCGTCCTCATTGACGAAAAGGACCAGATCATCACCCGCTTCGGACACAGCGACACCCCACCCGCCAGCCCCGCCGAGCGCCCCATTGGCCGTTTCAACCGCCCTCACGCCGCCGCCTTTCACCCGGACGGCAGCATTTTCGTCGTCGAGGCCCTCCCGCAGGGCCGCGTCACACGGCTCGTTCCAGCCTCCGCCGGCTGACCCTTCCGCTCCATCCGCAACCTTCTGACCCCCATTTCCTCACCTATCCTCATCGCCGACGACGACCAGGGCACCTGCATCCTGCTGCAGGACAGCCTGGAGGGGGCCGGATTCGCCGTGCAGAGCGTCCACAGTGGCAGCGCCGCCCTCGAGTGGCTTCGCGAAAACCGCACCCCACTCCTCCTCCTCGACCTCCACCTGCCGGACATGGACGGCGCCGGCGTCCTCGACGCCCTCGCCTCAGCCTCACCGGATCCCGTCCCCTTCGTCATCATCAGCGGCCTGGCAGACACCCGCGTCGCCGTCGAGTACATGCGCCGCGGTGCCATCGACTACCTCATCAAGGATCGCGACTTCCTCGACCTCGTCCCCGACGTCGTCCACCGCGCCCTCCAGTCCGTCGAGCGCGACGCCCAGCTCGCCCGCCTGCAGCGCGAGATCATCGAGATCAGCGAGCGCGAGCAGCGCCGCATCGGCCACGACCTCCACGACGACCTCTGCCAGCGCCTAGCCGCCCTGAAAATGCAGACGCAGGATCTCGGCTTTGCCCTGGGCTCCCTCGACCCCGCCCTCGCGAGGAAGGCCGACATCATCGCCGGCCACCTCAGCGACGCCGTCCGCGTCAGCCGCGCCCTCGCCCGCGGACTTTCCCCCGTGGCCATTGGCGCAGAGGGCCTTCCCGCCGCCCTCAGCGGACTCGCCAGAAATGCCGAGGAAATCTTCCAGATTGCCTGCGTTTTCGAATCCCACCACCCCTGCCCCACCCTTTCCCACCACGTTGCCACCCAAATTTACCGCATCGCCCAGGAGGGAATCTCTAACGCTGTGAAACATGCACGTGCAGGGTTGGTGACACTTGACCTTCGAGTCTCCGGCGGTCTGTTAACGCTGACGGTCGGAAATGACGGCCTGCCCTTTGACCCCTCCCGCCCCCAGGCCGGAATGGGTCTTCAGATCATGCGCCACCGTACCGACAGCATCGGCGGCTCACTTGCCTTCGACCACCATCCTGCCGATGGTACCACCACTGCTGTCACCCTGACCCTGCCCCTCACACCCACCCTGCCAGACACCACACAGCCATGAAAAAAGTCGCCCCGATCGCACCGCCTCCCGCCGCCTCAGCCGAGCCCGCCGCAGCTCCCCCGCCGCCGCCCCGGACCCGCGTCGCCATTGTCGACGACCACGTCCTCATGCGCGAAGGCCTGGCCAACCTCATCAACCACCAGCCCGACCTCCAGGTCGTCGCCACTGCCAACGACGCCCCCAGCGCCCTGGACAAGATCCTCGCCACCCGCCCCCAGCTCGTTCTGGTCGACATCACCCTGCCCGGGCGCAACGGCCTCGAACTCATCAAGGACATCCTCGCCCAGATCCCCAAGCTCCCCATCCTCGTCGTCTCCATGCATGACGAGGCCCTCTACGCCGAGCGCGCCCTCAAGGCCGGAGCCCGCGGCTACGTCATGAAGGACGCCGACCGCGAGACCATCCTCACCGCCATCCGCCGCGTCCTCAGCGGCACCTTCTACGTGAGTGACAAGATGAGTTCCGAGATCTTCGCCTCCTTCGCCGGCCGCGCCGCCGCCAAGTCCGAAGCCGGCGGCGCCGTCGCCAAGCTCAGCGACCGTGAATTCGAAGTCTTCGAGCACCTCGGCCACGGCCTCGGCACCCAGGAAATCGCCGGACGCCTCGGCATTTCCCCAAAAACCATCGAAGTCCACCGCGCCCGCATCCGCGAAAAACTCGAACTCCCCAACGGCGCAGCCCTCGTCCGCTACGCCGTCCGCTGGGTCGAAACCCGCAACCTGGGCACCAGCCCCGCCTCCGACAGCCCCGTGTGACGGTGCGAGGGAGGGGGGCTGTTATCGGTTATCAGTTACCGGTTATCGGTTATCAGTTATCAGTTATCAGTTATCAGTTATCAGTTATCGGCTATCGGCTATCGGCTATCAGTTTTCGGAAATCAGCCGTCCCCTTTTGCCTTTCTCCTTCGGCCATCCGAACTCTGAACTCTGAACTCTGAACTTTGAACTCTGAACTTTGAACTTTGAACTCTGAACTTTGAACTCTGAACTCCAAACCCTCCTCGCCCTCACCGTCGTCGCCCTCACCGCCGGTGGCTTCCTCCTGCGCGCCTGGCTCAGGAGGAAAAAGCCACCCGGCTGCTCCGGCGGCTGCGGCTGTGCCACGGCCAAGCCCCGCCTCCCCAAGCCATAAGCATCCCCATCGGAGCTGTCAGCGCCATCAGTCACCTCACGGCGCCCCCGGATCCGGCCGCACCACCTGCAGCCGGATAAACCGCCTGCCCGCCGCGCTCCGGCTCACCGTGTCCCGGGCCTTGTACTCCGGCCCGGTCGCGCTCATCACCGTTGCCGGTGTCCAGGTTCCCAGGTCACCAGACACCCCGTATGCCGTCGTCACATCCGGCGGGCGGATCGGGCCCCGCAGGTAACTCAGCGCCTGGTAGTATTGCCCGCCCACCAGTTCAAACGTCTGCCTCGGCCCCACAGTCAGTGAGGGATACGATGGATCCAGCCCGAGCGCATACTCCAGCACATCCGACAAGCCGTCTCCATCCGTGTCCGTCCCTGCCGCAGGCCGCCCCACCGTCACGGAGGCCACCGCCGGCAGTGAATCCCGGTAGCCCGTGGAATCACTCGACAGCCACGTGAAAAAGTCCGGCCCTTCATACCCGGCCTCCGGGAAATAAGTCGCCGTGGTTCCCGAAATGCCCACCGTGCCGTGCATCGGCTGCTGCACGACCCGGAGTTTCGGCCCCGTGCCTGTCGTGGGCAAAGGCAAACTCGACGGCACCGCCGCTGCCAGCCATTTTGCCAGATCAGTCACCGCCAGACGCTGGCGGGAGGTCGCATTGCTGCTGCCCGGGCCGTTGTGGCACTCGTAGCAGCCCACCTCCATCCCCCGCTTCAGCACCAGCGTCCCGTATTTCGTCGACCACGAGCGGTCGCCCAGCGCCTTGGACAGCACAGTGCCCCGGTAGTCCGTGCCGTGGCATTTCTGGCATTCCGCCAGCCCCACAGACCGCGCCAGATCCGCATGATCCGTCGTCCAGCGCGTGCTGATGGAGTGCATCCCGTGCGGCCCGCCATTCGCCGTCAGAGGCGTCGTCGCATGGCACGCCGTGCAGTCGGACAGCACGCCCGCATGCCCCTGCAGCGCCACGCTGTTCAAGTTGTCATTCCGGTGGGATGCAGGGAACTCCGCGTGTGTCGATCCATGGCACGCCGAGCACTGCAGATTTCCATGCCCGCTGGAAAAGCGGTACAGCGACAGTCCCACCGCCGGCTTGTCTGCATTCGTGGCGAACCTCGTGTTCACCGGCTGGCGCATGTGCCCCGGCGTGTCGAAGGAGTCCAGAAACCGGATCAGCCCGGCATTGTTGATCGCATCTCCGCTGTGGCAGGACTGGCACGTCGGCTCGTTCAGCCACCCGGTGCGGTTCGCCGCCCCCACCACATTCATCCCGCCGTGGCAGCTTTGGCACTGCATCGCCATCGTCCCGTCCGCCGCCACTGCGCTGCCCATCGCCCCGCGCAGGCACCGCGTCGCAGAGCCCGGGTGGCACTGGTAGCATGAGTTCCGGCTGGCCGAGGAATCCAGGGGCAGATTGTTCGTAGGATTGATCACCTGCGCATGTTTCGCATGCATCGACCTCGTCAGCGAAGCCACCCCTGGGTGCCCGCCCGTGCCCAGCGCCTCGGAGGCGTGGCACTTCGCGCACAGCACCGGCGTCGCATGGTTCACCACACTGTCGTAGAGACCCGCCGCCGGAAATCCGTTCGCCGCCAGCGCCGCCGCAAACAACGCGGACTGGGCGCTCCGCTCGTCGTGCAGCCGCAGGATGTTCAGCCGGAAGTCGCGCTTGCCCGACGGATCATTCACCCACCCCGCCGCAGGCCTCGCCGCCGGCCCCGCCGTCGAGGCATGGCAAGCACGGCAGTCCATTTCATCAGACACCGGCAGCACCACCTCCGCCCGCGCCAGCACCGCTCCCGCCGCACTCTTCGCCACCAGCCGCATCAGCGGATACGGATTTTTCCTCCCGGCGTCGTCCATCGGCGTGATGGGGATGCCCGTCGCATCGAACCACTTCATCGCCGCCGCCCAGCTCAGCCGCTGCGGCGTGTTCCCCGGCCCCGGCATCGCATTTCCCGCCAGCCCTCCGTCCACCGGCAGTGCCGCGCCGAACGTCGCCGCCGCATGCTCATAGAAATTCGTCTTCCCGGCAGACGTGCTGTTGATCGATCCATCCGGATCCGCCACCGCCTCATACGTCATCGTGATCCCCGCTGCCGCCGGATCCACCACCAGCTTCCCCGTCTGGTCCATCAGTTGCGCGTTCACCGTGTTGAACGGCGGCAGGATGGAAAAGACCGAGTAGTCGTCATCCATGCAGTGCATCCCCAAGTTGTTCCACCCCGTCAGCGTCCACTGGCCGTTGCCAGCACGGGCATACTGCGGGGAAAAAAGCCCAACCGCCGCTGCCATCGCCAGCACACCTCCGGACGGGAGAAAATTTCTCCGTCGTTTCGCCAAAAACAGCCTCACCCAGTGCGGAACACCAACAACCGGCAGTATTTTTTTCGCGTTCATGATTCACCTTTCCTGCCACTTCTATAAACCCCGGCGGCAGGCCCCGCCATCCCCTTTGTTCTACATTGCAGTCATTTCATAATCATCTCATTAACCGAAAATGAACGTTCACACTCCGTTCACCAAAAACACGACTCGACGCCCGCCGCTGCGCCCGGCACAGCCGTCCAAAAAGCCCCGCGGCTTCAGCCGGAGCCTTTCCCCCGTAACCTCCTCCATTCGCGTCGATTCGCGTCCATTCGCGGTTGAGTCCCCCCATCTTCCGCACCGCTCCTCCTGCCAATCCCTTTGACAGCAGCCCCGTCATTCCTAAAGTCCCGCATGGCTAAACCAAAGATTCTTATCGCCGACCCCATTTCGGACATCGGCATCGAGGAACTCAAGGCGGACACTCGCCTTGACGTTGTTGTGCAGATCGGCATCAAAGAGGCTGACCTGCTCTCCTCCGCTCATGATTATGAAGGCATTATCGTCCGCAGCCAGACGAAGATCACCGCCGCCGTCATGGAAAAGGCGACCAAACTCAAGGCCATCGGCCGGGCCGGCGTCGGCGTGGACAACATCGACATCCCCGCCGCCACCAAGGCCGGCGTCGTTGTCATGAACACGCCCGGCGGCAACACCATTTCCACCGCCGAACACGCCTTCACCCTCATGGTTTCCATGGCACGGCAGATCCCGCAGGCCCACGCCAGCATGATCAGCGGAAAATGGGAGCGCAAGAAATTTGAAGGAACCGAGATCTTCGGAAAGACCCTCGCCATCCTCGGCATGGGCCGCATCGGCAGCGAGTACGCGAAACGCGCCATCGCCTTCGGCATGAAGGTCGTCGCCTACGATCCCTTCCTCAGCGCCCAGCGCGCCCAGAGCCTGCAGGTCGAGCTTCGCCCCACGGTTGAGGAGGCCATCGCGGATGCCGACTTCATCACGCTCCACATGCCGATGACCAAGGACACCAAATACATGCTCAACGCCACCAGCCTGGCCAAGTGCAAAAAGGGCGTCCGCATCATCAACTGCGCCCGCGGCGGCCTCGTCGAGGAAACAGCCCTCGTCGCCGCCCTCGAAAGCGGCCACGTCGCCGGAGCCGCCTTCGACGTTTACGAGACCGAGCCCCCCGCAGCGGACCACCCGCTCTTCAAGTTCAGCAACGTCGTCCTCACCCCGCACCTCGGCGCCAGCACGAGCGAGGCCCAGGAAAACGTCGGCATCGAGATCGCCCACACCCTGCGCGACTTCCTCCTCAGCGGAGCCGTCGTCAACGCAGTGAACATGCCCAACATCGACCCCAAGACGATGGAGGAAGTCGGGCCCTACCTCGCCTTTGCCGAGACACTCGGGAAAATCATCAGCCAGATCGCCCCCGCCCAGCCGGAGGCCCTCCGGATCAATTATTCCGGCAACATCGGCGGGCGCGACACCGCCCTCATTTCCCGCGCTGCGCTCAAGGGCTACCTCTCCCGCGGGTCGGAAACCGTCAATTTCCTCAACTCCCCCAGCGTCGCCGAAAGCCGCGGCCTGCGCTTTACCGAAAGCCGCCTGCCCGGACCGGTCGAGTATGCCGACCTCATCGAGATCAGCGTCGGCGGGGAAAAGGACCGCGTTTCCGTCTCCGGCACCTTCTTTGGCCGGGAGCCGCGCCTGGTGAAGATCAACAACCGCCGCATCGAGGTCGTCCCCGAGGGCTGCCTCCTGCTGCTGGAGAACAAGGACATGCCCGGCATGGTCGGCGCCTACGGCACCCTCCTCGGCCGCCACGGTGTGAACATCGCGAACATGTCCCTCAGCCGCGATACCAAGGACGGCACCGCCCTCGTCGCCCTCACCCTCGACACCGCCCCGGCCGAGGCCGTCATGGCGGAGATCCGCCGGATGCCCAACATCGTCTCCGCCCACGAGATCCAGCTCGGCTCCTGATTTCCCGGCCCGGCGGCGGCGGGGAAAACCTCCCCACCGCTGCCGGTGTTTCCCTGCTTGCAGGAGCCTTCCGTCACTGGTTTGCTGGACGCGATGAATTGCCCAGCCACCCTCCTTCCGTTTTCCCGCCTCCCCGCGCATGTACTCGTCGCCACCCTCGCCTTCGCCGGGTTCCCGGCTTCGTTGAAGGCGGAGGCGCCCCCCATCCCGCGCACCCTCCCTCCTCAGGCCCCCGCCCTGTCTGCGGAACTGGCAGATCCCCTCCGCCAGCGCGTCAACGCCCTCCGCACCGCCATCCCCGCCGGCGACCTTGCCCCGGATGTCGAAGTCTTCGCCAAGGCGGTCGATCTCGCCCTCGTGAATGGCGAGTTCTTTAAGCCCGGTGATGAAAAAAAGGCCGCCACGCTGCTCGATGAAGGCGAAAAGCGCCTCGCCGCCCTCAAGACGAAAAAGTCCCCCTGGACCACCTCCACCGGCTCCACCGTGCGGGGCTTCCGCTCCGCCATCGACGGCTCGGTCCAGCCCTACGGCGTCGAGGTCCCGGCCTCGGCCACCGGCACAAAAAAGGTTCCGCTTTACGTCTGGCTCCATGGCCGTGGAGACACTGACACGGACATGCATTTCATGGCCGGCCGCCTGAAGGGAAAAGGCCAGTTCCAGTCACAGGACGCCATCATCATTCACCCCTTCGGCCGCCACTGCCTCGGGTTTAAATCCGCCGGTGAAATCGACGTCCTCGAAGCCGTCGAACACGCCTGCTCCCACTATCCTGTCGACCGGAACAAGATCGCCCTCATGGGTTTCAGCATGGGCGGCGCCGGGGCCTGGCACATCGGCGCCCACTACACGGAACGCTGGGCCGTCGTTCATGCCGGGGCCGGGTTCGTCGACGTCCGGCGCTACCAGAAGGCGGATCCCGCCGCCCTCCCCCCTTGGGAAGTCACTCTCTGGGGCGCGTACGATGTGCCGGATTATTGCCGGAATTTCTTTAACGTCCCCCTCATCGCCTACAGCGGCGAGATCGACCCTCAGAAAGCCTCCGCCGACATCATGGAGGAGGAGCTGAAAAAAGAGGGCTATGAACTGAAACGCGTCATCGGCAAACAAATGGGACACAAGTACAGCCCCGAGGGCCTGAAGGAAGTGCAGCAGTTCATCGACGCCTCCCTCGCCAAGGCTCCGCTGCCCGCCGAAGACATCCATTTCCAGACCCGCACCCTGCGCTACCACACCATGAAGTGGCTCGACGTCCTCGGCTTGGGCGAACACTGGCAGGACGCCCGTGTCGATGGCGGCCTGAAAGCCGGCGTCGTCACCCTGGCCACCAAAAACGTCACCGCGCTCAACATCACCACCAAGGCCACCGCCGTCACCCTGGACGGCCAGAAGCTCCCCCCCTCCGCCGTCGGCTACACCCGCGACGCCTCCGGCAAATGGGCCGCCACCGTCGCCGCCGCTCCGGGCACCCTCCGCAAGCGCCCCGGCCTCCAGGGCCCCATTGATGACGCCTTCATGACGCCCTTCCTCGTCGTCACCCCCTCCGGCACCTGCGCCGACCCTGCGGTCGAAGCCTGGGTCCAGTCAGAGCTGGCCCATTTCCAGAAGCGCTGGCGCGAGGTCTTCCGCGGTACCCTGCGCATGATAAAGGACACCGAGGTCACCCAGGACGACGTGAAATCCTTCTCCCTCGTCCTCTGGGGCGACGTGAAATCAAATTCCCTCATCGCCAAAATCTTCCCCCTCCTCCCTCCCCTGCCCGGCGCCGGCGGCTTCACCGGTTCCTCACTGCCCGTCATGATCCACCCGAATCCCCTCATTCCCGGCCGCTACGTCGTCATCAACAGCGGCCCCACCTTCCGCGAAGCCCACGACAAAACCAACTCCCTCCAAAACCCCAAACTCCCCGACTGGGCTCTCCTCGACCTCTCCTCCCCACCCACCGCCGCCGCTGCGGGCAAAGTCGTCAAAGCCGGCTTCTTCGACGAGCAGTGGAAGGTGAAGTGAGGCTCTGGAAGGGGGGCCGGTGATCAGGTGTCGGGCCGCCGCCCCATCCGCAGCCGGCTTTTTCGCGCCCCGCAGAAATCCCAAAATTCCCTGCATCTCCGTCCTCGCCATTTTGACCCTCCATGTTATACGTGCCCGTTGACCATGGCGGAGGAGGATTTCACAGCCAGCTCGCTCGATGACGCGAAACTTTTGTCAGCCTACCAGAAAACCCGCAAAAGCCTCATCGAGAGGCTGGGAAACTGGGAGGATCAAAAGTCGTGGGATGAATTCTACCGCACCTACTGGCGCCTCATTTATTCCGTGGCCCTGAAGGCCGGCCTGAGGTCCGAGGAGGCGTTCGACGCCGTGCAGGAGGTCATCGTCGTCGTGGCCAAGCAGACCCAGAAGGGCCAGTATGATCCCAAGCAGGGCTCCTTCAAGAGCTGGCTCATGCAGCAGACCCGCTGGCGCATCAACGATCAGTTCCGCCGCCGGGCCAAGGACACCGCCATGCGCAAGGACATGGACGACGAGCGCTCCACCGCCACCATGGACCAGTTCGAGGACACCGAGGGCAACCACCTCGAGCGCGTCTGGGACATCGAGTGGAAAAAGCACATCGTCGACAAGGCCATCGCGCGGGTGAAGTCCCAGGTCACTCCGAAGCAGTTTCAGATATTCGACTGCTACGTGGTCAAGGACTGGGGCGTCCGGAAAACCATGAACGAACTCGGCGTCAGCGTGGCCCAGGTCTACCTCGCCAAGCACCGGGTCGGGGGGCTCTTGAAACAGGAGATCACGTCCATTGAAAACAGCCTCCGCTAACAGCCGCCCGACCGAGGCCCCTCGCATTCCGGACCACCAGATGCTCCGCTGCATCGGTCGTGGTTCGTATGGCGAGGTCTGGATGGCGCGCGCCGTCACCGGGGCCCTGCGTGCGGTGAAAGTGGTCCGCCGCGAGGATTTTGAACTCGAGCGCACCTTTGAGCGCGAGTTCGAGGGCATCCGCAGCTTCGAGCCCATCTCCCGCAGCCACCCCGGCCTCATCGACATCCTGCACGTCGGGCGAAACGAGGAGGGCGGCTTTTACTACTGCGTCATGGAGCTGGCGGACGACCGCCACAATGGCAGGAAGATCAACCCGGTCGATTACGAGCCGCGCACCCTCACCACGGACAAGGCCTGTCCCGACGGCCAGCCGCTCGATGCCATCATCGACAACAGCATTCTCCTCGCCAGCGCCCTCGCCCACCTCCACGAGCACGGCCTCCTGCACCGCGACGTCAAGCCGTCGAACGTCATCTTCATCGACGGCATCGCCCAGCTGGCCGACATCGGCCTCGTCGCTGCCTACGGCCAGCGCACCTTCGTCGGCACGGAGGGTTTCGTCCCGCCCGAGGGCCCCGGCTCCCCCCAGGCGGACATCTACAGCCTCGGCATGGTCATTTACGAGCTGACCACCGGCAAGGACCGCCTCGAGTTTCCCGAACTGCCCTCAGACCTCAGCCGCTTCGGCGACAGGAAAAAATGGCGCGCTCTCAACGAAGTCGTCTGCAAGGCCTGCTCCCCGCAGTCAAGGCAGCGCTACCGCACCGCCGCCGACATGGCTGCGGACCTGCGCCTCGTCCGGGCCGGGCAGAAGAAAAAAAGCCTCTTCCGTCGCAAGCGCGTCCTCATTCCCCTCGCCCTTCTGGCTTTTGGCATCTTTCAGGCAAAGAAAAACCCCAAGCCTGATCCCCAGCGCACAGTCTCCGGCAGCAATCTCGCCAACAACGGCAGCCAGAACGGCACCCCGGCCACTCCGCCAAACACCCCCCCCTCCACCGGGTCAACCACCCCCGTGAAATCCGGCCCGCAGGTGCCCGCCAAGGCCAACCTCCAAGTCACCAGCACGCCCCCAGGCGCAGAGGTGTTCCTCAACGCCGTCAAGCAGGGCACCACCCCGTGCGAACTGAAAAACCTCACCGCCGGAGAAATCGAACTCACCCTCAAAACCCCGCGCCACCGCGAAAAGAAGGAAAAAGTCACCCTCGATCCGGGGCAGAACAAGTCCGTCGAGGTCAAGCTCGACTACTGGAACCCTCCCATCCGGGGCGAGAAATGGATCAACAGCCTCGGCATGAAATTCGAGCCCCGGGACCGCGAGCACGTGGCCGTCACTCCGACGACCCTCGCCGAGTTCGGCCAGCTCATCGAGGGCGAACCCCTCAGCTGGAAGCCCGCCAAGAGCGCGCCCATCACCATCGTCTACGTGCCCCACGAGGATGCAGAGGCCTTCCGCGCCCGGGTCGAAAAGCAGGACCGGGAAAAAGGCTTCATCGATGCGGATCTTTCCTACCACTTTGAAAAAGTCACCGAGGGCATCAGCCCCAGCAGCAGCACCAGTGACTCCACCGTGGAGAGCCTCGCCTTCCGCCTGGTCGTCAACCGGCTGGAGTTTGCCGACGTCAGGATCGAGTCCGACCCGCCCAAAGCCGAAGTGTGGGAGAACGGCAAAAAGATCGGGGAGACCCCCCTCAGCCTCACCCACCGCGCCGCCGGCCAGGCCGAGTTCGTGCTGAAATTCGCCGGTTACGACGACGCAAAGATTTCCAAGAAACTCACCACCGGCAAGCCCAACGTCCTCACGAAAACCCTCAGCCTGAGCAAACTCGCCACCCTGGATCGCGGGTGGCAGAACAGCCTCGGCCAGTTTTTCAACCCCGTGCCGGAAGCAGGCGTCCAGTTCTGCTACTGGGAGACACGGCTGCGCGACTACGAGGCCTTTGTGGCCGACACCAAGCGCGAATCCCAGCACCAGGCGGACTTCCCCCAGACTCCGGAGCACCCCGTGGTGAACGTCAACCGGGACGACGCCAGGCAGTTCTGCGAGTGGCTCACCGAAAAGGAGCGCAAGGAGGGCCTCCTGCCCCCGAACCTCGAATACCGGCTGCCCACCGATGTGGAGTGGAGCCTCGCCGTCGGCCTGAAAGCCGAACGGGGCGCCACCCCGCGCGAGCGCAACTGCCGCATCAAAAACGTTTTCCCCTGGGGAGAACTCGTCTGGCCCCCGCCAAAGGGAAGCGGCAACTTCGCCGACCAGTCCGCCAAAGTCGCCAAACTCAAAAAACTCCTGGCCACCGATGATGGAGCGCCCTTCACCACCGAGGTCGGCACCGACGACCCCAGCAAGGACTACGGCCTCCACGACCTTGCCGGAAACGTCAGCGAGTGGGTCTCCGACGACTACGACCCCGGCTCCACCAGCAGCCTCGGCCGCCACGGCGTCGTCCGCGGCGGCGCATGGAACGTCGCCGAAAAAGAGGAACTCTTCTCCTCCGCCCGCAACGCCCAGCTCCCCCACATCCGCACCCCGGAAATCGGCTTCCGCATCGTCCTTGCGAAGAAGAAGACGGATTGAGGAGGGGTGTATCGGTTATTAGTTATCAGTTATCAGTTATCAGTTATTAGTTATTAGTTATTAGTTATTAGTTATTAGCCCCCAATCACCCCGAGCGCCCCCCGGCACCTCCGCAATTAGCATTTAGCAATCAACAATCCCCAATTAGCAATTTCCGAAATCCGCATTCCGCATTCCGAAATCCCAACCCCCGCATTCCCCAATGGTTACCTTCTCCATCGATTACCAGGGCCAGCTCCGCTGCGTCGCCACCCACGGCCCCAGCGGCACCTCCCTCGCCACCGACGCCCCCGTCGACAACATGGGCAAGGGCGAATCCTTCTCGCCCACCGACCTCCTCGCCACCAGCCTGGCCACCTGCATCCTGACCACCATCGGCATCGCCGGCACGCGGAAGGGCGTGGACATCACCGGCGCCACCGCCACCGCAGAGAAACACATGTCCACCACCCCGCCCCGGCGCGTAGCCAGAATCGTCGTTCACTGCGTCATCCCGCTCCCTGCCGACCACCGGGAGCGCGCCTTCCTCGAGGCCGCCGCTCGTGGTTGCCCCGTGCACCAGAGCCTGCATCCCGAGACAGAGCAGCTCATCACCTTTGAGTGGAAACCCGCCTGATTTTCCTCCCCGTGCCTGCCGATCCCCCCGCCATCGACGCTGACGAAATCATCCCGCCCGGGGCCCCCGACCCGGCGCGCAAGGCCCCCCGCAGTCATCCGCATTCCATCTCAGCCGTCCTCGCCCACCTCCTGGACAATCTCTTCAAAATCCCCGGCCTAGGCACCCGCTTTGGACTCGATTCCATCCTCAGCCTCATCCCCGGCGTCGGCGGCATCCTCTCCAGCGTCGTGGGCTCAGTCATCATTGCGGAGGGGGCCCAGAAGCGACTCCCCGTCCGCCTCCTCGCCCGCATGGTCGGAAATCTCGGCATCAACAGCCTGCTGGACATGATCCCCTTCGCCGGCAGCGTGCTCTCCATCTGGTTCCGGTCGAACCAGCGCAACAACGAGCTGCTCCAACACCACCTCAAGGGCCACCCAAATCCCCCCGGCACCCTCCAGGGCCGCACCCTGCTCGCCTTCATCATCGGCATCCCCATCCTCTGCCTGCTTTTCTACATCGGCATCGCCGCCGGAGTTTATCTCACCTTCCGGCATTTATTCGGCGGGCATTGACCGTTTGCCCCGCGTCCATTCCCGTCTACCTCTTCCGCGTGCCAGACTCCACCGGCGACCAGCGTCCAGCCCCCTCCCGATCCACCAGCCCCTCACCCATGCTGGAGCGCGGTCTCTTCCCCGCGCCCCGCGGCCTCGCCAAGTTTTTCACCCCCGCCCGCCGCCGCCGCGGCTCGGCCAACCTCCTTCCCCTCCTGATCCGCGTCTTCGCCGGCTTCAGCAATGTCGATGGCGAAGTCATCGAGGCCGACATCGACTCCTCCCTCGGCTTCCTCCGCTACGACTACCCCGAGGCCTGGAGCCCCGAGCTGCAGGCCGTCTACCAGCGCGCCCTCAGCGAAACCCAGAACCTCGGCGAGATCGCCGCCTCCCTCTCCGGCAAGCTGGACGTCGAGGAAAAAATCCTCCTCGGCATCCAGCTCTACGTCCTCATCAGCCGGGCCCGCATGCCGGCCCAGCTGCTCAAGCAGTACTACCTTTTCATGACCAGCCTCGGCGTCGCCTCCGAGGCCGTCGGCATCGTCTACCAGCTCAATGCCGTCGAGGGCGACACCAGCTCCGAGGCCGGCTCCGGGGCCCCCGCCCAGCCGCTTGAGTCCCTCTCCCTCTCCAGCCGTCCCCCTGCCGACCTCATCCTCGACACCCTTTACGATGGACAGACGCTCACCGTTTTCCGCTTCGGCAGCCTCATCCTCCTGAAAAACACCGGGCCCCTCCCCGTCATCGCCCGCGGCCGCCAGGTCCGCCAGGGCGAACTCAGCCGCCTCTACGCCGGACAGCGCGTCCTCCTCGGCGAGGTCGTCCTCGACCACCAGGACTTCACCGCCTGGCTCAATGCCAAAAAAGGCGTCTCCTCCACCCAGCTCTTCCTCGCCCTCGACGACGACGACGCCCCCTACGTCGAAAAGACACGCTCCCGCGCCAGCGCCTTCCAGATCAAGTTCGGCCTCGGCGTCGAAGTCCTCGCCCTCAAGGCCTGCAGCGCCCGCGTCCGCGGCAGCCTCCTCCGCACGGGGGAAAAACTGCGCGTCGGCCTGCATGACAAGATCACCTTTCCCAATGAGACCGAGATCACCCTGAACGAACTCCGCCGCCGTGCCCGCGAGATGGGCGGCCGCTTCTCGCTCAACCCCAGCAAGTCAGACTATCTCATTTCCACCAGCGCCGCCCTCCTCAGGCCGGGGGACATCCTCCTCTCCGCCAGCGCCCGCGGCGAGCTGCTCCTGCGCATCACCTGCGACTACGAGTCAAAAACCGGCCTCCTCGAAGTCCTCAAAGGCGACCGCCCCGTCTTCCTCGGCCGCCAGGCCATCAAGGAAAAAACCCGCATCCACGACGGCGCCACCCTCGACCTCGGCGAGGGCGTCTGCCTGCGCTGCCACTTTGGCGACCGCGTCATCGAGGAGGAGCGGAACATCATCAGCCGGCTCGAAATCAAAAACCTCAGCCACCGCTTTGACCGGCGGGACTCCGCCCTCGACGGCCTCACCATCTCCGCCCGCCGCGGCGAACTCATCTGCGTCATGGGCCCCAGCGGCTGCGGAAAGAGCACCTTCATGCGCATCCTCGCCGGCCACCTCCGGCCAAATGAGGGCGACATCCGCCTCAACGACCTCCAGCTTTACGAAAACCTCAACTCGCTGCGCCCGCTCATCGCCTACATCCCGCACGAGGACGCCTTCGATCCCCTCCTCACCGTCGAGCAAAACCTCGACCTCTCCGCCGCCATCCGCAGCCCCCAGCTCAGCACTGAGGACCGCCGCCGCCGCGTCGATGCCAAGCTCCTCGAACTCGGCCTCGACGCCGCCCGCCGCCGCCGCGCCGGCACCCCGGAGGAAAAAACCCTCTCCGGTGGCGAGCGCAAGCGGCTCAACATCGGCCTGGACATGATCTCCATGGCCGACGTCTTCCTCTTCGACGAGCCCACCTCCGGCCTTTCGTCGAAGGACTCCGAGCACGTCTTGGAAATCATCCGCGGACTGGCCCACAACAAGATCGTCTTCGTCAGCATCCACCAGCCCAGCACCCGGCTCTTCCACATGTTCAGCAAGGCGCTCCTCCTCGACAAGGGCGGGCGCCCCGCCTTTTTCGGAAAGCCGGACGAGATGCTCGCCTACTTCCGCCAGGCCGCGGAGGAGGAAATGGTCCGCCTCGACCACCCTGGTGCCGCCGCAGACCACGGCCCCGCCGGCGCCCTCCCGCCCGAGTTCCTCTTCGACGTCCTCGAAAGCCCCCTGCGCGACCTCAGCGGTGACGTCATCTACGCCGAGGACGAGCGCGGCCGCCTCGCCCCCGCACGCCGCTTCAGCCCCAGCTACTGGCGCGACCGCTTCCAGACCCACCTCGTCCTGCGCGAAATGCGCGAGACCTCCCTCCGCCCCGCCGAGGGCCAGAGCGCCGAGTCCGCCGCCGGCCCCTCCCGCGCCGCCCAGCCGGCCAAGCGCCACCTCAAGGACGAGTTCAACCAGTTTGCCGCCCTCCTCCGCCGCGCCTTCCTCTCAAAGCTCCGCCACCGCACCAATCTCGTCACCACCCTCTTCGAGGCGCCCATCCTCGCCGTCCTCATCGCCACCGTTCTGCGCTACCCCGGCAAAAACATCGTCTACAACTTCGCCGTCTCGTTCCACTTTCCCACCTGGCTCTTCCTCACTCTGGTCGTCGCCATGTTCCTCGGCCTGACGAACAGCGCAGACGACGTCGTCCGCGACCGCGTCCTCCTCGAGCGTGAGCGCAACCACAAGCTCCGCAGCCTTTACTACCTCGTCTCCAAGGCCGTCTCCCTCGGCTTCTTCGCCCTCATCCAGTGCGCCGTCTACCTCATCATCGGCAACACCATCCTCGAGGTGCGCGACATGTTTTTCCACGACCTCCTCTGGATGTTCCTCACCTCCATGACAGGCGTCCTCTTCGGCCTCTTCATCTCCAGCATCGTCAACGAATCCAAGACCGCCACCAACCTCATTCCCCTCATCCTCATTCCGCAGATCATCCTCGGCGGAGCCCTCATCAAATACGAGGAGATGAACAGAAACCTCGACCTCCTTTACAACACCCGCCGTTGGAGCAAAGGCGAGGATGGCAAGCCGCCCGAGGCCCCGAACAAACTCTCCGTCCCCGCCATCTGCGAGGCCATGCCCCTCCGCTGGTCCTACGAGGCCCTCGTCATCAGCCACGCCAGGCTCAATCCCATCACCAGCGCCTCCACCTTCCTCGATTCAGAAATCCAGCGCATCATCAAGGAAGCCCCGCCCCCGCCAGCCAGGCTCACTCCCAACCAGGCCGAGAGCCTGCGCGATGCCAAGGACGCCCTCACCCTCGTCAACGGCCTCAAGGCCCGCAATCCTCAGGCCCTCAAGCGAACCCTCGACCGCGTCGTCGAAAGCATCCGCGCGGGCACCTTCGACGTCGACGCCCCCGCCTTCGACATCAAGCCCGGCGAAGAGGGCGTCACCGCCACCGAGATCTACATCAACCAGAAAATCTGGGACCTCTACGAGGACGCCAACAACGAGCGCGTCAGCAGCGTTCACAAGGTCGCCCCCAACGTCTTCTTCGGTCTCGAAAAGCGCTACCTCGGAGAGCCCGTCCAAACCCTCATGGCAAACTTCGTCGTCCTCCTCCTCTTCATCGGCGGGGCCTCCGCCCTCCTCTGGCTCAGCCTCCGCCGCCGCCTTACCAAAGCATAGAGCCGCCACCGCCCGGTCAGGCGGCAGCGGCTCCGCGACTCACAGCGACTTCAAAAACGCCACCAGCTCACCCCGCTGCGCCGGAGTCAGTTTTTTGAACCTCTCCCGCGCCGGCGCCCCCTCGCCATCGTGGGCCGTCACTGCCTCCTCCACCGTCGCCGCACGGCCGTCGTGCAGGTACGGCCCGCTTGCCGCCAGGCCCCAGAGCGGCGCCGTCTTCATGTCCCGCTCCCTTGCCTGCCCCTGCACGATCCCGTCGCCCAGCGCCCCCATGTCATGCAGCAGCAGGTCAGAGTACAGCATCACCGGTTTTCCGCTCAGAGCCGCCACCGCCGACGGCCCGCTGCGGAAGGACGGCACATGGCACACCGCACACCCCAGGTCCGTGAAGCGTCGCGCCCCCGCCTGCGCCGGCGCACTCAGCGCCACCCGCGGCGGCGGAGCCAGCAGCCGCATGAAGTCCGCCGCGTGGTCGATGTCACTCTTCCCCGTCGCCGGGTCCACCGTGTCCTCGGGATCCTCCGTCGCGTCATACCGCGCCAGCAGCGCCGCATTCCCGTTCGGTGCATTCTCCTCCGGGAAAAACCGGCTCGTCACCCCCATTTCATTCAGGTACGCATCCCCGGAGAACGCCAGCAGCGTTGCCTGCTGCGCCTTCCAGCCGAAGCGGCCCACCCGCATCGCCTCCGTCGTCACATCCTGCACCATGTGCAGGCGCCCCCTCACCCCGTCCGGTTTCCGCGCCAGCGCATTTCGCACGATGTCCTGGTCAGGGATCGCCTCGATCAGCCCCAGGCCAAAGAGCGGCGTCGACTGCCGGTGCGCCCTCACATTCGCCTCCGCCGGCACCCGCTCCTGCGCCGCCGGGTCAATCGCGAAGTCCTGCAGCAGGGATCCTCCCAGCGTCGGCAGCGCATCAAAACCCGATGCCATGTGCCGGCCAAACCGCGTCACCACGATCGTGCTGCTCCCCCCCGTTGCCGGAGTCGCGTGACACGCCACGCACGACGTGTTGTTAAAAATCGGGCCCAGTCCGCCTTCCGGAGACTCCACATTCATGAACTCCTCCCGCCCGTCCGCGAAGGCCTCCAGCTCCGCCGCCGTCAGCCCCGGCAGCGGATCGCCGAACTGCGGCGGTGCCCCCGGCGGAGGCAGCGGCGCTCCCTGTTGCGGCCGCAGCGCATGCAGCGCCGCCCGGTTCGCCGGCCTCTTTCCTCCACCCTGCCGCGGGCCCGCCACGGCCGCCAGCGTCACCACCGCCAGCGCCGCCGCCAGCGCGCCCACACAGATGGTGCTGTTTCCGACTGGACGCACCGCCACCTCGCCGGCCGTCCGCACACACACTTCTTTTGTTTTCATGACTGATTGGGGTTTTTTGGTTTTCGCACCACCCGGCCCGTGCCGCTGTCGTGCTTTCCCCCAATCCTCGCCCCCCTCCGTAAAGAGAGTGTGTCGTCACCGGCCCCATTTTGTTAAGGCAGTGTAAAACCCGTCCCAGCCCTGCGCCTGCCACGAAACACGACCCGCATGGCCGTGTCCGCCTGCCCCTCTCAATGAGCCCGCCTCAAATTTCCCTCAGGCCCTTTGGGCCATTCGGCGCCCTGCTCGATCCACCGGCCCAGCAGCTTCAGCTCTCCCTTCGTCAGCCGGTTGCCCACGGGAGGCATCACCTGGACGGACTTGTGCGTGCCCTGCGGGTTCAGGAAGAGCAGGCTCTTGTCCGGATGCCCGGGCACGATCCGCACCCCGCGCGCCCCCGGCTGAAAAATAGAATCGCGCGTGGCCATGCTGAAGAGACCCGGCATCGCCCTGCCATCATGGCAGGAGAAACAGCGCGACTGCAGCACCGGCTTGATGTGCTGCACAAACGACACCCTTCCCCCCAGCGCAGCCTTCATCGCCGGCTCGCTCAAAACAGATGGCCCCGTGGGCGCCGTTTCAGGCCCCGCCTGGTCAGCATGACGGCAGCCCCAGGCCAGGACGAGCGGGAGGACGAGGAGAAATCGAGGAAGGCGGATCATCAGTTAAAAAACATCCAATCTGTGACGAGGGCAACTGATTCCCCGCCCTTCCGGAGAGGTTTCAGAACGAGCTGAACTGCCGGAACTCGGCAAAGCGGCTGTCGATCTCCTCCTGCGTCAGCGCCTGGAGCTTGTCCGTGCTGAACGACTCGCAGTTGTAACTCGCCATCACCGTGCCGTGGATGATGGAGCGCGCCAGATCGGCAAAGACGAACTCCCGTTTGCCCAGGCTGGCCAGGTAGCCCGCGATGCCGCCGGCAAAGCTGTCCCCGGCACCCGTCGGGTCGTGCACCTCGTGCAGCGGGTAGGCCCCGGCGGAGAAAAACTGGCCGTTTGGCCCGAAGAGGAGCGCACCGTGCTCGCCTTTTTTGATCACCACGTGCTTCGGCCCCAGCTGCAGCAGGCGGTGGCCGGCCGTGATGGTGTTCTTCGTCTCCATGAACTGCTTCGCCTCGCCGTCATTGATGACGAAGAGGTCCGTCGCCTTCAGCACGTCCAGCAGCCGCTCCCGGGCGATGCTGATCCAGAGGTCCATCGAGTCGCTCACCACAAAGGCCGGAGCCTTCATCAGCTTCAGCGTGTCCAGCTGGTTGTCCGGGCTGCAGTTCGCCAGGAGGACGATTTCCGCCGCCGCCGCCTCGGGGGTCAGCGTCGGCTTGTACTGCTCCAGCACGTTCACCGCCACCTCGCGCGTCTCCCGGGTGTTCATGTCGTCAAAGTATTCGCCGCTCCAGCGGAACGTTCCGCCCTCCACCACCTGGATGCTGTCCGTATTGATGCCGCGGCTTTTGAAGAGGTCCATGTACTTCTGCGGGAAATCCCGGCCGACGATGCTGGCCATGAAAACCGGGGCGAAATAGCTGGCGCTGAGCGCGGCATAGGAGGCCGATCCCCCGAGCTGGTCGGCTCGGAAGGCTTCGGGCGTTTTCACGGAATCAAGGGCGACGGTACCAACGGTAAGAACTTGCATCGGCGCGGAATGTGCCCGGATGTGCCCCGACGGCAAGGAGGAAATCCATCCGCCTTCAGTTGCCGCGCGGTCATTTTCCGCGTAGTTCCCCCATTTCCGCCCGCCCACTCATGACCAGCCGCCCCGTTTCACCCACCGTCAGCACCCTCGCCCGCATCGGCGTGGAGCCCAGCAAGGCGCTCGGGCAAAATTTCCTCACCGATGACAACCTCGCCCGATGGATGGCCGACACCCTGCGGGCCGAGCCCGGCGACACCCTTGTCGAGATCGGCCCCGGCGCCGGCGCTGTGACCAGGCACCTGGCCGCCCTCGGCTGCCCGCTCATCCTCATCGAAAAAGACCCCCGACTGGCCGCCCTCCAGCGCGAACTCTGGGCCGGTCGTGACGACATCACCGTCATCGAGGGCGATGCCATGGAGACGGACCTTCGCCCCTTTTTCAAACACGGCCCGCTCCGTGTCTACGGGAACCTGCCCTACTCCGCAGGCACCCACATTCTCGCCCACTGGCTGGAGAATCCCTCGCCCGTCACGCGTGCTGTCTTTATGCTGCAAAAGGAGGTGTGCGACCGCATCGCCGCAGAGCCTCGCACGAAGGACTACGGCCAGCTTACCGTGCGCGTCCAGTCCCGCTGGCACGCGGAGATCCTGAAAATCGTCGGCCCGCAGGTCTTCCACCCGCGCCCGACGGTGGACTCCGCCGTCATCGCCCTCACGCCCCGGCTGCGCGCCTCACTTCCGGTTTTTGACGAAGTCCTCTACAGCCGCCTGGTGAAACTGGGCTTCACCCAGCGGCGAAAGCAGCTCAAGAATTTGCTCCCCGCTTCACCCGTCTCGTGGGAGGCCCTCACCACCGCCCTCGGCGTGCCCGCCACCGTGAGGGCGGAGGAAATGTCCATCCCCACCTGGGTCGACCTCTGCAACCACTACGATCCGCACCCGCTCAAGGACAAGGCCCAGTGCCAGGCGGAAATCTTCGACGTGGTGGACGACGACGACCAGGTCACCGGCCAGGCGACGCGCCGGGAGGTCCATGCACAGAAGCTCAAGCACCGCGCCGTCCATGTCTTTGTCATCAACCGGCGCGGCGACCTCCTGCTCCAGAAACGCTCCCACCTGAAGGACACCTGCCCGGAAAAGTGGGACTCCAGCGCCTCCGGCCACCTCGACAGCGGGGAGGACTACGCCACCTCGGCCATTCGCGAGCTGGGCGAGGAAGTCGGCCTGACAAAACTGAAGGAGCCGCCCCAGCGCCTGCTCAAGCTCAGCCCCTGCCAGGAAACCGGCTGGGAATTTGTCGAACTCCACCTCGTCCGCCACGACGGCCCCGCCCGCTGGCCCGCCAGCGAGGTCGAGACCGTCGCCTGGTTCTCCCCGGAGGAAATCGAAGCCTGGTCCGCCCGCCGCCCGCAGGATTTCGCCCCCGGCTTCCTCCTCTGCTTCCGCACCTGGCGCGCCGCTGCACCGGTCCCCCAGCCCTAAGTGACCCGTCCTTTTTCCATGGCGCAGCCACTTAAACAAAAACGCACTACATTCCACAACCACCCGTCCCACCTTGCCCCGCATCCGAACCTCGAAATTCTATTTAAATAAGGCCAAGCCTGTTGCGCGAAACCGTCAAGACGATCAGCATAGCGGGGAGAGGAACTCTCCTGGTCCTGGAGGAGCCCGCTGCGTGGAGAATTCCCACGTCTGAGACAATTCATCGCAGAGAGGCCATCCTCATTTTGCGGCCCGATCAGTCCTTGATTCGCACCTTCATAAAAGACTGGCGTTTGTTTTGATTTCAGCTCGCCTCGGCGGTGCAGTCCTTTTTGCTCTCCGACTCCTTCCGGCGTCTCGGTTTCTCACGGCCGCCCACACCATACCGACGGGCTCAGGAACCCAGGGTCCGTTCGGCTGGGCACCCCAGGAAATACCACAGCGGCGTGCCCCGTCCCGGGAGCGCTGGCGTCCCGCCGGCCATCGTCTTTTCGCAAAGCGACGCTTTCCCTGAATCAATTGCCGCCTCGCCGTAGAAGCGCGGCTGTCCCTCACCCAACGCGGCCAGTTGAGGCCCCGCCTCCGATCCCGGAGGGATCGCAGCCATTAGCGAGACGTCACAGCGCCAGCGGAGACGCCTCGTCTGCCACGCGAATCAAGGCGACCCCGGAGGGTGTCGAAGCTGCGTCCGTCGCGATTGGCGGAAGCTCCACGGCACGCTGCTCATCGGTACGACGCCATCCGGGGTGAAACGGCGCAGCACAGGGCTGAGCTTCCGTGGCACCCCCGCCCAACGCGCCGTCCAACGCCCCCGCCCGACGCTCCCTTGCCCGCAGCCGCCATGCCCCACCCGTCAAAGGCCACTTTTTCCAGGCTGAGGAAAGTGCGCTTCGCGAAATGCAAGCATGGCGGCCGGAGGCACGCCACTCCCAGTGTGGTTCCGCTTCGCCCATCCCCCTTCGCCCATCCCCGCTTCCCGTCCCCCCCTCCCCTCTGCTCCCCACCAGCCCCGGGCCAGCCCCAAGGCTCCCCCAAGAAATCCAGCAGCCACCCCACCCTCCTCCTACGCCAAAGGCGTTGCTCCCAATAGCCAGGGGTTGCCGAGGCACGAGGCTACCCCTGGTTCCCTCCCCGTGTCACGCTACCCGGAACGGGTTGCCTCATCCCGCGCCAGCACAAGCTTCTTCACTTGAGACCAACCAAAACCACCCTTTCCACCGAACCCCATGAAGCCCAGACGCACCAGCCGACCACGCTGCATTCCAACCGGCCTCTCCGACGAAACCACGAATGGACAAGGGGGCTGGCTCAAAATAGCCGAAAATTGCAACAAACTGACGAACTCGGGTTGGGTGGATTGGTGACATGGTTACAAAAAACGCCGCAACTCAAGGCGGAAGTCTATTTCGTCAACAACGGCTGGCTGTTCGCACCGGAGGCCAGGAATGACAACCGGCTGATGTTCCAAACACCTTCGTGATGCCGCCCGAGTTGTCACCCGTCTGTTCGCCGGAGCCGATAGAACATCCGCCTTGGAGGATTGGGTTGAAGCGGCTCGGTAACGACTTGGGCGACGCCAAGTTTCGCTCCGGCGTAGGTCGTGACGACGGACCATCCCCCCATGGCAAGACCGGAGGATTTCTCGAGGACGTAGGGCACGTCAATGTCCACTCCGAAACGCAGTTCCACCCGGTCCCCGGCGGCATTGAGTGCGATAGCGAGCGCAGGGGCGAAGGAGCCGGCGGGTGGGGTTCCTCCGGGGCTCGTGATGCGGAGCGTGGTGCGAGCCTTGCCGTCCGGCCCCTCGGTGACCGTGTAATAAACCACGCTGGAGCCAAGGGCGGTATACGCCCCGCCCCGCAAGCCGAGCCCGGTGATGATCTCGATGTCACCAGGGGGATCATACGTGCCTCCCACCAATTCCAAGGCACCCGATGTATTGCGGATGGCATAGACGGTGGATGCGGTTGGCAAGAGGAACCCAGCCACCAGGTTTGTGATCTTCCCGGGGAAAGCGGGGCTCGTCCCGCCTGGCGTCCCGTCGGTGACCCAGACCTGGCTTCCACCGCCGTCGTCCGCCATGAAGAACGCCTTGGTTGGCGAGAGGGAGAAGGTCGCGACCGAGCTAACCGAGTCGCCGGAGGGCTTGATGTCCGCAAGGCGCACGGTGTTCGCTGATGTTCCGTCGCTTCCGTAGGGCTCGCGACCGGTCGAGCCCTCGGTGGCGAAAAACAGAAGGTGATTCCCGGAGCGCACAAGGGATTGAATCGCAGCGGAGCCGGATGGATTCAGATTCTTGACCATCGTGGTTCCAAGCGCCGTGCCATCGCTGCGCCACAGTTCCAGGCCCGAGGATCCATCGTCCGCCCTGAAATAGAGAACGCCGTTCAAGGGCGTCAGCGACAAGGGAAACGAGGATCCGCTGCCGGGGCGGATGTCCTTGACCAGCACAGTTCCGCCTGCAGTTCCATCCGTTTTCCAAAGCTCCTGGCCGATCCCGCTCCCTTCGGAACTGAAAAAGACAGTGCCGTTCAGCTCCGTAGGGAAGTAGGCGTTGCCCGATGCGCCGGGAAACAGGTCTTTGACGATGTAGGTTCCGGCGATCGTCCCGTCCGAGCGGCGCAGCTCCCCGCCCTCAGTGGCGTTCCGCGCCACGAAATAGAGGATATTCCCAACCGCCAGCGGATACGAGGGGTTGGAACTCCGCGATCCGAGCCAAGTGTCCTGAAGACGAAATGTGCCGCCCTGTGTTCCGTCCGTCCGGCACAGTTCCATTCCCGAGGTGCCGTCGTCCGCAGGAAAAAAACGGTAATTCCCCGCTTTCACGAGAAATGACAGCCCGTCAGAGAGCGAGCTTCCCCCACCCGGATGGATGTCGCCCAACCGTTCCGTTGCCCCTGTTCCCGGCACGTGCCGCCAAAGCTCGACTCCTGTCATCCCGTCGCGGGCCGCGAAGTAGATCTCCCCGCCGCTCACCGTTAGGCCGAGCGGGTTCGAGCTCCCCGGCCCCGGGAGAATGTCCGTGACCAGCCCGGTTCCCCCTGGCGTCCCGTCGGTCTTCCAGAGCTCCACTCCGGTTGCCGTGGATCCAGCGGCGAAATAGGCAACGCCGTCCAGCACCACCGGGATGACCGATCCGGGAGCGGAATTCACATCGAAGACAAGCTGTGTCCCGCCCGCGGTTCCATCCGTGATCCAAGGTTCCAGCCCCGCCACACCATCGTCTGCCACGAAAAACGCCGAGCTTCCGAGCGGGACGAAGGCACGGAGCGACGATCCGTTGTAGCCAACCCGAATGTCGCGGATCAACGCCGTGCCGGCCGGGGTTCCGTTGGTGCCCCAGAGTTCCTCGCCGAAGATGGGATCGCGCGCTGCAAACAGTAGCTTGCCTCCCAGTTTCCCCAAGAGGAAACCGGCGCCGCTGGTGCCCGCTTCCGGATAGGTCTCCTTGAAGAGCATTGTCCCGCCTGATGTCCCGTTGCTCCTCCACAACTCGCTTGCGGATGTCCCCCCATCGTCGCCGAAGAAATACAGGAGCCCGCCGAATTCCATCATGGGAAGCGCCGGCTCGACGTTCTTCACCGGCACGGTGCCCAGCGCGGTTCCGTCCGTTTTCCAGAGCCGCCGATCATTGATGTCGTCGTAGGCGCTGAAAAACAGGATGCCCCCCGCCACCACAAAGCCCTTGGGGGAGGAATCGAAATCCGTGGGATTGATGTCCTTGACCAGCACCGTGCCGCTCTCCGTGCCGTTGGACTTATGGAGTTCAATGCCCTCGTCCCCGGTCTCCGCCGCGAAATACGCGGTTCCGTTAAAATCGAACAAATCCGTAGGGTTTGAACTATCAGAACCCACGTAGATGTCCTTCACCAACGCCGTTCCCCCGCTGGTGCCGTCGGTGGACCAGAGTTCGTGGCCGGTCGCGGAGTCTCCCTCGGCGCCGAAGAAGACCTTGGATCCGATGGCCGTGAGCTCGTCGGGATTGGAACTGTTGGAACCAGGGAAAATGTCCTTCACCCTCACGGTGCCGCCGGGCGTTCCATCGCTTTTCCACAGCTCCGTCCCTGCATCAAGTTCGTACGCCGCGAAGAGACAGGCCCCGCCGAGGGCGGCGAGGCTACTCGGATTGCTTCCTGCGGCCCCCTCGAGGATGTCTTTCAGGAGGATCGTGCCCGCCCCGGTGCCATCGGTCCGCCACAACTCCCTGCCCGATTGCCCGTTGTCGGCGGCGAAGAAAACGTAGTTGCCGGAGACGACAAAATCGTGGGGATAGGAATTCGCCTTTCCCGCGTTGATGTCCATGACCAGCGAGGTTCCGGCGGCGGTGCCGTCCGACTTCCATAGTTCGAACCCGTGGATTCCGTCGTCCGCGCTGAAGAACACGGTTCCGTTAAGCTCGGCGGGCGCCTCCGACGTGAATGAACCTCCGGACACGAACGAAAGGTCGGCAAGCTCGGTCGTGCTGAATGTCGGGTCCACCAGAACCGGATATGTCGCTTCCCGGTCATCGACCTCAAACGCGATTCGCGATGGCCGCAAGTCCGACCCTCGGGAGACCCGCATCCGCGATGGCAGGGTTTTCCCGGCAGCGTCCACGACAAGGAGCTTGTCGTAGCGCAGGACTTCCAAGCTCTCTCCGTCGATGAATCGAACCCCTCTTCCATCGTCATCCGGAATCGCGCGCAGATCCGTCTCCACCAGCAGATCGAGGGCGAAGCCATCACGTTGCGAAGGCGGCGATTCGACGACAACCGAGTGCTCGATCCCGTCCGGCCCGTTCCGCAGACGCTCGGTCATATCACCTCGTCCGATAAGGACTTCACTGCCCGCCGTCTTGATCCTGCCCGGTTCCGCCGCGGTCATCCGGATTGCTACATGCCATCTGCCCCCTGGTGAACCGACGCCGACCGTGCCATCCTTCCCCACCTCCAGCCTCAGGTTGTGCCGGGGGTTGATCCCCTGTTGGATGCCATCCGATGCAACGACATTGTAGTCCCGTTTCGATCCGATGCCCGGTGTTGCTGCTCCGTGGAATGAATCTTTCACCAGGTCGCTCTCCGCGACGACGCGGGAAATCTTCGATGTCGGATTACCCGCAGGCGGTTGTGGACGAAACAGGGAAAAAAGGAGAAAGGTGACGATGAGAAGGGCTGCAAACGAGGTGGCCGCAGCGTGTGATTTGTGGATGCTTTTCATCTCGGAAAGGGGTCACTGAAAGGGCTCTGGATAAAATTTTTGACAAAATCCTTCATTGAAGTTCATGAATTTAGGTAGCGTCGGCATGGTTGAAAAAGGATTCTGCTGGGTTCTTTGAACATTCCTCGACCACGGTGCTCTGGAAGCGGTTGGGCATAGAAGCCAAATTTCCCCGCCCGGATCGCTTGGCATGGAGCGAATCCACCCAATGCTTCACAGTCTCCGCGCCCACCGGTTGTCGCGGCGGAGGTGTTGGCAGATTCCCCGCCCCCCCATCTCCAAACACCCACCGTGAACGCCTGTGCGGAGGTTTGGTCGTCCCAGATACGCAGGGATTCGGATCCGTTGCATCAAGCTGATTGTAGCGGACACTCACGTCTGAATCGTAATACACCACCAGATTTGTGTCCATCCCAAACTGCTGCTGTAGCCGAAGTTGAATTGATGCAGCCGATGCCTTTTGGGGCGGTTCAGAAGCAGACTTCGTGTAATGCTCCAAAGACGCCCTCATCAATCCTCCCCCCACCCGGGGCTCCCCCCTCGCCAGTGCCTTACAAAATTAGCAATCAACAATAAACAATTAGCAATTCCCCGAACCAAACCGAAGCACCACCGCCCCATAGTCCACCACCCGCTCCCCCGAAGCCGCCCCGCCCTCCCCCGCCAAAAACCCCGCCGGTATCAAATACATCCCCGCCTGCCCGCGAACCACCATCCCCGCCTCCAGCAGCACGCGGATGTGTTTCGACACCATATTTTGCTCCACCCCCAGCGCCCCCGCCAGCTCCACCACCATCAGCGGTCCCCCCTTCGATAGTTCCTCCAGGATTCTCCACCGCACCTCATGCCCCAGGCACCACCCCATCTCCTCCCGCCGCGCCACCCCGCGCCCCGCCCCCGCCGCCGCCTTCCCGGCCACAGCCACCCTTTTTGGAAATCCAGAGGTCCCATCCGTCATCGTCGTCATTCGTGATATTCCCACCCGTCCCTGCCCCCGCAGCCGACGCGTGCCCCGCCACCATCCCCGCTCCCTCAAAAAATTCAAGCCCGCATCATCCCAAAACGGCAGATCAGAGGATCCAAACAGCGTCTCGTCTTCTCCAAACGGCTGATCCGAATCTCCAAACAGCCTCTCATCTTCTCCAAATAGCAGGTCGGAATCTCCAAATGGCCTCTTTGAATCTCCAAACGGCATCTTCTCTTCTCTCGACGGCAGATTAGCATCTCCAAACAGCCTTTCATCTGCTCCAAACAGCAGATCCCAATCTCCAAACATCCTCTTCCAATCTCCAAACCGCCTCATTTTCCATCATTCCAGCCCCAAAAATCCCAAAACCACCCCCACCCCAAATCCCCCGCACCACCTTCCTTCAAGACCTTCCATCACAAAACCCGCGTACCCCCGACTGGGAGTCCCACACCCCCAGCCGCCACCCTCCACCCGCCGAAGGCCACCTTTTCCAGGCCAAGGAAAGCGCGCTTCGCGAAATTTTACTGGGAGTGGCGTGCCTCTGGCCGCCATGCCCCACCCGCCGAAGGCCACTTTTTCCAAGCCGAGGACCGCGCGCTTCGCGAAATTTTACTGGG
>JANOAS010000203.1:0-19441 GCA_031411255.1 bacterium
GGCCGGAAAATGGCCTCGACCCTCGCCCGTTCTCCGCAGTCCACGCCACCCACCGCCTGGCGGCCCAGGCTGAACTGGCCGCCCAGCGCATCCTGCGCATCAATGGTGAACCCGCTGCCCGCAGGGCAGTCCGCATGGAACGCCACACGCTCGTTCGTATTGTTGCTCTTGGTTTTGGTGTTCTGGATTCTAGCCTCAGGGAAGAGGTCCGGCAGCAGGTCCGGCAGCAAATCATCCGCCGAGGCGCGGCTGTCCACATCATCCGCCCTGCTATCACAGTCCTCGTCAACATTCCCCAGCTGCACACTCACCTGCGCGTCGCCCGTAGCCACCACCGCAGAGCGCATCCTTCGTCCCGTGGACAGCCCGGAGACTTGATCGCGCGGAGAAACGATGTTCTGCGCGGAAACCCCCAGCCCGTCACACTGCGTGGCGGAGCAGACGACCTGCGTCTTCGCGAGGACGTGTGGTCCGCCACCAGGCCCGCCGCTGACGATGATCTCGACCGCGTCTCCCTGAACGGTGACGCCGGCGGGGATGCCGCCCACATTTGGCACCGTCACGAGGAATGGAATGTCATCCGTGGTGGTGAAGCACTCGGTCGTCCCGCCCAGCTTGCCCCAGCGCCCGGGGATGCGGCTCAGCGTGCAGGCCACTCCGGTGCGCCCGCTCACGTCGAGGACGGTGAATCCATTGTGCTTGATTTTAATCCGGTGGTCCGCCCGGCCGAGCGGGGTGAAATCCGGAGTCAGCGTGATGGGTTGATCCCCGCTCAGGGCGTCCGCCGTGCCGCACACTCCGGTGAGCGAGCCGAGATTCACCCCCTGCTCCGGAGGCAGGCCGTTCAGGAAATCCACCGTGCCATAGGCCGTCACCTTCATGGTGGCGCCAGCCGGAGGCGAGTGGCCCTCCTCTTCCATCAGCGGGTCCAGCGCGAAACTCCAGGCGTCGCATTCATCGAAGGCCAGCGTCGTCCGGCAGGCGGGGGCGCCAGTGGCCGTGTCGACCGAAGCCGGGATGACCACGCTGTCCGGATTGCTCAACCGATAATCCGGTGGGTTGGTTCTGAAAAACTTTTTCGGCGTCCTGACCAGGCTGTTCACCACCGCACCCGCCACATTGGGAATCCGGTGGTCCTCCACCGCCGCCATGTCCAGCGCCGCAGCCGCCCCCTCAGCCGTGACCGGAGGCGGGATCGGAATGGGAATGGTGCGGTTCTTCTCCGCTCCAGTCCCCTTCTCCTTGATCGCCACGCCATTCGTCGTAGGCACCACACCCAGCGCATAAGGTTGGGGTCCGTAGGGGTCAAAGACCGTGCCCGTGTCGATAAACGGCCCGTTTCTCCTGCCCAGCAGCAGGCCAGGGGTCCGCACCGGCACGGAGACAAAGACCTCCCCGAGCGCCACCGCCCGGTGCGCCGTGAAATGCAAGTCCTGCATCGAAACCTTGCCCGATCCACCACCGCCACCCAGCGCCATGCTGGTGAAGCTCAGCACCGCCGGCCCCGGGGCCGCCGGAGCGGGTGGGTTCTCGCCCAGAAACACGATCCGGTCGCACTGCACCAGGATGGGCCCGCTGCCAAAGTTGACGCTGATCGGCGTAGGCGCAGCGAATTGGCCCCTGATCGCCGGCATGACGCCCGCGTTTATGGGCTCCGAGTACAGCGGGCTCGCGCTGAGTTTAATGTCCTTCAGCCAGTCCGGCAGGTTGAGCACCGGGCTGCCCGCACACGGGTAGGCCATCACCAGGGTCTCGCCATTCCACAGCTGGAGGGTGAAATCATTTCCCGGCATCGTGCACGTCAGCCGCACCCGCGCGGGGGTCGTGCCGGACGGCGGGCTCCACACCTGGTGCATCTCGCACACCACCGGGTCCTGCACACCGGGCGGCGTTCCGGGCGGATGCACGATGTTCGTCTGCCCGCGCACACGCAGGCTCAGCTCCGGATTTCTCCCGCCCGGCCCCATCGCCACCTCGGGCGTGCTGAAGCGCACACGACCCTCAGTCGCCAGCGCAGGCGCGGACACCACTTCGGTCCAGAAGTTCGGCGGCACCACCCCGGGCGCTGGCGGGGTCACACCCCAGGAAAATGAGGTCGTCACCACCCCGTTCGTGTCCACCTTGCGAATCTTCATCGGCGGCGACATGTCCCAGCCCGGCGCAGTCAGGGTGCTGATGACCGACCGGCCCAGTGCCGGATTGTATTCACCCAGCAGCCCGTATTTCACCACATCACCCGCCGTGCCGTCATCGCGGAAAATGACCGAGGAAAACGACCCCGCCGCCGTCACGCACTCGTAGCTCTCTCCGGAAACCTCGGAGACAAACAGCCCCGCCGCTCCCGCCATCGTCGGCGTCACCATCGTGCGCTTGATCTGCAGCTCATTTTTCGAACTGACGCGCGGGAACCCCGCCGGTGCCTCCGCCAGGAACTGCACCTGGTCGCACATGTACGTTTTGCCTTTGAACGTCACCGGACGCAGCTGGCGCCACTGGCTCCTGTAACACTCCGTGCGCCCCCCCAGCTTGCCCAGACCCTCCGGGAAATACGGCGTCGTCACCGGCGAGTGCGGGTCCTGCGGCGCATCCACCAGCACCTGCGTGCCCGCCAGGATCACCACATGCTGCGTGCTCGCAGACCGGGGGATGCCCAGAAAATCAAACCAGCCATACATCGTCCACGGCAGTCCGACCCCGTCCCGCTTGATCTGCAGCTCGCCCAGCTCCTGCTTCACGTCGCCGATGAACCCGGTGGCCACCACCCGGAAGTCCTCCGGCAGCGGAGACGCATCCAGCACCGGCACACAGTTCGGGTCCAGCCACGCGATGGCCGACTCCGCACTGCCCAGGTGCACCACCGTCGTCGTGCCGGGCACGATGTGGTCCAGCGGATCGATGATCGGCGGCGGGCAGTACGGGCACCACGGGTTCGGCCCCGCAGAACGCGTGATCTGGTACGGCCCCTGGCTGCTCGTGAAGAGCAGCTGCGCCGCCTGCGAGGAAACCGCCCCGCCCGTCGGCAGGCCTGCCACGCACGTGTACTCGCCCGCAGCCGTCGCCGGATCCACATTCGGCAGCACCAGCGTTTTGCTCGTTTCCCCCTCGACCACCTGGCCGTCGTGCAGCCACATCAGGGTGTCGTAGGCTCCGTCCAGCTCCACGTGAAAAGTGGCTGTCCCGCCCGGGCAGACCGCGCGGCTGAGGGGTTGCTGGCGGAACGTCGCGCCGGCGGAGATTTGCGCCACCAGCGTGGCCGCAGGGGCCAGCAGAGTGGCCAGAGTGAGCGCCGCCCGGCCGTGGCGGGAAAAGACGCTGAGGGATGTGAATGGTTTTTTCATGGGTTTGGTTGGTTCGAGGAGACAATTCGCGCCGGCGTGGTCACCGCGCTTCAACTTGCCCATCGCAGCTTCCCCAGCACTCTGGCAAAAAAGAGCGATCTCAGGCGATTATTTTCCGAAGCCCGATGACCCACCCCTCCTTTACCCCATTTCGCCCCCTCCGTATACACAAATCCCCACCCCATCTACCCCTCCAATCCTCCAACCCTCTAACCCTCTAATTTCGTTTCCCCACCAGCGCCGCCCGCAGCCGCGCCACCTCCTCCGCCTGGGAAAAACCCTCCGGCACCGCAGACTCCGCCGCGCGGGAGAACGCCTTCAGCCTTGCGAACCAGCGCACCTCGCACACCGGGTCCGCCAGCGCCTCCGCCAGCGCAGCGTCCAGATCATAGGAAAAACCGTCAAATCCCGCCGCCAGCAGCGCGTTGTGCGTGCCATTTGCGGTGAACCGGCCCATCTCGGAGAGAAATTCGTAGTCCGTCCCCTCCTCCAGCTCCCCGCCTTTCCACACCACCTCACACGCCGCGGTGGATCTGGAATGGTGCCGCCGGCACGCCGCCGGCCGCTGCCCGTACACACTGCACCGCCCCTCCGCCAGCAGCGGGCAGGCGCTCGCGCCCTTTCCCGCCTGCACCCGCGCCACCGCCGCCACCCGCAGCGCCTCCAGCTCCGCCTCCGTCCGCGTCCGCCGCAGCTCCCGCACCAGCAGAAAGACCTCGTGCGCCCGCACATCGATCCGCAGCCAGCAGCAAAACGAGCACCCCGCACCGCACCCCAGCTCCGCCCCCAGCAGCCGCGTCGTCTCCCCCAGCGCCTCATCCAGCTGCCCCTGCGCCATCCCGGCAGCCTCCAGCACCGCCCCGGCGGACCCCGCACCGTCCAGCGCCAGAGTCATCGACTGGTACGTCACCTGGTAGGCCGCCTGCCACACCTGCCGTGCTTCATCATTCATCCCCCTCCCCCTCGCCCAGGCTCCATGGTTTTTCAAGAGCAGAGCCTGGCACGCTCCCCCCCGGCACCCAAAGTGCTCCCGAATATTTCAACAGCACAACCCTCCCGCCTCGCCACAGTATGCCAGTCCACCACTACCCATGCACCGCGACGAACCACTCAATCCACTCGAGCAAGCCTTCATGGCCGCCGCACGCGGCCCGGAGGGGCTCCCGGGCCTTTTTAAGCAGCTCGTCGCCTCCGAGCTGGCCGCCCTCATGCCCTACCACCCGGAAATGGAAGGCCTCGTCGAGATCCGCCAGGGCTCCGGATTTCAGTTCCTCGTCTGGCAGCATCCCGAGCGCGGCCTCCAGGTGCCCCTCTTCACCTCGGAGAAGCGCGCCCTCGAGTCCCTCGACAAACTCGGCGCCAACCGCCAGCCCAGCTGCATGGCCCTCATCCCCGGCACCGTCCTTTTCGCCAGCCTGGCCGGGCAGAAATACGGAGTCGTCATCAATCCAGGCTGCTCCACCGGCGAGATCTTCCTCGACCTGAAAACCGTCCGCAGCCTGGCCGACGGCTCCCTGCTCAAGCCCGGAGCCCCCGCCCCCCTCCACGCCGGGCGCGTCTCTCTTGTGGATCCCGCCGAGTACCCCACCGGCCTCGTTCAGCCCGTCTTCCGTTTCCTCACCGGCCAGGAGAACGTCCGCGCCGCCTGGATCTTCCAGGAGCAGCCCACCCCGACCCCAGGCCGTCTGCCCACCGGCCCCGGCGGCTACGTCATCGGCCTCCTCGTGGATGGTGACCCCGCCCCCGTCATGCACGACTTCTCCCTCGTCGTCTCCGGCCTCGGCGACGCCCCCTCCCCCATCGGCCTCACCGTCCTCAGCTCCGAAGATCCCGTCCAGGCCGACCTCATGAAGCGCTTCCCCGCCTTCTACGCCGCTCCCGATTTTCACTCCGCACTGCCGCCCGGCCTCGACGAACGCGAACTCGACGACGGCGACGAGGGTGACGACGGCGACGCCCCCCCCACCGACTCATAGCGCCGCACCAGCATCGGGTGCACCAGCACCGCCGCCAGGATCACCCCCGTCCCGGCGTAAAAACCCGGCGTCATCTTCTCCGCCCGGCCAAACACCAGCGTCGCCAGTAGAATCCCGTACACCGGCTCCATGTTGTTCGCCAGATTGATCGCGAAGACCGACAGCCGCCGCAGCAGCTCCACATACACCGCGTACGCCGCCACCGTGCACACCAGCGCCAAGATCAGGATCAGCCCCCAGTCCCGCAGCCCCGGCCACGCATACACCTCCCACCCCGCCGCCGTCATTCCCCACAGGCCCAGTCCGGAAACCAGGCACGCCCCGCCCATTTCGTAGACCGTTATCGTTACCGGGTGGTGCTTCTTGATCAGCTCCCCGTTGATCACCCCGAAGAGTGACGCCACCACCGCCGACGCCAGCGAAATCGTCAGCCCCCACGAGTACGAGATCTCCCCCCGGTACACGATCCACACCGCCAGGATCATGATCAGCCCCAGCACCAGCTCATAGTGCTTGATCCGCCTCCCCCCCAGCAGCAGCCGCTCCAGCAGCGTGCCCCACAGCAGCATCGTCGGCGCCCCCACCAGGCAGATCGACACATTCGCCACCTTCGCCGCTGTGAAAAAAAGCACCCAGTGCAGCCCCAGCACTATTCCCGTGCCCGTCAGCTTCGCCGCCTCCCGCCAGCCCGGCCGCACCGTCACCCCCATCGCCAGCGCCACCACCACCAGCCCCCCCGTCGCCAGAAACGTCCGCCACATCACCACCTCCGCCGCCGGCACCCCGATCAGCTTCCCCAGCACCGCCGTCAGTCCCCACGCCAGAACGACGAGATGCAGTTTCAATTGGTCAGGCATGGTGAAAAAAAGGACGCGGCTACTTCTTCCTCTGCACCGCCAGGTACTCCACCAGGTCCACCAGTTCCTGCTCGCTGAAGGCCGCGTGCAGCCCCTCAGGCATCAGACTTTTTTCCATCTTCTGCCGCGTCGCTATCGTCCCCTTGGTGATCTTGCTGTCGATCCCCCCCACCGCCCGCAGCGTCAGCTCCGCATCCGTCTCACTCGTGATGATCCCGATCTGCTTCGCCCCGTCCTTCAGCGTGATCTCCCACCCTTCAAATCCAAAACTGATCCCCGCACTCGGCTCCAGAATCGACGTATACAGCCCGTCCTTCGGGTACTTGCTGCCTATCTCAGACAGCGCCGGGCCGAAGTTCACCCCCTCCGCCCCCACCTGGTGGCAGATGAAGCACACCTTTTTATAGGCCGCATGCCCCGTCTCCGGGTTTCCCGTGCGCTTCGCCAGTTCAGAAATCGGCGGCAGCTTTGGCCCCACCGGGGCCGCCGCCATCGTCAGGTGCTTGCCCGCCTCCGTCCGCGTCCCCTCGTCAGCGGATGCCCCCAGCACCTTCGCCGCCGCCGGCTTCAGCCCGTCAGAAATCCGGCCCGCCTTCACCAGCTCCAGCAGCGCCACCTCGCCCGAGCGGCTCTTCCCCAGCGCCTCCACCGCCGTCGTTTTCAGCGCCGCCTCCCCGCCGCCCAGCACCACCCGCGACAGCATCTCCACTGCCTCCTTCGCCCCCGTGCTCCCCACCGCCCCCAGCAGCGCCGGGCTTCCCCCCGCCGCCGCCTCCAGCGCCGCCCCCTCGCCGAAGCCCAGCAGCAGCTTCACCGCCGTCACCCCCGCCGTTTCCTGCGGCTTCTCCTTCGCCAGCTTCAGCAGATTCTCCTTCTGCTCCTTGATTTTGAACCTCTCCACCAGCTGGAAATACTCCTCCCCCCCCAGATTCGCCGACAGGTACCGCCCCACCGCCCCCTTCACCTTTTCAGACGCCGTCGCGAAATCAAAATCCGCCTTCTTGCTGATCACATCCACGATCAACCGGTCCCGCGCCGGATCCTCCTGCGCCAGACACCCCACCACCGGCGCCAGCACCAGCGCCATCACAGAAAACATCATCCACTTCATCCCCCCGGAGTCTGCCCAGCCCCGCCCCCACTTCAACCGCAGATTGAATCAGAGTTGGCCTCAGCCCTATCAGCCCCATTCGCCCTATCTGTCCTATTCGCTCCCCCGCCAGATCGCCCCATTTTCCAGATGCGCCCGCCCCGCCCCTGCGCAGAGTGCCTGCACTCCTATGAAATCCCTGCCCCTGCTCGCCGCCGTTCTTGCCCTGGCCCTGCCTGCCGTCCTCCGGGCGGCGGACGGCGCAAAACCAAACGTCCTCGTCATCCTCGCGGACGACATGGGCTACTCCGATGCCGGGTGCTACGGGAGCGAGATTTCCACGCCGAACCTCGACGCCCTGGCGAAGGGCGGGCTGAAGTTCACCCAGTTCTACAACACGGCCCGCTGCTGGCCCTCCCGCGCGGCCATCCTGACCGGCTACTACGCGCAGCAGGTGCGGCGCGACTCCGTCCCCGGCGTGAAGAGCGGAGGCCAGGGCACCCGGCCGGACTGGGCGCGGCTGCTGCCTGAAATGCTGAAGCCTCTGGGCTACCGCTCCTACCACTCCGGCAAATGGCACGTGGACGGGCAGCCGATGAAAACCGGGTTCGACCATTCCTACAGCCTGAACGACCACGACCGCCACCACGCCCCGCGCCAGCACACGGAGGACGACCAGCCGCTGCCCCCGGCGAAGCCGGACGGTTCCTACTACTCCAGCACGGCCATCGCAGACCACGCCATCAAGTGCCTGAAGGAGCACGCGGAGAAATTCAGCGGCCAGCCCTTCTTTGAGTTTCTCGCCTTCATCGCCCCCCACTTTCCCCTCCAGGCCCCGGCGGCGGACATCGCCAAATACAAGGACAAATACCTGCGCGGCTGGGATGTCATGCGCGAGGAGCGCTGGCAGCGGATGAAATCCATGGGCCTCGTCAGCGGGGCGCTCTCGCCCATCGAGCGCGAGGTGGGCCCGCCCTACGCCTTCCCGTCCGCCATCGAAAAACTCGGCCCCAACGAGGTGAACCGCCCCCTGCCCTGGGACGGACTCAGCCAGGCCCAGCGTGACTTTCAGGCCGGAAAAATGGCCATCCACGCCGCCATGGTCGACCGCATGGACCGCGAGATCGGCCGCGTGGTGGCCCAGATTCGCGAAATGAAGGCGCTGGACGACACGCTCATCCTTTTCATGTCGGACAACGGCACCACAGCGGAAATGATGGTGCGCGGCGACGGCCACGACCCCGCCCTGCCCGCCGGGGCGGACGGCACCTTCCTCAGCCTCGGGCCAGGCTGGTCCAGCATGGGGAATACGCCCTTCCGCCGGCACAAAACCTGGGTGCACGAGGGCGGCATCGCCAGCCCGCTCATCGTCCACTGGCCGCACGGCATCGAGGCCAGGGGCGAGCTGCGCCAGGCCGCCGGCCACGTCATCGACGTCGTCCCCACCGTCCTGGAGGCCGCCAGTGGCAAGCGCCCCGACACGTGGGAGGGCAAGCCCGTCCCGCCCGCTCCCGGTCGCAGCCTGGTTCCCCTGTTTAAAAAGGACTCCGCCTCCCCGCACGAGAACCTCTGGTGGCTGCACGAGGAAAACCGCGCCCTGCGCTCCGGGGACTGGAAGATCGTTTCCGCAGGAAAGGGCGGCGCGTGGGAACTCTACGACCTGGCCACCGACCGCGCCGAGACGAAAAACCTGGCCGCAGAAAAGCCCGAAAAAGTGGCCGAGCTGTCCGCCCTCTGGGAGCGCCAGACCGCCGAGTACAGCGCCCTCGCGAAAAAGGACGCCCCACCCGCCCCCGAACGCCGGGGAAAAAAGGCGGAAGCCGCCGAGTAATGCCCTGCGCGATGGCACTGCCGCGCCGGGGCCGATCCCGGTGACGGCAGTTTTCAGCGCTTGCTGGTTTCCGAAGATTTCTGCTCGAAGATCAGAGCCGGAAGTTTTAATCTGCGCGGATGACTCCATTCAGCTCACACCAGCTCGCGCGCAGACGGTTCATCAAATCCACATTCGTCCTCGGGGCGGCTGGAATTTGGGTTCCGGACCTCGCACGCGCAGCGACTCCACCCATCACGAATCCCATCCGGCCACCGCGACCTGGCTGGACGGACAAACTGCCCTGGGACGCCGTGGTGGACATCAGCACCATCGCGGGTGACGGCGAGTTTTGGGATGAGCGTCTCGAGAAGGCGCAGCGGGCGCTCATTACGAAGGGCGGGGGCGTGGTGTTCTTTCCGGCGGGCACGTATCGCTTTCGCGACGACATCAAGTTGCAAAGTGGCATCATTCTGCGGGGCGGGGATCCGGCGGCGGGAACATCAGCACGCGATGAAGGGTTTGCGCCCCCGTCCAAACTGGAATTTCCCAAATACTCCCCGGCTTTCACCGGCAGCGGGGCACCGGTGGACACGGCGTTCAAAGGCATCCTGCTGGCCGAACCGGCGACGGCGGCGAACTGCGGTGTGGTTCACCTCAGCATCAATCGCGGCTGCATCAGCCTCGCCGAAGCGGAGGCTCACCGCTGTGGCGCAAACCGGCTGGTCTTCGGGTGCGTGCTGCGCAATGCCGCCGGCGTGATGGCGGAAATCCCCAACCCCCAGCAGAACCAGCCGGCATGGCTCCGCTACACCCACAAGTTTCGCCCGGCCATCCAAGTCCATGCGTCCGAGAACGCGCTGGTGGCGAACAACCGCATTCCGAAGAGCGGCGACGACAATTTCACGATGAAGCAATACCCTCTGCTCGACCGGCAGAAGAAGCTCGTGCCGTTCGACGTCGAGTTCGACTACGACAATCGCCCGGGCATTTACGTGAACCACCACTGCATCGGTGGCGCCGGAGGCAGCGGCGAGGACGGCACGCCGGAGACGCATCCGTGGGGTTTCCGGAAGGGCGCGGTCATCCGCGACAACTACGTTTTTAACACCGGCCGTTGCGCCATCGGCTTCAGTGGCGACGGCGTGCTCTGCTCCAGCAACGTCATCCGCTTTCCAAAAAACCTCGCACGCCCCACCGTCACCGGCGTGCATTGCAGTTACGGTTCGTCCACGAACGACAACCGCGCCATGGAGATGCGCGGCTGGCGCTGGGTGGTGGAGGACAACGACTACGAGGTGCACAGCAATCTTTGTTCCGACGGGAAGTATCGCATCAACGACGGCGAGGGACTCATGCACGAGGACCACTGCAACTCGACCATCGTCGACAGCCGCCTCGTCAACAATCGCGGCAACAGCTACCTCTCACTCTTCCACGTCGGTGCCATCGACGGCCTGCACATCGAGGGCAACGACATCTCGACGCAGGCGGGCGACTCCGACATTTACGTCACCGCATCGCGCCACAAGCAGCCGGGCGACTTCCCCATCAAACGCGTGACCGTGGTGAAGAACATTACGCACACCAACGGCATCCGCGTGCAGGGCTGGCCGGCGGTGGAAGTGGTGGTAAAGGACAACCGCCACCTCGGCGCTAAGCCGGGCGAACTCATCGACGAAGCCGGCGCCGTACTGGCGAACAACACCAACTACGCAGTCCGCTCGGTCCCGCCGATGTCCCTAAAACTGGGACCAAAATGAAACCCCGGTGCTTCCACCGGACGCGTCTGTGATGCACCACCGCAGGACGGGGCGGTTGATGATATTGGCCGCCGGCACCGCGCTGTCGCGCGGGACGGGCGCTTTTTCTGTGAGAAATGCGGATCAGATCCTGCCCATGAGGAGGAGGACGATCAGAATGACGACGATGAGCCCGGCGCCGCCGCCCAGGTAGTGGTTTCCGGAGTGGAAGCCGTAGCCGCCGCCGCCGATGAGAAGAACGATGAGGAGAATAACGAGGATGTTCATAGTGACGCCATCTTCGCCAATCCGCGCCCTGTCCGCCATGGGGTGTTCTCCCCAGTCCAGTGAGGGCCGGGTCAGTCGCGCGATTTCATGAGGTGGCTGTGCACCTCCGCAGTGAGGGCCTCGATGCGGCCCGTCATTTCCCGCGTCAGCTCCGTGAGTTGCGTATTCTGCTTGAGCAGTTCCACCATGAGCGTGGTCTGGTTCGCCACCAGGACCTGGCGCTCCTCGTTCGTCCGCGCGAGATCCTCCCTGTGGAGAGCGTCGGCATCGGCGTGCGCCTTGTCCCGGTCCGCCTGGCGGGTCTGGGCAAGGAGGATGAGCGGCGCGGCGTAGGCGGCCTGCAGGCTGAAGGCGAGGTTCAGCAGGATGAACGGGTAGACATCGAAGTCGAAAAGCCCGGCCGCATTGACCGCGATCCACACCACCACGGCGACCGTCTGTGCGGCGAGGAAAAAAGGGGTGCCAAAGAACCGCGCAAACGACTCGGCCCGCAGGGCAAACCAGTCCTGCCCGAAGACCGGCCCGAGATGGACGTGCGGCTGCAGGAACCGGCGGTGGTGCGGCGCGGCAGGTTCGCCGGGGGGTGAGGGCATGGCGGCGCGCGGGGCTAGATGGTGGTGGGCTGAACGCTGCTCTCGATGACGCCCACGGCAATGGCGTGCCGGGTGAGCCCGGCCGTGTCATGAATGTTGAGCTTCTCCATGACCTTCTGCCGGTGCTTTTCCACGGTCTTGATGCTGATCTTGAGTTCCGCCGCCGTTTCCTTGTTCGCCTTGCCTTCGGCCACCAGCTGGAGCACCTCGGCCTCCCGGGGTGTGAGTTTGAGCTTTTCCCCGCCCGGCAGCTCCCCAGCAGCCCGGGCCCTTTGAATGTGATGGTGGAGGCGTTTGGAAATGGTCGGGCTCAGGAAAATCTTTCCTTTGTGCACATCCCGGATGGCGCCGGGCAGGACGTGGGCGGCAGTCTGTTTGATGAGGTAGCCGGAGGCGCCGATGGACATCACGTTCTCCACGTACGAATCATCGCTGTGGGCGGAAAGGATGAGTATCTTGGTGGACGGGGTGAACTGAAGGATCTGGCGGGTGGCCTCCATGCCATTGAGCAATGGCATGGCGATGTCCATGACCACCACATCCGGACAGAGCTGGCTGGCGAGGGCGACGGCCTGCCGGCCGTTCTCGGCTTCGCCGACGACCTTGATGTCGGCCTCCAGAGTGAGGAGGGCGCGCAACCCCTCCCGGACGATCATGTGGTCTTCTGCGAGCAGGACGGTGATGGGTATCATGGCTGGTGATGGGTGGGTGGTGAAAGTCGGGGAAGGATTGCCCGGATGGTAGTCCCAAAACCGGGGGATGACACCCAGGAAAATGTGCCGCCTGCCATGCCGGCCCGCTCCCTCATGGAAAGCAGGCTCAGGTGGTTTCTGCGGCCGGCGGCGGAGTCCATGCCCGGTGCCTGGCCGGTGCCGTTGTCGGCTATCTCCATGCAGGTGGCCGTGGCCGAATCATGCAGAGTCAGCCGCACGCGTGTGGCCCCCGCCCGCACGGCCACGCCGGTGAGCGCCTCCTGTGCAATGCGGAAAAGCGCGGTGCGTCCCGCGTTGTCCAGCTGCTGGACTCCGTCGTCCGCCCGGAGCGCGCCCCGGATGCGGTAGTCCTTCATGAAAGATCCCAGAAGGGAATGGAGAGCCGGAACCAGGCCGAAGTCGTCGAGCACGGCAGGGCGAAGCTCGCGGGCACAACGGTTGATGCTGGCTGCGGACTTTTCCAGCAGCCGCTGCGCTTTGAGGATTTCCCCCTGCATCACCCTCCGCCCGGTGGTAAAACCAGTCTGCATGCCCGCAAGGTGGGCGGCAAGCGCGGCGAGGGTCTTCAGGGCGACGTCCATCAACTCCCACCGGATCTTGCGCCATTCCTCCTCTTGGTCCGCGAGGAGCCGGCCGGACAGCTGCCGCAGATCCTCCTGAACCTCGCGGGACCGGGTAAGCCGGCTTTCCACGGACACTTCCTGGTCCGTGATTTCTCCGCCGCCTGCATCACACTTCGGGTGGCTGGCGATTTCGGCTTCGCAGAGCCGGTGCAAATCAGTTGGTCCGGGTTTCATGGGGTGGTTCAAATTCGGAAGCGATGCGCAGGATGATTTTAATCGACTGCTCCACCAGGTGCCTGGTGGAGGCGATTTCAGGGGAGACATCCGCATCCCCTGCTGCGATTTTTTTCCGCAGGGCGGACAGCCGGAACTGGATGCCAAACAGACTCTGGGCTGCCTCGTCATTCAGCTGCAGGCTCATCCGTTTTCGATCCTCCTCGCTTGCGGCAAGGACGCACCGGGCCTGCTGGAGCAGGTGGACCTCCAGCGACGCAGCCGCCTTGAGCAGCGTTGCCGAGTGGACTGCATTGGACGGCCCTCCCTTCCCGGCTTCCAGTTGCCGCGACTGGCAGTCACCCATCCCCGAGCCGGTGCTGTTTTGTTTCAAAGCCGTGGCGGGTTGAGGTTCCTGTGAGCCGCAGGCCGCACCAAGCTCTGCCGCATGGCGGCTGTGCCTGCGGGTGAAGGCCACGGGGGCGGGGTGAGATTTGGACCGGGTGGAAGGATGCGGGAAATCATGGCGGGGTGCGGGGAAGGCTGCTGTGCTGGAAAACAAGGTAGCCTCAGGAGCCCCTTCTGCCATGGGGTGAACTCCCCATGGAAACCGTACTCCAGCGCGGCGACTTGTGGCATGATGAAACAACCAGCTTTTCCGTCCGCAAGGCGGCTCTTATTCCCGATGCTCGCGGCCCTCATCGCCGGGCCGGGGTGCTCCAGTATGCCGCCGGCTGCCGCCCCTGCGCCACCAGTGGCCGCAGCCTCCTACTGGCATGGGGAAGGGATGCACGGAAGGCCATCAGTGAAGATCCACCTCTCGGAACAGCGTGCCTATTTCTACAAGGGGGGCAGGCTGGCGGGCGTCTCGCAGATTTCCTCCGGCCGGGAGGGCCTGTCTACAATCACGGGGGATTTCCACCTCATTGAAAAAGACCGGACGCACGCCTCCTCCCTTTTCGGGAAATATGTGGACGCCAATGGTGACGTGCTCAAGGAGGACGTGAACACGGCCCGGGACGTGATGCCGGAGGGGGCCCGCTACGTGGGAGCGAGCATGCCTTTCTGGATGCGGATCGTTGACGGAACCGGCATGCACGAGGGCTGGCTGCCTGGCTACCCCGCCTCCCATGGCTGCATCCGTCTGCCGAGGGCCATGGCGGAGGCATTTTTTGACTCGGTCGAAGTGGGAACCCCGGTCAGCATCCTTCCCTGAAAGCAAAATCGGGCATGAGTGAAATAAAAGACAATCCCGCCCCCGGGCCCTCCCTCGACCAGCCTGGTGCGCCTGCCGGCGGTCCCGTCAGGGTGGAACTGCACCTCCCGTCCACCACCATCATCAAGGTGCTGATCGCACTGCTGGCGTGCTACGTGGTCGTCCTGATGTGGCCTCTGCTTCTCCTGGTGTTTCTCGCCATGTTCCTCGCCGTCACACTCCATGCGTTCGTGGAGTGGCTGACTGGCCGGGGCCTGGGCCGCCGGTGGAGCCTGTCACTGGTCGTGGGAGGGTTTCTCCTCTCCCTTGGCGCCAGTATGGCTCTGCTCCTGCCCGCCCTTGTTGAGCAGGCGGCCTCCTTCAGCACAAACCTGCCCCGCTACAGGGAGGAGGCGCTAAGCCAGCTGCCTGCCGGGGGCGAACTCCGCGCCTACGCGGAGCACTTACTGGACAGCGGAACGGGCCTGGAGGTCAATGCGTGGCTGGGGCACTTCGTCTCCGCCGGCGGCATCGCCCTCAGCGGGCTCTCACAATTCGTGCTCCTGCTTGTCATCGCTCTTTACCTCGTCATGGACGGGGGAAAGACATTTGAATGGGTGCTCGCGTTTTTTTCACCTCTGAACCGTCGAAAGCTCCGCCTCACCTCGGAGGAGGTTTCCAAAGTGATTTTCGGCTATGTTTCCGGCCAGGTGGTCACCTCCCTCATCGTGATGGTTTACACCTACTGCGTGCTTCAGTTGCTGCACGTTCCCGCCGCCCTCATGCTTGCCATCATCGCCGGCGTCTTCGACATCCTGCCGATCATTGGCTTCTTCGCCGCAGCCGCACCCGCCGTGCTGCTCGCGCTGGGCGTCTCCACCCGGACGGCCGTGACGGTACTCGGCCTCTACATCCTCTTTCACGCCGTGGAAACCTACCTGATTATCCCCCGGGTGTATGGCAAGAACTTGCGGCTCTCTACGCTCACGGTTCTCCTCGGGCTGCTGGCAGGCGCGCTCCTGGCCGGCGTGGCGGGCGCGCTCGCCGCGCTTCCGGTCATTGCCTCGTATTCCGCCGTGGAGCGGCTCTGGCTGAGGCCGTTTCTTCGCGGAGGGGTCGCGGAGAAGCATGAGCTGCAGAAGGACGAAGCCTTCGGCGAAAAGGAGTGAAAAAAGGCGGGTTTCACCCCATGGCCCGGACGGGCATGCGGCAGCAGGGTGCGGAAGAGGGGCTCCCGCCCCTGCCAATATTATGAACCCACCCATAAACACAGAGAACATGAGCCACTCAGTTGAAGACATTAAATCCGACGTAAAAACCCTTGCCGCCGAGGTGCGCCAGTTCCTGGCAGCCACAGCGGACGCCGCAGGCGACAAGGTCGAGGAGGGCCGGAAGCGGCTCGAACGCGCGCTGGATACGGCGCTTAGCGAGGGAAAACACGCAGCCGACACGGCCTGCGAAAACTCCAAGCTGGGAGCGAGAGCCGCCAGCGATGCGGTGCGGGCTCATCCGCTGGAAGCGATCGGCATCGCCCTGGGCCTCGGCGCCATCCTCGTGCTGAGTGCGCGCTGGTGTGCCACCCATCGCGACTGAACCACTTGATGCACCCGCCTCAAGAGACCATACACCAGATGGCCGCAACCGCGAGGGCGTTTGCCGGCCGGCTGCTGCCCGCAGTGGCAAACAGAAAGCAACTGCTGCTCCTGGAGGTCAGGGAGGAGCGGGCACGGCTGCTGATGGTGATCGTCCTGACCGTGGGGCTCGCCATCTGCGGTCTGCTCTGCGCCATGGCATTGACGGCAACAGTCGCAGTCCTCGCATGGCATTTATCGCCCGCAGGCGTGCTGCTGGGGCTGACCGCAGCCTGGGCCGGCGGAGTGGCGTTTCTCTACCGCCGTCTGGCCGGGATAGTGCGGGACTGGCAGGCCTTCCCCGCTACCCGCGAACAGCTGCGCCGTGACGCCGAACATTTGAAGAATCTCGTTTCATGACGCCCCCGGAGATGACCAAAATGGAGCTGATCCAGCTCAGCGAAACCCAGCGCCAGGTACTGCTGGAGGACTGGGCCGCACTGGCCCGGGGCTCCCGCAGCGTGGCCGTCCGCGTGAGGACAGCGGTCCCGCTGGCCGTGGCCGCGCTTGTCATCCTTGGCTCACTGGCATTCGCCCTCATGCGCAAGGGCAGGCGCTGAGCTGCGAGCGCGAGGGGGGCAGGGTTTGACCCCATGGCGGGGCAGGCGGACGGCGGTGTAGTCTGTCCACCTATGAACGAATCCATGCCAAAACAATCGAACGAGGAGATGATCGCCCACCTCGTGGGTGAAGTGAAAGAATTTGCCCGCCGGGAGCCGGTCGCAACGGTGGCCGTCGCCTGCGGTGTGGGGCTGCTGGTCCACCTGCTGCCGAACAAGTGGGTGGCCGGAGCGGCCACCGCCTTGGGTGCCATGCTGGTGCGCCCGGTCATCCTCTCCCTGGGCCTGACGAAGGCGGTGGAACTCTGCCAGCAGCGCACGACTGCCTGCAGCCGCGTGGAGCGTCCCTGATTTGCCCCGGGAGGAACTGCAACCATGACCAGCCAGGAGGGGGCGGGAGAAACTGAAAATCCGGAGGCCGACGCGGAGGGCAGCACCGGAAACGTCCGTCAGACAGCACGCCAGTTCTGGAGCATCTCGCGCGCCTTTTTCGCCTCTGAGCGGCGGCACAAGGCACGCGGATTCCTTGTCGCACTGCTGACCCTCGCCCTGGCGGCCGGCGGGGTGCAGGTGCTGATGAGCTATGCCGGGCGGGATTTTATGAATGCCATCGCCAGGAGGGATTCCCCGGCCTACTGGCGCAGCCTGTGGTGGTATCTGGGCACCTTTGCCCTGGCCGTGCCCGTGGGCGTCTACTACCGGTGGATGGAGGAGCGGCTGGCCCTGCTGTGGCGCGAGTGGATGGCGCAGCACCTGGTGAAGCGGTACTTCAACAACCGGGCCTTCTACCGGCTGCGCGGTTCGGGCACCATCGACAACCCGGACCAGCGGATCAGCGAGGACGTGAAAAATTTCACCATCAGCTCGCTTTCGTTTCTGCTGATCGGCCTGAACTCGCTCGTCACCCTGGTGGCGTTTGCCGGCGTTCTCTGGATGATCTCGGGCACGCTCGTCTGGGTGCTGGTGGCGTACGCAACTGTCGGGACGGCCTTGAGCGTGCTGATCGGCCGCCGCCTGGTCGGGCTCAGATTTCACCAGTACCAAAAGGAGGGGGATTTCCGCTACGGACTGGTCCGGGTGCGGGACAACGCGGAATCCATCGCCTTCTACCGCGGGGAAAAGCGCGAGCACCTGGACTTGGTGCGGAGGCTGGCGCTGGCCGTCGCCAACATGGGGAGGATCATCATTTGGAACAGAAACTTGGGCCTCTTCACCACGGGCTACAACTACGCCGCCCTGGTCCTCCCCGTGCTGGTGGTGGCCCCCATGTTCATGCGTGGCGAGGTGGAGTTCGGCGTCGTGACCCAGTCGGCCGGAGCCTTCGCGCAGGTGCTGGCCGCCGTCTCATTGATCATCACACAATTTGGCGGGCTGAGTGACTACCTGGCCGGAGTGCAGCGGCTGGGCACCCTCTGGGACAGCCTGGACGAGCACGATGCCGAGGAGGCCAGGATCGCCAGCGAAGCCGGCCTGGCCGTGGCGGACGACAGCCGCCGGGTCAGGCTGGACAACGTTTCCGTGCTGACGCCGGACGGCGGCAGGGTGCTCGTGGCCGGCCTGTCGCTGGAACTTCACCGGAGGCAGAGTCTCCTCATCATGGGGGCAAGCGGGACGGGGAAGAGTTCCATCCTGCGCACCATCGCGGGACTGTGGCCGGGAGGCTCCGGCTCCCTGGATCGTCCCGCGCTCAATGCCATCATGTTCCTTCCCCAGCGGCCCTACATGATCCAGGGCAGCCTGCGCGAGCAGCTGGTCTACCCATTTCAGGCGGGCGGGGTGAGTGACGCGGAAATCCGGAGCGTGGTGGACCGGGTGAACCTGGCTGACGTGTTCGAGCGGGTGGAGGGCGATCTGGACCGGGTCGTCGACTGGTCAAACATTCTCTCGCTTGGCGAGCAGCAGCGCGTGGCTTTTGCCAGGCTCTTTCTCCACCCTCCTGCTTTCGCCTTTCTGGATGAGGCCACCAGCGCGCTGGATGAGGACAACCAGGATCATCTCTACAGCCTGCTCCACGATTCCGGTATCGGATTCATCAGCGTGGGGCACCGGACGACCCTGGTCCGGCACCACGACCGCGTGCTGCTGCTGGACCGCTCCGGCACCTGGCAGATCACTCCAGCCGGAGCACGCGGGCCAGATGGCCAAAAGCCGGGTTTCACCCCATTTCAGCCTCCAGCCGGAGCGGGCAGTGTCACACCATGACAACACTCGAAATTAAAGGAGACTGGAACATCATCAAGGGACAGCTCAAGCAAAAATGGGCCGGACTCACCGACGACGACCTTCAATACGTTGACGGCGCTCAAGACGAGCTTCTTGGGCGCATTCAAAAACGGACGGGCCAGTCCCGTGAAGAGGTGGAAAAAGCCATCAAGGAATACCTCGACGCAGCCACCGCCTAGGCTTCCCGCCTCCATTTGGCACAACATTCACACTTCATCATCATGAAAAAATTCACTCAACAGCTGGGTTTCATCCTTCTCGTGGCAGCACTCCTCGGACTCGGCTGCGCAAGCTGCCGCAACACGGTCCGGGGAGTCGGGCAGGACATGGAACATGCAGGCGAACACGTGGAGCGCGCAGCCCGGTAGGGCTACGCCACCATTCCAGAAATGAGGCGCTGCAGCGCGGACGGAAACGTCCGGCGGCCGCGTCTTCTTCGAAAAAAATCAAACTCAAAACCAGAACAACATCATGCTGACAACCATCGCCATCGTCCTCGTCGCCCTCTGGCTGCTGGGCCTCGTAACCAGCGCCACCATGGGCGGATTCATCCACATCCTGCTCGTCGTCGCCGTCATCATCCTCCTGCTCCGCATCATTCAGGGGCGGAAGGTCATCTGAGCCCGCGGGAAACAACGGCACGGCCCGT
>JANOAS010000204.1:0-41490 GCA_031411255.1 bacterium
ACGAGCGCGAAGATCAGGTTGAACTTCAGCAGCAGACGCATGGTTTTTCTCCGGGAGGCGGGGTGCGGGCTGGCTGGTGACTCTACGAAATTTTCCAGGTGATTTTTTCCCCGGCCCCGCTACATAGGCATCTCCAACCACCAAAACTTTATGGCGAACAACTACCCCAAACTTCACAACGCCGCGTGGCCTGGCCTCGTTGGCAAAGGCAGCCCCGGCGCGGAACCCTGCATCGATCTCGATACCATGCTGAACCTCACCGCTGCGGCAGAGGTGAACGGCGTGAAGTTCGACGGCATCGATCTCTTCCTTTTTGACCCGCACGTGAACATCGACAGCACGGCGGACGATGTGAAGGTGATCGCGGACAAGATCGCCTCGCGCGGTCTGGCGGCGGGCTCGCTGGTGGCTCCTGTCTGGCCGCCCACGGGTGGTGGCACGGCCTTCGGCAGCGAGGAGGACCGGAAAAACTTTGTTTCCTCAGTGCGCAAGGCGTGCGAGATCGGAAAGCACCTGAACGCAACCGGCGTCCGCAAGTATGGCGTGATCCGGATCGATGTGGCGGGCGGCCCGGCCGACTGGCTGAAGGACCCGGCCGGGAACCAGAAGCTGTCTGCGGCGACCTTCCGCGAAGCGGCTGAAGTGGCCGAGGGCTACGGCGAGCGTCTGGCTGCCGAGGGCGAAATCTGCTGGGGTGGCATGCACTCGTGGAAGCACATGGTCGAGCTGCTGGAGCTGACGAACAAGCCAGGCGTGGTTGGCTTTCAGGCGGACCTGGCGCACACCTACCTCTACCTGATGGGCTGGAATGCCCCCGAGCACGCCCTGCTGAAGGACGGCTACAGCACCGCCGAATTTGATGCGGCCTACAAGACGATGACGGACGCACTGCGCCCGTGGACGATCGACTTCCACGTCGCGCAGAACGACGGCACCGTGCACGGCTCCGGCACGCACGACAAGACCGGCCGCCACTGCCTGGCGAGCGACCCGAACGGCAAGCTCGACATCACGAAGTGCGCCGGCTACTGGCTGCAGGACGCGAAGGCCCGCGGCATCCAGCACATCTGCTGGGACGGCTGCATGTTCCCGAACGAGGTGATGCAGCTGCCGAAGACGTGGAATGACATCCTGGCCGCGATGATCAAGGTGCGCGACTCCCACGGCTGGGCGGCGTAGTCTGCACGGCTAACGCTTTTTTCCTAAAGGCCGTCCGGGGTGACCCGGTCGGCCTTTTTGCTGGGGAGGCGGACAGCGCGGCAATGTTCCTCAAACGCGTTTCAGGAGCACCGCATCCATGACGAATTCGCCCTGAAGGATGTCGCTGACGATGACGATGGGGTCTCCGGATTTCACGAGATGGCGCGCGCGGAGGATGCTGAGGGCGAGTTCGATGGTGGCAGAGGGGTTGTCCCGGGGGAAATCCAGGACGAAGGGAAGGACGCCCCGGCTGAGATGGAGGGAGCGGGCGACCCCCAGCGTGGGGGTGAAGGCGAAGATGGGGGCGCGCTCCGGGCGGAAATGGGAGCAGTGCTCGGCCATGACGCCGCGCTGGGTGAAGACGAGGATTTTCGCGTCGTCGAGGTTGTCTGCCAGGAGAACGGCGGAGCGGACGATGCGCATCTTGTCCGTCTTGAGCTGGACGTGGTCGGCGCGGGTCTCGGTGCCGGCGGCCTCGGCGCGGCGGGCGATGCGGTCGAGGATGTCCACGCACTCGACGGGGTATTTCCCGGTGCTGGTTTCCCCGCTGAGCATGATGGCGTCCGTCTGCTCAAAGACGGCGTTGGCCACGTCCGTCATCTCGGCGCGCGTGGGCATGGGATTGACGATCATTGACTCCAGCATGTGGGTGGCGACGATGACCTTGCGCCCGTAGTGGACGCACTTCGCCACGAGGCGGCGCTGGATGATGGGCAGTTCCTCGATGGGCACCTCAATGCCGAGGTCCCCGCGCGCGACCATGATGACGTCGCATGCGACGATGATCTCGTCCATGAGCTGCACGGCCTGCTGGTCTTCGATTTTGGCGACGACCTTAGCCTTTGAGTCGCGCAGGGCGAGGAGGGCCTTGAGCTGGCGGACGTGGGCGGCATCCCGTACGAAGCTCATGGCGACGAAGTCGACGGCGAGTTCGGCGGCGAGGTCGATGTGGCCGAGGTCCTGCTCGGTGAGGGCGGGCAGGTTGACGCGGGTGCCGGGCAGATTGATGTGGCGGCGGGAGCCGAGGGGGCCACCGGTGAGGACCTTGCAGGTGACGCGCTCGGCATCCCGGCTGATGACCTGGAAATGGAGGACGCCATTGTCGACCAGGAGGGTGGCTCCGATCTTCACATCGTTGCCGAGGCCGGGATAATTGACCGTGGTGGAGTAGGGAAGGAGCGGGGCGGCGGTGGGCTGGCGGATTTCCACCTGGTCGCCAGGCACGAGGTCGATGGTGGCCGGCAGCTCGCCCGTGCGGATGGAGGGCCCCTGGAGGTCCATGAGGACGGCCACGTCCATGTCCAGCGTGGCGGCGGTCTGGCGGATGAGGGGGACGAGGGTGGCGCAGTGCTCGGGCTTGGCGTGGCTCATGTTGAGCCGGAAAACATTGGCCCCGGCTTCGATGAGGGCTTTGATTTTCTCAGGCGAGTGGGTGGAGGGCCCCAGGGTGCAGATGATCTTCGTACGGCGGAACATGGGCGGAAGGGTAGGAGGGAAGGCGTGTGGCGCAATGGGCAATCGAGCCCGTCAGGCGGGAACCCGCACGACGCGCGCGGCGACGCCGGTGAATATTTCCCACGGGATGGTGCCGGCTTTTTCGGCGAGTTCGCCGGCGGTGATTTCCTCCGCACCCTGGCGGCCGAGGAGGACGACCTCGTCACCCGGAGCGGGGGAGGCGGGCAGGTGGGAAACATCGATCACGATCTGGTCCATGGTGACGCGGCCGAGGATGGGGCAGCGCCGGCCGTGCAGGAGCACGCTGGCGGCGCGGCCGGACAGGGAGCGGGGAAATCCATCCGCATAGCCTGCACCGAGCGTGGCCGTGCGGGTCGGGCCCCGGGTGATGAAGGTGCGCCCGTAGCTGACGCCCCACCCGGCAGGCAGGTCGCGCACGAGGGTGACGCGCGTCTTCCACGTCATGACTGGGGCGAGCTGCGGCTGGTGGGCGGGCAGGGGGGAGACGCCGTAGAGCATGAGCCCGGCGCGGACGAGTTCCGGCGGACGGCGGGCGTAGCCGAGGATGCCCGCGCTGTTCGCCACATCCTGCCACGGGCAGGCGATGCCGGCGGCGTGCAGGTCGTCCAGCAGCCGCCAGAACTCCGCCTGCTGGCTGCGGGTGAAGGCCTCGTCCTCATCCGCGCTGGGAAAATGGCTGGCCACGCTCGCCAGACTGAGCGCCGGCTCCGCGACGATGCTGCGGGCGAGCTGGACGGCGTCCTCCGGCAGGACTCCCATGCGGCCCATGCCGGTGTCCACCACCAGGTGGAGTTCCAGCCTTTTCCCTGCGGCTGCGGCCAGCCGGGTAAAGTGGGCGACCTCCTCCGCTGTGGAGACACTGGGGATGAAGCCGCCCGCCACCACTGCCGCCCGCTCCGCAGGCAGGGCCGGGCTCAAGATGAAGACCGGCGTGGACAGGCCTGCCTCACGCAATTCCACAGCCTCGGCCACATTCGCTACGCCGAAGGCATCCGTCTCCGCCGCCAGCGCCCGGGCGCAGAGCACGGCCCCGTGCCCGTAGGCGTCCGCCTTCACCACAGCCATCACGCGGCCACCCGAGCCGGCTCCCTCGCGGGCGAGGGCCAGATTTTTCCGAAGGGCCTGGAGATTGATCTCGGCCCAGGTGCGGAGGTGCGGTGCGGGAGCAGTGGCGAAAATCATGACGGGCGGGTGCGGCGGCAAACTACGTCACAGGGCGGCCTCTTCTTTCGCCGTCGCGGTGCGCTCCCAGACGGACGCCTGCGCCACGCTCCACTGGTACTTCCGCACGTGTTCCCGGATGAGGAACGGCATGTCCCGTGCCGTGGTCAGGGTGAAATGCGGAGCCAGGCGCCCGCGCAGCCAGTCCAGCGTGGAGCCGGCGGGCCAGTTCTCCGGCGGGGTGAATTCCCCCAGCCACGTGCACGGCGTGGTCAGGATGAGCGTGCCCCCGGCACGGACGAGCGAGGGCAGTCGCTCAAGGAAGCGCAACGGTTCCGGCAGGCGGCAGATGAGATTGGCCGCATGGACGAGGTCGAATTCCCCCAGATCAGCCCGCAGGGCCATCGCGTCGCCGACCTCAAAGCTGACGCGCTCCAGCCTCGCTCCCGGCGGTGCGGCTGCCGTGAGCGTGGTGAAAAGGGCGGCCTCCTCGTGACGCCGGTACTCCAGTTTTGCCCCCTGGCGCAACTGCTCCGCCGCCTCGACGAAGGCCCGGGAAAAATCGATGCCCACCACCTCGTCGCAAAAGCGGGACAGCTCGAAACTCGACCGGCCCACCGCGCAGCCCACATCCAGAGCGCGGCGGCGCGGAGCGGAGGAGGCATTTTCGATGACCGTCCTGACGGCGAAATCCAGCGCCCCCCCCGGACCGGCCTCGTGCGGCAGAATTTCTGCAGCCGAGCCGTAATGGAAAAGGAGGTATTCGTCGAGCAGACGGCGGGTCTCGTAAATGTTCATGAGCAGAGCCCAGGTTCGCTCCTTGCCCCGTCGCGCGCAAGCACGCGGCCCGGAAATTGCGACCTTATTGCAAAACAACCTGCATTTTCTACTTGTGTGCGGACCGGTTTTCTTGTTCAAAGGAACTCTACATACCTTGTGGCAGGGAGCTGGAATCTCAGGCTTGCTTGATTTCCCCTCGCTGCCCGCTGCAGGGTTCTCCTCCAACATCAATACATCAAATAGTTATGCTAAAAGAATTCAAAGAATTTGCCTTGAAAGGCAACATGTTCGACCTCGCCATCGGCACCATCATCGGCGCGGCCTTTGGCGGCGTTGTCGGCTCGTTTGTGAAGGATCTGATCATGGCTGCCGTCGGCGGCCTGCTCAAACTGGACTTTTCCAAGCTCGTCATCCCTCTGGATCCTGCCTTTGCCGGAAAGAACTGGAAGGAACTACAGGACGCCGGGGCTCCTTACATCGGGATTGGCAATTTCCTCACCGTCTTCCTGAATTTCCTCATTCTGGCCCTCGTGCTCTTCATGGTGGTCAAGGCCTACAATGCCGCCAAGAAAAAGCTCGCCGCCGAGGAGGCTGCTGCTCCTCCAGCAGGCCCGACCACCGAGGAAAAGCTCCTCACCGAAATCCGCGACCTGCTCAAGAGCAAGTAAGCTGTCCATCGGTTTTTTCCCTTCATCCCCGGTCCGGCATGCTCTGCCGGGCTGGGGATTTTTTGCTTTCGCGACGGCGAATCGAAAAAACTCCCTTGCATTCGTCATTTTTTCCAGATAGAGGCAGCATTCCCCCCTAGCAACCGCCCCCATATTACCTTTAAAAGAACCATGTCTGAAGAATTGCTGTCCCTGGAAGAACGTGAGCACATGATGAAGAAGATCCCCGAGTGGGAGCTTGGCAAAAAAGCTCTCACCCGGACTTTTGAGTTCGACTCATTCATGGAGGGCATCGACTTTGTGAACGATGTCGCCGAGATCGCCGAGGAGCTTGATCATCATCCGGATATCGATGTGCGTTTCGACAAGGTGAACCTCACCCTGACCACGCACGACGAGGGCGGCCTGACCGCACCTGATTTTCAGCTGGCCTCGAAGATCGACAACCTCGTTGGCTGAACCAGCCGAGGGTTTTTTCTCCACCACACCCCAACGCCTTCCCCATGAGCGACTCCACCCATCCCGCGCCGGACGCCGACGTGCCCGTTGCCACGTTTGAGCATCAGAACTCCGCCTTCGATGATTTTCTCGACAAGCACCTGAAAAAGCTGCTCGTCGCGCTCGGCATCGGGGCCGTTGGGGCCATCGGCTGGATCACCTACCAGCACAGGCTGGAGTCGGCCTGGCAGGTGCGGGCTCAGGATTTTACGAGCGCCAAGACGATCGAGGACTTCCGCAAGGTCGAGGCCAACCACGCCGGGACCGAAGTGGCGGGCAACGCGCTGATGATGATCGCCAACCTTCAGAAGAAGGACGGCAAGGAGGCTGATGCCATCGACACCCTCAGGAAGCTGGTCGCCAACCATCCGGCGCACCCCCTGGCGGACCAGGCGATGTTCCGTGCGGGAACGATGCTGGTGGACAAGGCGTCAGGGGCGGAGGCGGCCGAAGCGAAGAAGCTGCAGGACGAGGGGGTGAAGTTCCTGGAAGACCTCGTGTCGAAGTTTCCCAAGTCGCCGCTGGTGCCGGGAGCCTTGATGCGGAAGACTGACCTGCTGCTGACGGGGGAAAGTCCGTCCGACGAGGACCGGGAGAAGGCCGAAAAGGCCTATGCCAAGATCAACAACGACTACCCTGCGAATTCATTCTTTGAGGAGATCACACGCCGGAAGGACGCGGCCAAACTGAAGCGCCCCGCGCTGGTCGAGTTTGTGCCTGAGCCCGAGCCGCCAAAGCCGGCTCCGCTGCCGTCACCTGGTGCGCCTGCCGACCCGAATGCCAACTCTCCGCTGCTGAATCCGGAAACGTCCATCAATGTCGGCTCCCTGACGGGCGACGCGCCTGCGGCTGCCCCCGGTGGTGCGCCCATGCCGGCGGAGGCTCCTCCTGCGGCAGTCGCTCCTGTGCCGGTGGCACCCAAGCCGGTGACTCCGACCCCCGTTACGCCTGAGGCAGCTCCGAAGCCTGCCGAGGCCCCTGCAGCCCCCAAGCCGGTGGCTCCGACCCCGGTCACGCCTGCTCCCGAGGCGGCTCCAAAACCTGCCGAGGCTCCTGTGGCCCCCAAGCCGGTCACGCCCACCCCGGTGGCGCCCAAGCCGGTCACTCCGGCCCCCGTGTCTCCCGCGCCTGCGCCGGCCCCGGCGCCGCCGAAGTAACCGGCTCAGTCATTTTTCCGGAAAGGCCGCAGCGACCCTGCGGCCTTTTTATTTGTCGTCATCGAACGACCCGAGCTTGTGGTCCGTGGCGGGCAGGTAGCGGTAAAAGACCTCCAACATCAGGGTGCAGAGGCAGGTGCGGTAGATGTCGGCATCGCCTCCCGCCACGTCACTGTTCGCCGCGCCGGAGCCGGACTCCTTGTTGAAATGCCCGTCCGGGTTTTGCCCGGCGAGGAGTTCCCTGTTCCACTTTCCGTTCCACGTGCGCCAGTTGGCACCCCCGCGCATGAAGAGCACCTGGTTGATGTAATACGAGCCATACAAGTCCACGGTCCCCGAGGTGTAGCCCGGGGTGAAGTTGGCCATCAGGTATTGCACGCCTTTTTTGACTTCCCCGGTCCTGTCCTTCTGGCCCAGGATCATGCAGAGGCAGCCGACCCCGGTCATGGACGGCTTGACGCCGGAGTCCCGCCGGTAGCCGAAGCCGCCGCCGTCGCCCTGCGAGTTTTTGCAATACTCGACCGCCTTTTCAAAGGTGGGCTGGAGTTTGTCGATGGCGATCTTGCTGTAGCGGGCAGCGTTGAGCGCCTGGATCTGCCAGCCGGTAACGGAGGTGTCTCCGCGGCCATTGTCATCCCCGCCGATGGCGTAGCCGTAGAACCACCCGCCATCAATGGCCTGGCTCTCGATGATGACGCTGATGGCGGCCGCCACCGCCTCGCGCAGGCCGGGAATGCGGCGGTTGCCGTAGCGGGTCATCGTGTAGGCCTCCGTCAGCGCGTAGCTGGCGATGCCGTGCGCATAGGGCAGGTTCTGGTCCTTGCCGCCGGTGTGGATGTATCCCTTTTTCTGCTGGAGTTCAATGAGGTAGAGCAGACCTTTGGTGACGGATTCGCCGAACTCGGGGGAGTCCACGGTCTCGCAGTGGCCCATGTGGGCGAGGAGTGAGAGTCCGGTCATGGCGGCTGGATTGGCCCCTCCCCATGATCCGTCGGCATTCTGATGTTTTTTCAGCCACCGGAGCGCCTTCACCACAGCCTCGTCGCTCGCGGCCGCGCCGCCGGCCTCGGCCAGTCGCCGCAGGCGGTCGCCCTTGGAGCAGCGGCTGGACATGGCTGATGGCGTGCCGAAGCCGCCTCCGCCCAGCCCGCTGTTGCCAAACGCCCCCAGTCCGACGCCCATGGCATTCGCCATGCCGATGCCCCCGGTGTCCACCGGCACCTGGATGTCCGGCACGACCACCGGCGCGTTGTTGTTGATGTTTTCGATCGCCTCCGACCGGGCGGCCGAGGCCGATGCGGGCAGGGGCGCTGCCGTCTGCGGAATGAGCTGCTCTTTTTCGATCACCGGCTCCTCGTTTGGCCCCTCGGCGACCACCGTGATCTCGGGCGCCGTCATCAGCCGGTCCACGGCCACCACACCGCCGATCAGGAGTAAAATACCCGCGTGAACGGCCACGGAGGCCATCCAGGAAATCCTCGCCTGCTGCTTCTGGCGGCGCTCCTCCTCGCGCCGGGCGAATTCCATTTCCTCGTGCAGCGACAAGTCATGAAACGAAGCGGGCTCATCCTCAATGGGAATGAGAGCTGACTTGCGACGGGGTTCCGGATCTGGCTGGGTCATTGGGGGCGCGGGTGGGCTGGCGGTTCAGTCTACCCGGTCCCGCCCCCCAGACAAGGGGCGACATGCTCCCCTGGGCAGTAGTGGGCGGCGACGGTGTTTTTTAGGGAAATCTCCCAGGGGCAGCCTGTTGACGATGCGCCGCAGCGGCCTAGCGTGGGAATGTTGGCGGCGTGTGTTCTCCTGGGAAATTCCGGGCAGCTGCGTCGTCCCATAATTCACCACAACCCCGTATCCACATGATGAACCAAAACACTTCGCGCCGCCGCTTTCTGAAAACTGCCGGTGCCCTCGGTGCCGCCAGCACGATGGGCTTCCCGTCCATCCTCAGCGCCCAAAATCCGGGCCGCAAACTGAACATCGCCGCCATCGGCGGGGGTGGCGGCAAGGGCGAGAGCGATCTCGCCAATGCAGCCAAGGACAACAACGTCGTCGCCATCTGCGACGTGGACCGCGACCGCCTCGCCAAGGCCCTCCAGAAATACCCGGGCGCGAAAGGCTTCACCGAGTTCCGCAAGATGCTGGACGAGATGAAGGAGATCGAGGCAGTCACCGTCTCCACCGCAGACCACGCCCACTTCCCCGCAGCCATGCACGCCATCGGCCTCGGCAAGCACGTCTGCGTGCAAAAGCCGCTGGTCAACCGCCTCTGGGAAGCCGAGCAGCTGTACAAGGCCGCCAAGAAAAAAGGCGTCGTCACCAACATGGGCAACCAGGGCCACACCGGCGAGGGCCTCCGCGTCCTCAAGGAGTGGATCCAGCAGGGAGCCATCGGCAAGGTGAAGGAGATCCACGTCTGGACGAACCGCCCCATCTGGCCGCAGGGCAAGAGTGCCACGTATCCCGCGAAAGACGTGCCCGCCAATCTCGACTGGGAAAGCTGGCAGGCCGCCACGAAGCGCCGTCCCTTCATGGACAACCTGCATCCCTTCAAATGGCGCGGCCACCTCGAGTACGGGGCCGGTGCCATGGGCGACATGGGCTGCCACTTGATGGATGGTCCCTTCTTTGCCTGTGACCTTACCACCCCGACCAAGCTGAAGGCCGAGGTCCTCGAAATGACCGCCGACGCGTGGCCCAAGGGCTCCCACGTCGTGATGGATTTCGTCAAGGAAGGCGTCAAGTTCCATTGGTACGAAGGCAAGGGTGCCGACGACAAGGCGTGGAAACCCGCCCTGCCAGCAGGCCTCGAGCCTGGCCGTGAACTCAAGGAAGGCGGCTTCATCATGATTGGTGAAAAGGGCGGCATCATCAACTTTGGTGACTACTGCGACCAGCCCCGCCTCTTCCCTGAGTCCAAGCACAAGGACTGGCTGGCCACCAACCCGAAGAAGACGCTGGCGCGCGCCACCCATCCTGGCAACCCGCAGGAGGAGTTCACCCACGCCATCAAGAACGGCCTGGTCTGCGGTTCGAACTTCGACTACTCCGTCCCCCTCACCGAGCTGTGCCTGCTGGGCAACCTGGCCATGCACGCCGCCGGCAAGGAAATCGAGTGGGATCCCGCCGCCCGCAAGGTCGTCGGCATGCCCGAGATGGACAAGCACATCAAGCGCGAGTTCGAAAAGGGCTGGGAATACTCCGCCGACAAAATCTAAAGGCACCCGCCTGAAGACACTTTACGCAAACCGCCCCTGGCAACGGGGGCGGTTTTTTAACGGCCGGGTGCGTGCTTTGATCGAGTCGGACAGGAGCGAATGCAAAGAACGGTGGTGGGAGTTCCTCTGCGAATCCCTCCATTTATTACTCTGTAATATTCTTATAATGATAAACTAGGGGATGAGGTGCGCCCCGGATATCTTCGCCTGATCCAATCCTTTCCGGAAGCCAGGGTTCTTCCTCACGGACCGTCTGCAAACTCAAAGAGCAAATAGTCCCCGCTCCCAAGCAAACAGGCCTCGGGCCGACCCGCCTCGAAGCCCGTGCTCACTTCCAAGTTCGGGGCATTTGCACCGAAGAGGGCCGGCAAATTCGGTTTCCATTGGGCCTCAGATTTGGGGATCTCTCGGAGATGCCGGCTCTCCACCAGCTGGCGCAGGGCGGCGGGGGAGCCAGTCAGCAGCCAGTAGTGAACGCTGAAGGATTTGAAATTGTCAGAGCAAGATTCAACGGTGTAGTCGGCCACTTTGATGCCCGCAGGCAATGAACTGCCGGTAAAGTGTTTGAACGCCGCCTCGGCATGGCTGCCCCAGTACCAGCGGGCTCCCAGGCTCCAAAGAACGAACAAGCCCACGAAAGTCAGAAACCCTGGGATCGGGCTGCCTGATTTGGAGGGATTGGGCGTGGAGGTGGAGAGCATCGCCCGCGCAGAACCGAGCGGGGTTTAGGAGCCGGGGGCTGCCGGGGTTGATTCGGCGGCGGCGGTGGCGCCTTCGGGAAGGATCTGGTTCACGAGGCGCTCGATACCCTGCCGGGCGAGATCGCTGCGGGGGTAGATCTTCCTGGCTTTCAGAAACCAGGCGAGGCTGGAGCCGGTCTGGTGGATTTTTTCGCGTTCGCCGGCGCGGCTGAGGGCTTGGGCAAGGTCGGCCACTTGGGAGCTGAGGTTGGCGCGCTTGGCGTTGATCTCGTTGTCCGTGGGGAATTCACTGGCGATCTGCTCCACCACTTCCCACGCACCATATTTGTCGCCGGTTTCGGCCAGCTTGGAACTCTGGGCGAGGACCATGGTGACGCGCCCCATGTCCTTGAGCACGGCTTTCACTTTTTCCTCGTAGGCCGGCTTTCCGACGCTGGCGGCGATGTAGCGGCCCTGATTGTCAAAAATCTGGCGGAAGTTTTTCTGCGCGAGGAGGGAGTCAAACTCGTTCAGCGCCTGCCCTTGCACGTCGCCCCGGCGGAAGAGTTCGTCGGTGACTGTGGCGAGCTTCGGGTTGGTCGGCCAGAGCTTGGTGGCCTTCTCCAGGTTCTCCTGGACGAGGGGCTGGTTCTGGTCCGCCGCGGCTTTCACAGCAGCGCCGAGAAGCTGGTTGGACACGGCCTTGGTGGCGGCGATGACCTGCGAGGCCTTGGTGTCATCGAAATCCTTGGCGGTGGTCTTAAGTTTGGCGATGAGCGTTTCGGCCCGGGTGTAGTCCTTGACTTCGATGGCGCTGAGCAGCTCGTTTGAATCGTGGACGAAGTCGGTGACTTTCTCTTTCTCCGAACGGGGCAGGGTGCGGACCTTCGGCATGTACTCGCCGAGCATGAAGATTTCCATCAACCGCTTGGAGGCGCTCTCCAGCTTCTGCTGGGAGGCCAGAAACTTGAAGGCTTCGATGCCTTCGTCGACTTCGCGGATGGCCTCGTTGGCGGCGGCGTCGAAGGTGGACAGAGTGGGGGAGAAGCCGAGGCTTTCGTTGAATGTCTTTTCAGCATCCGAGCCCTTCTGGATTTTCAGCGCGGTGTCGCCATCCGTGAACAGGACGCGGTAGAAGCGGCTGGCCATGATGACGTGCTCGAAGCGCCTCTGGGCGAGGAATTGAAGGATGAGGCTCTGGAACTGGACCTTGGTCTCGATCTCGCCGATCTCCATCTTGGCCAGGTTGGCTGCGCGGCGGGTCTGGAGTTCGAGGGACTTTTTGACGTAGCCGTCCACGATGCCGGGCATTTTCTCGTCGCCGCTGGGAACGATGACGTTGGACTTGCCGCCCTTGCCCTCCTTGTCGCTGCCGGTCTTGCGCGTGTCACCGAGCTGCTGGCCGCTCTTGCCGACCGTGACGTCGATGTTGTGGCGCATGATTTTTGCCTGCGCTTCCAGCTCGGTGTTGGTCCGGTCGAGGGCGACGATATTTTTCTTGGAAATCCAGACCGAGTAAATGGCGTTGACGAGGGCGTCGCAAAGCCTGGCGTCGATGGGAAACTGGGCGGCCTTGGGCAGAAGGGCGACGGCCTTGGGCAGGTCCGGGCCCCCGGAACGGCCTGGTGCGAGTTCCTTCAGGATGCCGTCGAGGGTGGCGCGGTACTCGCTGTCCTCCATGGTATTGGCCTCGGGCGTGGCGAGGTATTTTTCAAACCGGGCGCGGAGGGCGCGGTTGTTGGTGACGTTCCAGAGTTTTCCCTCCATGGAGAGGGTCTCGCTGCCGGGGTCGAAGAAGGGGAGCGGTTTGTCCTCTTTCTCCTCCTTGTTGATGATGGTGGTGTTGTTTCCCTGGGACAGCGGGCTGGACGAGGGGGCCGCAGGTGCGGGGCTGCCGGCCGGGCCGGGCTTGTCCGGGATGTAGACCTGGGCGCCGGCGGTGGCGGCGAGGGCGGCGAGAAGGACGGAAACTGGGAGCTTCATGACGAAAGTGGACGGGGAGTGGAATCAACTGCGCTTCATTTCCTCGGCAACGAGCACCCCGCCCTCGCCGACGCGTACTTTGAAGATAAAATCCTGCCCGGCTTGGATGTTCTCATTGAGGGAGGCGGGGATTTTGACCGGGACGGGGTCACCGGATATGCCGTCGGCGGACTTGGGCACGACGCTGAGGAGCCTGCCCTGGCCCGGGGACCAGCGCAGGGAGTCGTCCACGGTGGCTCGCAGCCGGTAGATGTTGCCGCGCAGGCTGTTGGCGTTGTTAAAATAGTCTGCGACGACGAGGTCGGGCGTGCCGGCGAAGGTTTCGCGACCGGGGGCGAATTTCTTGTAGGCAAACCAGCCGCCGACGCCCAGCGCGGCAAGGAGCAGGAGGGTGACAGGGCTGATTCCGGAATTTCGACGGCGGCGACGCATGGCGGTGAACGGTGGGAAATCAGGCGCCTTGGACGGTGAAGCGGCCACCCACTTTGCTCAGCCAGGCTTTCCTCAGGTGCTGGAAAAGTGCCTCAAGGTTTTTCTTGGAATCCAGCCGGTACTCGATGGTGTGGGCATGGGTGCTGGTGGGGTAGTCCTTGATGACTTTTTCCCAGACCTTGTCCGTCTTGGTCCGCTCGGTGATCTTGGCGGCGATGTCCTCGAGCTTCGAAAGCGCGCTCACGGCCGGGGAAACCGCAGAGCCGTCAAGCGGCGTCTCCATGTAGTAAAAGCGGGCCTCGCAGGAGCTTTGGTCCATGATGTTCACCTCGTAAACGCGGATGCCGCCCTGGACGAGGTAGGTGTGGCTGGCCACGCCGACGATCGAGCGGAGGGCCACGATGTAGTCGCCGCCGGGGAGAACGCATTCCCAGACCTCGCCCAGTTCCTCTTTTTTATCCGTGGGGTTGACGGTCTGGGCCTGGAGCGCGGGCAGGGCGAGTCCGGCAAAGGCGGCGCAAAGCAGAAGGGATTTGAGTGTGATCATGACGTGCTGGCGGTGAAAAATTAGTGGGAATTGCTGGCGCTCTCGCTCAGGCGGGGCTTCGAGATGAAAAGAGCCCCCGCCGTGCGGCCGTCGAAGGAAGTCTTGGCGCTGTTGTAGATGTCAGAGAGGATGGAGAGCTTGTCCACGCGGTACTCGACGGTGTGGGCGTGGGTGGCCTGCGGGTACTGCTTCATCACTTTTTTCCACTCATCTTCGTCCTTGCCTCCGGTGGTCTTGGCCTTGACGTCGTCCTTGGTGGATGAGGTGCTGGCTTCGGGAGCGTTTTCATTGGCGCTGGTCGGGCTGACCCAGTAAAAGCGCACCTGCTGGGAACTGGTGTCCGAGACGGCCACCTCCCAGACGCGGTAGTCCCCCTCGATGCGGAAGCTGTGCAGGCTGACGCTGGTCATGGCGTCCACGTCAACCGAGTATTCGCCGCCGGGGTGGGTCACTTTCCACGTTTTTCGCGCTCCGGTGGCGGCTCCTGTGTTTTGGGACATGGCGGGTCCCGTGAAGAGGAGGGAGCCGGTCGTAACAACGACGACGGCAGTCAGGCAGGCGAGGATGGAGGAGCGTTTCATTCTGGCGGGGGTTGTGATGTTGGTACAAAAACGAACGAGTTCTCGCGAACCATAGACCTGTTTTTTCCCCCAGGCGAGGGAGAAATGCTTGGGAGGCCACCGGCGTCCAAGAGAAAGCCCGCGCCTCCGACGTGTGGCGAAGGTGCGGGCTGTGCGCTCCGGGGCCGTGTTAGTTGCTCAAGGCCACGTGCTCGTCCTGCCCCAGAACCGGGATGGGCGGAGCGAAAGCCGTGATCGGGGTGAAGCTGTATTTGCTCAATCCTGAAGCGTGCTCCTCGGAACGAACCAAGGGCGAGCCCAGGATTTTCGAAATCATGGCCTCCTCCATCCGGTGGACGGAGGGATACTTTTCCATCAGTTCGGCCAGCGGGTTGTGGAACTCGACGATGCGGAAGCCAAAGCGGGTGTCGACCTCAATCTGAGAGCAGTAGCCCTCCATCTCCCGCAGCCGGACGAAGGCGGCGGCCCGTTCGGGTGTGGAGCCGGCAGGGATTTTTTTCAGGTACTCGTCTACTTTCTTGCTGAAGTAGTTGAAGAGCAGCTTCTCAGGTGCCGTCGGGCCGTAGAGCTGGCCGATCGTCTGGAGGATGTCCAGCGTCAGCTCAATGCCGACTTGGGGGAAAAGCGACTGGGCCTTGTCCGTCAGACGGTAGGTTTTCTCGGGCCTGCCGATGTCCTTCGGGCGGCGCCAGGTGTCGAGCAGGCCCTTTTTCTCCAGGTCAACGCAGTGTTGCTTGATTCCCATATAACTCATATTGAGGGCTTTGGAAATTTCAGAAACGGACATGCCGGTCGAGCGTTTGACGACATCGAGGATGGCGACGACCTGCGGTTTGGCGATGGCACGGACGGTCTTTAAAAACATGGGACAACCTCCTTGAAATGAGTGGTGGTAATACTGAGTGGTGTGGTCTCGGACAGTGGTAATGCCTCCTAAACATGAAACTTTTCGCAACGTCAATAGTTAATTTTGCTAAATTATCGGGTTTTCTTTGCGAAGGGGCTTGAAACGAAAGATTCGGATGGGCTTTTGCCCGCCGGGCGCAAAAAACGAAGTGTCGCGTGCGGTTTTCCCTGAGGGGAGGGAAGGAGGGGAATTCGACGCAAATCTGTTTACAAGGCGGGGCGTCCACCTAATCTTCGCGCCGATGAAAGTCGGATTTAATCTCTTGTTGTGGACCGGTCATGTGACCGAAGAAAACTATTCCCTGTTCCCGAAGCTCAAGGCCGTTGGCTACGACGGGGTCGAAATTCCCATTTTTGACGTCAGCGATCCCTCGCACTTTAAAAAAGTGGGGCAGGTGCTGAAGGACAATGGTTTGGAGTGCACGGCTGTGACGGTGCTGCCCGACGAGGCGCACAACGCCATCAGCCCGGTGGCGGCGCACCGCCAGGGCGCGGTGGAGCACCTGAAGCGGGTGATGGAGTGCGCGCACAATGCTTCCGTGCAGAATCTTTGCGGCCCGTATTACCAAGTGCTCGGCAATTTTACCGGGAAGTTCCCCAGCGAGGCCGAGCTGGCCGGAGCGGCGGAGGTTCACCGGACCATCGCCCCCATCGCCGAGGCGGCCGGAGTGCGTTGCGCCATCGAGGCACTGAACCGCTTTGAGGCACACCTGCTGAACACGATGGAGCAGGCTGCCGCCTACGTCAGGCGGGTCGACCACCCGAACTTCGGGACGATGTACGACACTTTCCACGCCAATATCGAGGAAAAGGACCCCATCGCGGCCATTGAGAGCGTCTTCGCCACGGGCAAGCTGAACCACGTGCACATTTCTGAAAACGACCGGGGCACACCCGGGCGCGGCCACGCGAAGTGCCGGGAGGCGATCCGCAAGCTGAAGTCGCTGGGCTACAACAAATGGCTCACGATTGAGGCGTTCGGCGGCGCTCTGCCCGACCTCGCAGCGGCAACGCGGGTGTGGCGTGACTTTTTCCCCAGCACCGAGCAGGTCTACACGGAAGGCTACAAGCTCATCCGCGACACTTGGGACGCCGCGTAAGGCTTGCGTTTTTCCCGTATTTTTGAACTACGAACCACCTCTAAAATGATCAATCGCAGACTCTTTCTGTCGGTCGCCGCCGCCGCCATGTTCCTCCCATCCGGAGCCCGGGCGCAGGACGCCGAGGCCCGGGACATCTTTGACGGAAAAACCCTCAACGGCTGGAAGGGGATGGACGGAATCTGGAAGGTGGAGGACGGCTGCCTGACCGGAGAAACGACGCAGCCGAATCAGCTGAAATTTAATACTTTTCTCGTCTGGCAGGACGGGGAGGTGGACGACTTCGAGCTGACCTTCGACTACAAGCTCAACGGCGGAAACTCCGGCATGCAGATCCGCAGCTACATGAAGCCGGACTCCACGCCGGAAGAGTTCCGCCTTTCCGGCTACCAGGCGGACCTGGAGGCGGGGGAGAGCTACAGCGGCATCATTTACTCCGAGGGGGAGCGCGGCATCCTGGCGGAGCGAGGGCAGAAGACGAAGGTCGGCGCCGATCACAAGCCGGTGGTGACGGGATCGGTGGGGGACAAAAAGGAGCTGCAATCGTTCATCAAGCAAAACGAGTGGAACGCTTACAAGATCACCGCCAAAGGCAATGTGATCACGACCACCATCAATGGCCACCAGATGACTGAACTGGTGGACGAGGATGCAGAGAAGGCCCGACCGGCGGGCAAGCTGGGGCTGCAGCTGCATGTGGTGCCCACGCCGATGAAAATCCAGCTGAAGAACGTCAAGCTCAAGAGGCTGCCGCTGGCGGACAAGAAAAAGGTGGTGTTCCTGGCCGGGAACCCGAGCCACGGCCCCGGCCAGCACGAGCACCGTGCGGGGTGCATGCTGCTTGCCAGCGAGCTGAACAAGCAGTTTGGGACGAAGGTGCTGGCCACCGTTTACACGGGCGGGTATCCTGCCGACCCGACGGCTTTTGACAATGCCGACTCGGTCATCAGCTTTGCCGACGGCGGGGGCGGGCATCCGCTGCGGATGCACCTGCGCCAGATGGACGACGTGATGAAGCGCGGGGTGGGGCTGGGCTGCCTGCACTACGGCGTGGAAATCCTGGCAGGTGACCAGGGTGGCAACCAGTTTCTGGACTGGATCGGCGGCTTCTTTGAGATCAACTGGTCGGTGAACCCGCACTGGACAGCGGACTTCAAGACCTTTCCCGAGCACGACGTGACCCGCGGGGTGAAGCCATTCTCCACGAATGACGAGTGGTACTACCACATGCGCTTCCGGCCGGAAATGAAGGGTGTGACGCCCATTCTTTCCGCCCTGCCGCCGGCCGAGACTCTGAACCGGGGCGATGGCACGCACAGCGGAAATCCTGCGGTGCGCGAGGCAGTGGCCAAAGGCGAAGCCCAGCACCTCATGTGGGTGGCAAACCGGGAGGACGGGAAGGGCCGCGGCTTCGGCTGCACCGGCAGCCACTACCACAAGAACTGGGCGACTGAGGACTACCGCCGCCTGATTCTGAACGCAATTCTGTGGATTTCCAAGGTGGATGTGCCTGCTGAGGGGTTCCCGGTTTCGCACCTGTCCGAGGATGAGATGAAGGTGAATCTCGACCCCAAAAAGTAGAGAATTTTTATTGAGCCAGCGGAAGCGGGCGGACAGGGCGACCTGGGCCCCGGAAGCCAGCGGCTGATGACCCCACAAACAACAACCAAGTAACCCTGAGAATATGAACGACAATCAAACCTCCCGCCGCCAGTTTTTGGCGGGGACGACCGCCGCGGCGGCTGGATCATTGATCCTGCCGAACCTGGCCAAGGCGGCCAATGAGAACGGAGAGATCCGTCTCGGCATGGTGGGCTGCGGCGGCCGCGGCTCAGGTGCCGCCAATCAGAATCTGAACTGCACCGACTACAAGGTGAAGCTGGTGGCCATGGGCGACGCCTACAAGGAAAACCTGACCAGCTCCCTGAACAACCTGCGCAACCAGCACAAGGACCAGGTGGACGTTCCGGACGACCGCCAGTTCGTGGGTCTGGATGCCTACCAGAAGGTGCTGGAACACTGTGACGTGGTCATCCTGGCGACGCCTCCCGGTTTTCGCCCGATGATGTTCGAAGCGGCGATCAACGCCGGCAAGCATGTCTTCATGGAAAAGCCGGTGTGCGTTGACGCCCCCGGCGCGCGCAAGGTGCTGGAAGCGGCAAAGAAGGCCGACGAAAAGGGCCTGAAGGTCGTCGTCGGCCTGCAGCGGCACTACCAGAACAGCTACCGTGAGACGCTCAAGCAGATCAAGGACGGCGCCATCGGCGACATCGTCTCCGCGCAGGTCTACTGGACGGGGAACCGCCCCTGGGTGCGCGATCGCAAGCCCGACGACACGGAAATGCGCTACCAGGTCCGCAACTGGTACCACTTCACCTGGCTTTCCGGGGACAACATCGGCGAACAGCACATCCACAACATTGACGTCGCCAACTGGTTCCTCGGTGGCCATCCGGTCAGCGCCCGCGGCATCGGAGGCCGGGCTTCCCTGATCGGCAAGCAGTATGGGGAAATCTTCGACCACCACGCGGTTGAGTTTACCTATCCGAACGGTGTGATCGTCAATTCTTTCTGCCGCCACGCGCCCGGTTGCTGGGACCGTGTGGACGAGGTCTTCATTGGCACCAAGGGTGTGGCCAGGGCCGGGCAGATCAAGGACCACTCCGGCAAGGTCATCTGGCGCCACAAGGGCGACGGGGATCCTGATCCTTATCAAGTCGAGCACATGGAGCTGTACGACGCCATCAAGAACAACAAGCCGCTCAACAACGCCTACTACGGTGCGGAAAGCTCGTTCACGGCGGCCTTGGGCCGGTACGCGACGTATTCCGGCAAGGAAGTGAAGTGGGACGACGCGATCAAGCTGGACAACAGCCAGATGCCGGGCAACCTGGCCTTTGAGGCGCCGGTGAACTCGAATCCCGGTCCTGACGGTATGTACGAGATCGCCGTGCCCGGCAAGTTCAACATCACGACGAGCAAGAACGGCTGATCTTTCGCCGCAGCTTCTCTCGAAAATCACGAAGGCCGCCGGGGAAACCCGGCGGCCTTTTTGTGGGAAAGGGGGAGCGGGCGAAGCCCGAAAGTCACGGGACCAGGCTGATGCGCAGCCGGAAGATGCGGCGGAGGTCCGTGGAGCCGGTGAGAACCGCCATTACGGTTTCCGTGGTGGTCGCGGTGGAGACGACGGTGGTGCTTTCCGGGGTGACGGGCAGCCAGATTTCGTCGTCCGCCTGCCATTCCTCGATGTCGTAGACGAGGGTGGTGTCGTTTTTGCGCCGCTTGTAGGTGAACGAGAGGTTTGTGCCGTCAGCCTGGACGCTGTAACCGGCGAGGCCTGCGTCCGGCTTGTTCGGGGTCATGCCGAAGGCGTATTCGGTCAGGTTGGCCACGCCGTCGAAGTCCGGATCGACCTCAACACCCGTCACGCTCGTGTTGAGGGAGGCCGCTATGCCTGTGTAAAAGCCCTGGATCCAGGTGAGGTACGGGGCTGGGGTGTAAGTGAATTTGTCCACCCACGCGGTGTCGGCTCCCAGACTGATTGAACCGTTCTTGTTGTATTCGAATTCGATGAGGTTGAGACCGGCATCGAGGGTCCAGCTTTCGGTGACAAATCCTCCGAAGAAGCCTGAGATCCTTGAGCGTGATTCGCCGTTTAGGGAAAACTCCAGATAGTCGTTGTCAGCTTCGCAGTCAGCAGCCCAGGAATAGGAGATTTTTCCCGGGCCGATGATCTTGGTGCTCATGTAGGAGGATTCGCCGTCCTGAATGGTTCCCGCTTTGGCGGAGTCGATTCCGTCCGCTGTGCGGTCCGCCGGGGTGGTGATGCGAGTCCATGTCGGAAGAGAGGTGGGGGTATTGAAGGCTATCCAGCCCACGTAGGAGGGGAAAATGGTTGTATTGTTGGTGTCGAGGGCATTGGCTAGATCCGCGATGGCGGTGGTGGCGCTCAGGGCGGCGGGTTTGCTGGTCTCCGCCCCCCCGTTCAGCTTGGTGCCGATGGCGTTGCTGACAATGCAGGTGTAGGTGCCGGTTTGCGCATTGGTGACCGAGGTAAAGGTGAGGCGCGGCGTTTTGGTGCCGATGACAGTGCTGGATTCGACAATATCGAAGCCGTTTCTTTGCCATTGATAGGTCAAGGCAGGCGTGCCCTCCGCCGCCACCGTGAAGACCGCCAGGCCGCCCAGGTTGGTGGCGCTCTTTTCAGGCTGAAGCGTGATGACCGGGGGGGCGGCGTTCAGTTCGTAGGTCACGACCTGGTCGACCCAGCCGGCGTCGGTTCCGGAAGAGAGGTCGAAATCCTTTGTGTACTGCCATTTAACAACCGCAGGTTTGTTGGCTGCGGGGACGTAAACGCGCTGGCGTGTCCAGTTGACGGTGCCGCTGATGGCGTTGAACACTTCGCCGTCGACGAAGACGCCGAGCTGGTCGCCGTCCACGCCAGTGGTGGGGCTGTTTGGCTGGGAGGACACTTTCCACCAGAACTCGATGACTCTGGGCCCCTGGACGGTGATGGAGAAGGCGGAGCTTTCTCCGTTTCCAAGAACAGGAGAGCGGGCGGCGTCCACCCTGTCGTGGGAGATGACACCTGCTCCACCCGTGTCGGCGACGAGCGTCCAGGGTTTGGCGCAGTCCGCAGCGACCGGAGAGGCGGAATAGTCGACTGCCGTGGCGATGGTCGCTCCGGTGGAGGCGGTGACGGTCAGCACGAGAGTGGCCGAGGTGGTGCCGGAGGCGTTGGCCGCCTGGATGGTCACGTTGTAGGTGCCTGGGGTGGAGAGCGCCCCGGTGATGTAGCCGGTGGTCGTGTTGATGGACAGGCCGGCAGGCAGGTTTGGCGAGGCGAAGGAGGTGGGTGCCTTTCCGGCGATGATTTGGTAGCTGAACTGGCAGTCGGCCGCGACCGAGGCAGTCAGGGGGCTGACGATTTCCGGGGCGGTGACAGAGGTGGCGCTGCTGCCGTAAAGGGTGAGAGCCGCAAACTTGAGTGTGCCGGTGAAACCGTCGCCCACACCGGGGGCGGCGCCACCGTCTTCGTCGACCACGGTCAGCTGCCAGGAGCCGTTGTTGCCATTGCGGGCATGTTCGCCCCAGTGGCGGGTGGTGCTGAAGGTCCAGTAAATGTTTGGGTTCTGGTCATCGGGACGCAGCGGAGCGAGCTGGTCCGTGCTTCCCCACGGGGAGGTCAGGGAAATCTTGAGGGTTCCGCGCCGGGGGTGGTCGATCTGGACTTCGACGGTGGCTTTCTCAATGCGGATGTCCTCATCCGCAGCGAAGGAGAAGGTACGCTGGGTGCCGTAGACCAAGTTGTCGGGGATGGCAGCGTTGATGTTGAACTGAGTTTTCCGCTGATAGGTCTGCGGGGGAAGATTCGTCCAAGTGGAGGCCAGGGCGACGGCTGCGCCGGCGTCGACCATGCCGGCACCGTATTTGTGGTTAAAATGGAAGCCCGCACCGTTGTCGACCCAGTCGGTGTCCGTCGGGTCGTTTTTCGCCGCCGAGCGAACGAGGATTTCCTGAACATCGCGCCAGCCGAGCTGCGGCTTGGACTGGAGGATGAGGGCGACGATCCCCGAGACGAGCGGGGCGGATGACGAGGTGCCGCCGAAATCGTTGGTGTAGGCCAGGCTGTTGTAGTTTGCAGAGCCGAAGGAGTTGGTCCTGTCTGTATTGTAGCCGTCCACGCCGGTGCGATCCGTCGTGGTGATTCCCTGGTGCTGGTCGTTGGAGTCTGACGGGGCGCAGACGAGCAGGTTGGTGCCGGATTCCGAGTACTCGGACTGCTTTCCATCGTCATCGATGGCGCCGACGGCAATGGTGTAAAGGCTGTTGGCGTAGCCGTCGAAGTTGGAGTTGTCCCCGTCGACGCGGCCGTTGCCTGCCGCCCAGACAAAGACGGTACCGAGGCCCTGGCGGCCATTGACGACGGCATCCTGGATGGCGGCGGTGGCCAGGGGCCCCGGGCCCTCGATGGAAATGCCCGAGTCAGCAGGCCCCCAGGAGTTGTTTTTGACCTGGATGATGTCGTTGTGCAGGGAAAAGGCGCCCGCCTCATCTGAGTCGGTTTTGGGGCCGCCGGTGAGGCGGAGGGCGACGAGGGTGGCCTCCGGGGCGGCTCCGGTGCCTCCGATGCCGTTGTTGCCAATGGCGGCAGCGACGCCGGCGACGGCGGTGCCGTGGTTGTCTTCTGTTCCTTCCGGAGACGGGTCCTCGTCGAGCCCGTTGTAGTCAAAGTCGATGCTCGTGTCGAGGTGGTCGTGCAGGTCCGGGTGGCTGAGCTGGACGCCGTCGTCGATGATGCCGATGTACATGTCCTCCCCGCGCCACAGGTCCCAGACGCCGGTGATGTGAACGTCCACGCCCGCGAGGCCTGGGGGACCGACGATGGGTGGTGCGGGCAGGGGGGGCTGGACGACACCATCGATGCCAACATTGTTCAGGTGCCACTGGTAGCCCGGGTTTGCGGGATCGTAGGCGAAGAGCGGGTCGTTCGGGGTGAAGCGCTTGTTCGCGAGGGAGGCGAGCATGGGTTCGGCCGTGAGCACGCCGGCCTGGGCGCGCAGGGCGGAGGCGAGGTCGAGGGCAGCTCCGGCTCCGGAGGCGGCGGTGAAAATGACGGAACCCGGTGCGTAGGAGGGGGAATCGTAGCCGGCGGCACCGACAGCAGTGGCGACGGCGGCGGCATCCGTGCCGGGGGCGAGGCGGGCGAGGACGCGGCGGGTCAGCCAGCGGCGGTTCGCGGCGGTCCGGGGCTGGCCAGCCTCGTAGACGACGAGGTCGATTTTTTCCCCTGCGGCTGCGCGGGCCGTGGCACGCTGGGTGGCGAGCTGGCGAAGGGTGGCGACGCTGCCAGCACCGGCCACGGCTTCGACTTTGCCGGCTCCGCCCTTCCCGATGATGCCGATTTCGTCGGTGGCAATGGTGAAGGTGCGCTGCTGACCCCGATCATTGACACTGAGTGTAGTGCTCTGCGGCGCCGCGTGCAGCGCCAAGGGGGCGAGGAGCGGGCCGGCGAGGCAGGCAAGGAAGGGGAATCGAAGCCAGGGAGTTAAGCTCAATTTCATATGGGGAGGGATAAGGGTGGGGGAGGATGCCTGTTATAACGCGACAACGTGACGGAGGCACGAAAAATCTTGCCTGCGAAGCAGGAATCGCGGCAAAATAACGCGGCAGCCTGCCGCAGCCCTGGGGCAAAGCAGAGCCCGGGAACGGCCCCCGGAACGGGCTACTTGGGGTCGGCCGCGGGTTTTTTCTCGTCGTGGCCGGCGGGAGCGGCGGCCCCGTCGTGTCCCGGGGCGGCTGCGCTTCCATGCGCGGCGGCGTGTTCACCGTGGTGGGTGAACTGGCGGGTGTCCTTGTAATCCTGCCGCTCGCAGGCTCCAGTGAGGCATGCGATGGCGAGCAGAGTGGCGACGAGGAAGGCGTTCTTCATGGTTCTTGGTGCGTCGATGTACGCTGGGGGTTGGATAAGCCGGAGCCCGGGGATGTGCAAGGGGAGATGCCCCGCCAGGCCGGATTTCAGGATTCACCTCTCTTTTCGCCTGCTGCCGGGAGGGGATTTTGGTTGAAAAGGGGGCGGGACGGCAAATGGTGGGGCCGTGATTCTGGATTTGGACCAATTCATTAGAAAAGAGCGGCCTTTCTGGGAGGAGCTGGAGGCCGCTGTGGCCCGGGACCGCCAGGATGGTGGGAAAATGGACCTGCCGGCCATCCGCCGGTTCCACTACCTCTTTGAGCGGACGGCGTCCGACCTGACCCGGGTGAAGACGTTCGCGGCGGAACCGGAACTGAAGGGGCACCTGGAGTCGCTCATCGGGCAGGCCTACGCCCAGCTGCACAGCCGCCGGCGGGATGCGGTGAAATTCAGGCCGCTTTACTGGCTGTTCGTCATGTTTCCCCAGACGTTCCGGCGGCACATCACGGCGTTCTGGATTTCGCTGGCCATCTCGCTGCTGGGGGCGTTTTTCGGGGCGTTCTTTGTCAGCCAGGATGCGGAAAACAAGGCGCTGCTCATGCCCGCGCAGTTTGCCGGGCATTTGTCGCAGACGCCGTCCCAGCGGGTGGCGGACGAGGAGGCCAATGCGGATGAACATGCCTCGCTGGTCGCGAACCAGAGCGCCGCATTTTCAGCCCAGCTGATGAACAACAACATCCGTGTGGCCCTGCGGGCGCTGGCCATGGGCATTCTAGCGGGCGTGCTGACGGTGGGGCTGCTTTTTTACAATGGCATAATCCTCGGACTCGTCGGCTACGACTATGTGGCGGACGGCCAGACTGAATTCCTAGTGGCCTGGCTGCTGCCCCACGGCGTGCCTGAGTTGACGGCCATTTTTATTGGCGGGCAGGCTGGGCTGGTCCTGGCGCGGGCGATCATCGGCTGGGGGACGCACCTCGGGCTGCGCTCCCGCTTGCGGCTCATCCGGGACGACATCGCCACCCTGGCTGGAGGGCTGGCCATCATGCTGGTCTGGGCGGGGATCATTGAGGCCTTTCTCTCCCAGTACCATGGCAAGGCGCTTTACCCGTGGAAGACGGGCTTTGGCCTGGTCGAGCTGGTTTGCCTCGTCGCTGTACTGGCCTTTGCCGGTCGCAAACTCTCCAGTCCCCAGCCCTCCTGATTTTCCCCGCTTCCACCCAACCCAAATCCCCATGAAGACCCTGACCCGTGCCCTTTTTTCCGCCATCCTCCTCACCAGCCTGGCTGCGGCTGCGGAGGAGAAACCCAATGTGCTCATCATCATTGCCGACGATCTCGGTTATGCCGACACGGGGTGCTACGGCGCGACGAAAGTCCTGACACCCAATGTGGACCGCCTCGCCCGGGAGGGGCTGCGCTTTACCGACGGCTACGCCACCTCGTCCACCTGCACACCGTCCCGCTACGCGCTGCTCACCGGGCAGTACCCGTGGCGGAAACGCGGAACCGGCGTCCTGCCTGGCGATGCGGCCCTCATCATCGAGCCCGGGCGTGCTACCCTGCCTGCCATGATGAAAAAAGCCGGCTACACCACCGGAGCCGTGGGCAAGTGGCACCTCGGCCTGGGCAGCGGCGGCCTGGACTGGAACGGCCCCATCAAGCCGGGTCCGCGTGAAATCGGTTTCGACTACAACTTCATCATGGCCGCCACCGGTGACCGGGTGCCCTGCGTTTATGTGGAGAATGACCGCATCCCCGGTCTGGATCCGAAGGACCCGATCCTTGTGGACTACGACAAGCCGATCCCCGGCGAGCCCACCGGCCAGTCAAACCCGGAACTCCTGCGCATGCACCCCAGCCACGGCCATGACATGGCCATCGTGAACGGAGTCTCGCGCATCGGTTACATGAAGGGCGGCAAGTCCGCGCTCTGGAATGACGAGGAAATGGCCGACGAGTACGTTCGTCGTGGCGCCGCCTTCATCGAGAAAAACAAGGCGGGCCCGTTTTTCCTCTACTTCGCCAGCCACGACGTCCACGTCCCGCGCCTGCCGCACCCGAGGTTTCTGGGCAAGAGCGGCATGGGGCCGCGCGGGGATGCGATCCTCTCCTTTGACTGGTCCGTCGGGGAGATCCTCGCCACCCTGGACAAGCTCGGCCTCACGGAAAAGACGCTCGTCATTCTCACCTCGGACAACGGCGCGGTCATCGACGACGGCTACAAGGACGACGCGGTGGAAAAACTGGGCCAGCACAAGCCGTCCGGCCCGCTGAAGGGCGGGAAGTACACCGTGACCGAGGGCGGCACGCGCGTCCCGTTCATCGTCCGCTGGCCGGGCCGGGTGAAACCAGGCGTCTCCCATGCCATTGTGAACCAGATTGATTTCCTCGCCTCCCTGGCTGCCATGACCGGGCAGAAGGTGGACGCCACCAGCGCGACGGACACACAGAACGTCCTCCCGGCGCTCCTCGGCGAGTCTGAAAAAGGACGCGAGTACAACGTGAACCACTCCGGCGGCCTCGCCATCCGGAAGGGCGACTGGAAGCTCATTTCCGGCGGCGGTGCCGGCAAGCGGGCGGGCGGTGCGGCGGAACCGCAGTTGTTCAACCTCGCCACCGACGTGGGCGAGACCACGAACCTTGCCAAGGAGCATCCGGAAAAAATCATCGAACTGCGCGAGCTGCTGGAGCAGGTGAAGGCTGCCGGCCCCGTGGCCCTTGGGCCGCCCGCCGCGGGGAAGGCGGAGAAAAAGGCCGAGTAAATTCGTGATGGGGGAGAATGGCCGGGTTTTTGGGGAAATTTGCCGGAGCGGGCGCGGGCTGGCTGGCTATGGTGACGGGCTTTCCAGCACATGACTGTCACGCTTTTCATCCCCTGCTTTGTCGACGCGATGTTTCCCCGCGTGGGGATCAGCATGGTGACGATTCTCGAGCGCCTCGGCCACACGGTGGCCTGGGACCCGGCACTGGTCTGCTGCGGGCAGCCGGCGTTTAACTCCGGCTGCTGGCAGGAGTCCCGCGATGTGGCAGTGCGCGTGGTGGAGAAACTGGCCGGAGCGGAGGCGGTGGTCGTGCCCTCGGGCTCGTGCGCGGCGATGATGAAGGTCTTCTACCCCGAGCTTTTCGGGAAGACGCCGCAGCACGACGCGGCGGTGGCGCTGGGCGCGCGGGTGCATGAGTTTTCTGGTTTCCTGGTGAACACCCTCGGCGTGACGGATGTGGGGGCGAGGTTCGAGGCGAAGGTGACGTACCATGACGGCTGCCACGGCCTGCGCGAGCTGGGCTGCCACCGGGAGCCGCGTGCGCTGCTGGAAAAAGTGCGCGGCCTGGAGCTGGTCGAGCTGGCCGCTGGCGAGACGTGCTGCGGCTTCGGCGGCACCTTCGCGGCGAAGTTCCCGATGATCTCCACCGCCATGGGCGAGCAGAAGTGCGGCCACGCGCTGGACACCGGGGCGGACTACCTGGTCTCCGGAGACTCCAGCTGCCTCATGCACCTGCAGGGGCTGCTCAGCCGGCAGGGCCGGGGGCTGAAAACCATTCACCTAGCGGAGGTGCTGGCCGCGTCATGAGCACTCCGGTCGAGGAATTTCGCCAGCAGGCGACCCTGCTTTCAAAGGACCTCCGGCACCGCGGCCTGGTCCAGACGGCCATGGGGAAATACGAAGTCGTAAGGGACAAGACGAAGGCGTCCTTCCTCGACTGGCAGTCCGCCCGGCAGGCGGCGGCGGAGACGAAATACGAGGCAGTCCACGCGCTGGACACGCACCTCATTTCCCTGGAGGAAAAGCTGACCGCGCGCGGGACGAAGGTCCACTGGGCCGGCGACGGCGCGGAGGCGCGGCAGATCATCCTCGACGTCATCAAGGCGAAGGGCGCGAAATCCGTCATCAAGTCGAAGGTGATGACGGGCGAGGAGATCCACATCAACGAGGCCCTGGAGGCCGCCGGCTACGAGGTGGTGGAGTCCGACCTGGGCGAGTACATCGTGCAGCTGCGGCACGAGCCGCCGTATCACATCGTCTTCCCCGCCATGCACCTGACGCGCGGGGAAATCAGCGACCTTTTTGAAAAGGAACTCGGCAGCGAGCCGACGGACAGCCCGGAGGAGCTGACGATGATCGCCCGCCGCGTGCTGCGGGAGAAGTACATCACGGCAGACATCGGCATCACCGGGGCGAACTTCGCCATCGCGGAGTCGGGGATGATTTCCATCACGGAAAACGAGGGCAACGCGCGGCTGACGGCTGCCCTGCCAAAGGTGATGATCACGCTGGTCGGCATCGAGAAGGTGCTGCCGCGCCTGGAGGACCTGGCCCTCTTTCTCCCCATGCTGGCCACCATGGGCACAGGCCAGCAGGTGACCTGCTACAACACGCAGTACAGCGGCCCGCGCCAGCCCGGCGAGTGCGACGGACCGGAGGAGTGGCACGTGGTGCTGCTGGACAACCGCCGCACCGAGCTGCTGGCGGACCCCGAGCAGCGGGACGCCCTCAGCTGCATCCGCTGCGGGGCGTGCCTGAATGTCTGCCCCATTTTTCGCAACGTGGGCGGCCACACCTACGGCACCACCTACCAGGGGCCCATCGGCTCCGTCATCACGCCGCACCTGCGCGGGCTCCAGCAGTGGAAGCACCTCTCCGGCGCCTCGTCACTCTGCGGCGCCTGCACGGAGACGTGCCCGGTGAAGATAAACCTCCACCACCACCTGCTGCAGAACCGCCGCAATGCCGCGACGAAAAATCCGGTCTGGTGGGAGCGCGCCGCCTTCCGCGCCTTTGCCTGGCTGGCCGCGCGGCCGGGGCTGTACCGTGTGGCCTTGAAAATCGGCGCACTCGCCCAGCACCTGCACCCGGCGGTGAACCGCACGCCGCTGGACCCGCTGCGCCCGTGGACGCAGACGCGCGACCTGCCGCCGCTGGCGGAGCAGAGCTTCCGGGATTTCTGGGCGGAAAGGAGCCGGCCATGACCAGCCGGGAAAAAATCCTCGCCCGCATCCGCGAAGGCCTGCGCGAGCCCGGCCCGCGCCCTGGGGCGCACGATCACGGCGCGGCCTCGCGTGTCGGTGCCTCGCATCAGCCGCCCTCGCGCTGGCTGCCCCACGTTGGGCAGACGCAGGAGGAGTGGGTGCAGGCCTTCGAGGCCGCGTCCATCGGGCTGAAGACGGAGTTTCACTGGCTGGCGGGCGAGGCCTTTCTCGCGCCCTGCCTGGCAGACCTGCGCGACCGCGAGGGCTGGGCCCGCATCGCCTCGCATCGCGGCCCCCTCGCCGACCGCGCCGTGGCCGCCGTGGGCCTGCCTGCCCTCCTCACGGATGGCGGCTACGACGTGCACGAGCTGGAGAAATGCGACGCCGGCATATCGGAGTGCGACTTCCTCATCGCCCAGACCGGCAGCGTCATGCTCACCGCCCGCAGCGGCGGCGGGCGCGGTCTTTCCGTCCTGCCCCCGCACCACGTCGTCATCGCCCGGCGCGACCAGCTCCTGCCGGACCTGCCCTCAGGCTACGCCGCCATGAAGAAAAAATACGACGGAGCCTGGCCCAGCCTCATCACCCTCATCACCGGCCCCAGCCGCACTGGCGACATCGAACGCATCCTCGTCCTCGGCGCCCACGGGCCGAAAAAATTGACCGTCGTCGTCTATTGAGGCGGCGGCGGCCCCCCGGCTCCTCCAAAGCAGGCAGGATCATAAACGTGAAACGGAGGGGACTGAACAGGAGGGACCGGAGAAAACGGAGAAAGAACTGGCTGCGTCCCTGCCATCAGCCATCGGCCTGATGAGGTGGCCGGACGTTGATGTCCGCGCCTTGAGGCCTGGTGCTCCGCTTTCTCCGTCGCCTCCTGTTCCCAACCATTCCGGCATTCAGGACAAAACCACCGCCCTCAAACCCTCCTCCGCGCCCCGCCCAAGGAAGGAAACTTTGCCAGTCTCCCCGCGCCCCCAGCCCCTTCCCAAATCAACAATCCTTGTTCATCACTTGTCAATCCCTCCGCCCCAGCCCCCAAGCCTCTCCGCCCTCCTCCCGTCATTCCGACTCCCCCGGTAAAATCCAAGCCACAGGTCCCGGCGCGCGGACAGCCGCGACCGGTAGCGAAGGCGCAGAAGACGCCGGGGGCGCGGGGAGGCTGGCAGAGTCTCCTTCCTCGTGCCGGGCGGCGGATGGATCACAGGACGATGGTGAGCCGGAGGAAGGTGCGGGCGGCGGGGTCAGCGGGGGCGAGGCGGGCGGTGATGGTGGCGGTGTTGCCCGGGCCGGGGGTGGTGGTGAGGCGCTGGATGCGGGCCTCCCTGGTGTCCCAGGTGCCGAGGTCTGAGGAGACGTCGAACCGGGTGGTGAGGCCGGGCACGTCTGTGCGGACGGTGACGCTGAACTGAAGCACGCTGCCGCCGGGTGAGGGCTGGGTGAGGATGGGGGTGGCGTCGGGGATGAGGGGCGGGAGGCCGAGGGCGAACTCGAGGAGGTTTGACAGGCCGTCGTGATCGGGATCGGCACCCGGTGCGGTGTCCGCAGGGGTGGCGCCGAGGGGGAAGGCGGTGGCGATCCAGGTGGCGTACTGGGGGAGGGAGGCGGCGTTGGCATTTCCCGGGGTGGAGGCGCGCAGGAGGTCGAAGGAGCCGGTGCCATTGGGCGAGCGGCCAAAGGTCATGCCGCCGGGGGCGGAGGCGAACTCGACGCGGTCGGCGAACTTGAGCAGGTTCCCGGCAGTGTCGGCCTCAAGGAGGAAGACGTCGTCCCCGGCGCTGTCGAGGGAGAAGGGGACGAGGCTGGCGGGGTTGCCCGGGTTGTTGAACTGGGTTTCGTTGAAGACGAGGTAGCCGCCCGGGGCGAGGCTGGTGCCGGCGGGGATTTTGAACTTGCGGTAGTTGTCCGCGCTGTCGCTGAGGAACCAGCCGCCCACGCTCTGGCTGGAGGAGCTGATGTTGAGCAGCTCGATGAAATCCGTGGCGGGGGACTGGGAGGCGGAGAGGACTTCATTGATGGCGAGGCGCTGGTCCGGGCCGGTGCCGGCCCAGCCGGGGGAGCCGTGGAACTCGGAGGACGGCCTCCAGTTTCCTGCGGCGCCGAGCCAGGCCTCGCGTGGGGCGAGGGTGGCGGGGACGGAGCCGGGGCTGGCCAGCTCCAGCGAGCTGCCGCGGCCATCCGCCCGGCCCGGCCACGCGCCGGCGTCCGAGTAGGAGAAGGTGAAGAGCGGGGCGTCCGTCGCGGTGCGGACGATGATCTGCTCGCCCGAATTTGACAGGGAGCCGGACCAGGCCCCCGCCACGACGCGGATGCCGGCGTGATACCAGGGAGAGGAGACGGTGCGGTAGCGGGCGCTGAAGAGGGCCTGATCCTTCACGACGACGATGAACTCGCCCGGCAGGAGGACGATGCCGGAGGGGAAGGTGAAGACGACGGCCCCGCCGATCTGCACGCCGGACACATCGACGGCGCTGGCTCCGGTGTTTTGAAACTCGAGGAACTCGGCATCCCCCGCGCCGGCGCCTTCTGGGTTGTACTGGATCTCGGTGAGGGTGAGATTCGCCGTGGCGGCGGGCTGGGTGCCGGTGAGGTAGAAGGGGGCTTCATTGATGGCGGACCACTCGGCACCCAGGAGGGCTCGGGTCTTCAGCGTGGTGGCGGAGGTGATGAGGATGGGCTGGGCCGCGAGGGTGACGCTGGCATTGAGATCGAGGTCAAAGCTGAGGTCGCCGCTGATGGCGGAGGCATTGTGAACTTCGACGGCGAGGAGGTTGCTGCCGTTGTTGAGCGTGTACTCGGCCGGGGTGAGGGTCTTCGTGAACCAGGTGTTGCCGTCGTCTGTCACGTTCGTGCCGCTGTTGCCCGGAGTGGTGAAGGCGATGGTCCCCGCAGGCATGGCGGTGCGGAAGATTTCCAGGCCGTTCAGGTAAACGACGGCGCCGTCGTCCCGCTTGATGCGCAGGGTGAGGCCGGTGATGGACGAGGTGTTCGCGACAGTGAACGTGTGGCGGAAGAGGGTGGAGATGTTCCTCTGGGTGCCGGAGGTGACGGGGTCCGTGTCGACAAAGGGGACGGTGCTGACCTCGTCGCCGTCGCCATAGCCGGCCTCGACGGCGCCCTGCGGCCAGGCGGCGTCGCTGTAGGCGCTGGTCTTCCACGCGGGGTCCGGGTAGGCAGAGGCGACGTAGTATTTCCAGACCGCACCGCGGCCCGGCACGTCGTCAAAAGACTGGACGAGCGTCTGGGTGGTGGTGCTGCTGGTGGAGGCGAGGGCGGCGGGATTGAGGCCGCCGCCAGGCAGGCGGGGATCACTCCCGTCCAGAGTGTAGTAGAGGGTGGCTCCGGCAGGGCCGGTGAGGGAAATCTGGGTGCCGGAGGGAACGGCGCCGCCCCACTGGCTCATCTCCGGGGCGTCGAGGGGATACCAGCCGCGGGCGCGGACCTGGCTCATGAGGGCGGCGGTGCGCCCGGGAAAGAAGGTGCCGGTGAGGTAGTTTCGCTCCACGGTCCACTCGCCATCCCGGTCCCAGGGCAGCGGGCCCTGGCTGCTGGTGGGCTGCCAGCGGGCGGTCTCGGCGACGATGGCGGTGAAGATTTCATTCGCCCGGTACTGGTAGGTGGCCAGCGCCTTCGCCGGGGTGAGCAGACCGTCGTGGAAAAGGTGCTTGTAGAGGCGGTCGCGGAAAAGGATTTTAAAATCCGCCTGGGTCATGAGGGTGGTGAAGACGCCGTCGGGCACATTCTGGTCCGTGGAGTCGGCGTTCACCTCCTGGAGGGAGACATCCTGGTCCTGGGAAAAGAACTTCCAGCCGCCGCGGTCGGGCAGGCGGGGGCCGGCGGCGGACCAGTTGTGCTGGGTGGTCCAGTCCCAGTCGTTCCCGATGTAAAAGCTGAGCACCATGTAGTCGGCGAGGTTGGTGACGTCGACCCAGCGTTTGGCCTCCGTGTAGTTGCCGAGGGAGGCTTTCATCTGGGCCCAGATGGTGGCCCAGGATTCGGTGCCGTGGAGGCTGCCCGTGGTGGCACCGCCGGTGAAGTGGTAGTCGTCCGAGGTGCCAGGGTAGTAGGAGCCCATGTAGTCGTCATCCGGGTGCTCCTGGATGTGGTAGATGCCGAAGTAGTTTCCATTCACGAAGAGCTGGACCATGCGCCCGTGTTTGCCCGGCTGGCCCATGATGAGCTGCTGGTCCTCGATCCAGATATTCCGGATGAGCTGGGCGTCGGCGTCGCGCGTGACGGGGGGATTTCCATAGGGCAGGCTGGGATTTCCCGGCAGGCCGATCCACGAGTGGGTGTCGTGTGAGCCGCTGCGGAGGCGGAGTTCCTGAAACTCGTCCGTGGCGCCCAGCGCGTCGTAGGGATGCCGGCCGTAGACGGGGTAGACGAGTTTCGTCAGGCCGTACTCGCCGCGGAAGCGGGCGCTCATGCTGCCCTTGGCATAGCTGAGGCTGGTGGTGCCGCTGCGGGCGACGCCGGCAGGGACGGTGAAGCCAGGTTCTCCGCCCTGGGGATCAAAAAGCTCCAGGCTGCTCTCGGTTTCGCCGTAGGGGAGGTCGCCGTTGTTATTGATGACCAAGGAAACGGCGGGCAGGGCGAGCAGTGCGTCGTCGAGGAGCGGGCCGTAGGTGGGGTGGGTCTTGATGGAGGCGTAGAGGTTCGTCTGGCCGACGATGCCGTCGGTGTTTGGCCCGGCGACCCCATTGACGAAGAGGTAGGTCTGCGTGGTGACAGGCGTGTAGGCGGCGTCCGGGTTCGCGGCCATGGCGCGCACGATGCGGGTGCCGGAAACGGTGGTGCCCACGACGGGCGTGATGGTGACGGGGGCGGAGTAGACGGCGCTGGCGGTGGTGGGCGCGGTGCCGTCGAGCGTGTAGTAAATGGTGGAGCCGGGAGCCGTGGCCGTGAGGGTGAGGGGAAAGGCGGCGCTGTAGTGGCCGTGGGGGACGCTGAAGAGCACGTCATTCCGGCCGACGGAGGCGATGGCGGAATTCGCCGCGCCCGGGGTGGGGGTGCGCAGGTGGCCGGTGAGCACGCCGCCGGGGGCGGTGCCCCAGGTGGTGTTCGGGTAAAGCTCGGGCGGGTTGACATCACTGGCGATCACGCCGTCGGGCCGGACGAGGAGGAGGCGCTCCCCGGACTGGGAGAGGGTAAAATTTGTGTGAATCTGTCCGGACGCAGGGGTGGCGCCCGTGCCGCTGGCGAAGACGATGAGGTAGCCGGATGGGGCGATGGCGGCGGTGGGGAAGGTCCACTTGGTGAGGTTCGCCGGATCGTCCGTGAGGTGCCAGCCCGCGAGGTTCACGGGCTGCGGCTGCTCGTTAAAAAGCTCGATCCAGTCGCGCGGCTGGCTGTTTTCATCCAGCGGCAGGGTGCCCGGGACGGCGACGGCGAGGACTTCATTGATGCGGATGCGGGGGACGGTGACGGGGAGGGTGAACGCCGTCTCCACGGAGAGTCCGGAGAGGTCGGTGGCGCGGAGGCGGAGGGAAACGCTGGTCTGGCTGAGGGGGAGGGCCGCCGCCATGCGCAGCTCGTTTCCTGAAATGGTGAAGAGGCCATTGTCCACGGCACCGGCCCCGGAAACGAGAGCGAAGGTGTGGCGGTCGGTGATGTCCGGATCCGTGGCGGCGATGAGGGCCGCCTGCTGCCCGGTGATGAGGCCGGTGCTGAGCGAGCTGGCATTCAGCGTGACCGCCGTCGGGGCGCGGGGCGTGGCGAGGGTGACGGTGAAGGCTTTTTCCAGGAACCTGGCGCCATCCGCAGCATCCGTGGCACGGACGCGGATGGAATACGCCGTGCCAGGAGGCTGGGCGGAAAAATTAAACGGCTGGGGCAGGAGCTGGCCGCCGCTGAGGGTGAATTTCGCATTGTCCGCAGAGCCGGTGCCCGCGACGAGGGCCAGCGTGTGGGTGGCGCCGCCCTTGAGATCCGAGACCAGGAAGTTGCCGATGTAGCCCGTCTGCGAGGGGAAAAACTGGGCCGGAACGAGGCTGATGTCCGCCGGGGTGGGGGGGATGTAGACGCGTTCCAGGGTGAGGGCCTGCCAGATCGGGTTGCGGTCGCCGCCGTCGTTTCCGCCAAAGAAGTTTCCCATCTCCACGACGAGCGGGCTGGTGGTGGGGGTGAACTGGTAGCTGTAGACCACGGAGCGGTTGGTCGCGTATGTCTCGCCCGGGCTGATGCCGAGCGAGGTGATTTCATCCACGGCGTTTAGTCCATTGATGCGGATGTCCCATCGGCGGGTCTCGGTGTGGTTCCCGGAAATGAGGAGCTGCAGCTTGTAGACGATGCCGGTCGTGACGACGAGGCTGGCCTGGACCTTCTGCCCGCTGCCGGCGTCGGCCCAGCGGATGTCGTGCATGATTTCCTCCAGGGAGTTCGCATCCGCCGAAGCGCCGTACTCCGGTTTTGCCTGCCAGCCGGTGACGAGCTGCGGGAGCGTGAGGGTGGCGCCGGGAATGGCCTGGGTGTCCGGCGTGAAGGTGACGCCGTTCACGGTGCGCACGGGATCGTCCGCGCTGAAGTTGATGGCGTAGTCAAACTGGCCGGAGAGATCCAGAGCTGCATCCGCCGGTCCGGTGAACTGGGACACCGTGCCAAGGGAGACGACGGTGCCGCCGCGGCAGAGTGTGGCGAGGAGGAGGAGCAGGAATATCTGGATCTGGAGGCGCATGGGAGGAGGGGGGACGGGGATGAAAGAAAAAAGACCCGCAGGCACCAACATGGGCCTGCGGGTCACGGGGGGAAGCGGGAATTTACTGAACTGCGGGGTCGCGCAGGCGGTAGTAGCTGCGCTGGGCGCTGGTGCGGCCGGGGTCCATGTCGGTCCAGACCGCATCACCAGAGCCGTTGGGGACGAGGTTGTCATTCACCTCGTCCCAGCTGAGCAGGTCCGTGGAGTAGTCCACGCTGTAGACCCGGCCGGAGGTGCCGCGGGCATTGATGGTGATGCTGGAGGCCGTGCGGCTGACGCTGGCGATGTCCAGGTCGACCGGGATGACCAGCTCCTCCAGCGTGACGCCGCTCAGGGTCGGGTTGTAGTCGCCGCCGGCAAACGGGACCACGGTGGCTCCGTCGAGCACGATGTTCAGAGTGGTGTCCGCCGCGGTGAAGGTGTGAACGACCGCCGCGCCGGCAACACTCATGGGCGTCGGGCCCTGCACAGTGCTGATGTGGAAATCATCCGCGACGAGGGTTCCCTCGACATTGATGTCGAAGACGCGCTGCGGGCAGCACTGCTCGCCAAAGAGGAGCTGCAGCTTGTACTGGCGGCCCACGACGAGGTTGGCCAGGTCGACCTTGACGTTTCTCACGGCGGGGTTGCCGTTGGCGAGGTCCGCCCAGCGGATGTCACGGAAGATGTTTTCCAGGGCGTCGTCCTCGGTGGAGTTGCCGAAGTTCGGGCTGGTCCAGTTCGGGATTTCGTTCGGTGCGCTCACGGTGATGCCCGGAGCAGTGTCGGCGGTGAAGTCAGCGTCTTCGATCACCATGCCGCCCCCGAGGGTGCCGACGTTGAAGGCGTAGACGAAGTTGCCCGTGAGATCGAGCCCCTTGGCGGGTCCGGCGCCGAGGACGCGGGCGAAATAGCTGGCGCCTGGCGTGCTGGTGGCGGAGTTCGGGTCGCTGGCGGAGAGCAGCTCCGTCGGGTCGTTGAAGCCGTCGTTGTCCGAGTCGATGAGGAGCGGGCTGGTGTGGCTGGTGTTGACCTCGCTGCCATCCCCCAGGGTGTCGCCATCCGTGTCAATCAGCAGCGGGTTTGTGTGGGAGGTGTTCACCTCATAGCTGTCGCTCAGGCCGTCGCCGTCACTGTCTGACGTTCTCGGGCTGGTGTGGGAGGTGTTGATCTCATAGCCGTCATTCAGGCCGTCGTCGTCCGTGTCGCTGTCCAGCGGCTTGGTGACGGAGGTCAGTTCCTGGAAATTGGTCAGTCCGTCATTGTCCGGGTCGTCGTTTTTCCCGTAGAGGCCGGTGCTGCCGAAGTTTTCCACTTCCCAGGCGTCCGGGAGGTCGTCGGCATCGGTGTCGGCACCGGCGGGGATTTCCTCCAGGCTGAGTGCATTGATGATGACGTTCACGTCGTTCAGGGCGGGCGAGGTCACGCCGACCTTGTCGAGGCGGATGTTGAGCACGGTGTCCGCAGCGACGAAGCCGTGGACGATGGCGGCCCCGCGGGTGGGAGAACCGGAGGCGCCTCCCATGACGACGGCGGGGGCAAATTCATCCGCAATGAGGGCACCCTCCGCCCAGACGTCGAAGCCGCGGTTTGCGCAGCAGGATTCGGCAAAGAGGAGCTGGAGCTTGTAGGAACGGCCGGGGAGCAGACCGGGGATGGCGATGTTCACCGTGGGCGCGCCGTAGCGGATGGACCGGATGACCTGCGCGAGATTGTTGTCATTCGTGGTGGGGGAGGCAAAGGCTGGATTGACCCAGGCGTCGATCTGGTTCGCCGCGTCCTGGGTGAGGCCGGCGATGGCGGTGTAGGGCACAAAGGTGGCATTGCCCACCGGCCAGGAGCCCGTGAGCGTGGTCACGCCGAACCGGGCTGCGGCGATGAACGTGCCCTGGAAGTCCAGCCCCTCGCCCTGGTCCCCGCCGGTGAAGGAGGTGTTGAAGGTGGAGTAAAGCGGGTAGGCCCCGGCGCTGTTCGGATTGGTGCCGTAGGCGACTTCCACGTTGTCATCGTAGCTGTCGTCGTCGGAGTCACGGTCGATGGGGCTGGTGAAGTAGACATTCACCTCCACGCCGTCGCTCAGGCTGTCGCCGTCCGAGTCGGTCACGAGCGGGTTTGAGCCGGCGGTGATTTCCGCGCCGTCATTCAGGCCGTCACCGTCGGTGTCCGCCACGGTCACCTTGGTTCCGCGGGTGAAATACTCGTTCCCGTCCGTGAGGCCGTCTGTGTCCGTGTCCGCCACGGTCGGGTTTGAGTTGAGCTGGTATTCAAACTGGTTGGTCAGCCCGTCAGAGTCCGAGTCGTCCGTGCCCGTCTGGGTGCCGGTGGCTCCAAATTTGGCAATTTCCCAGGCGTCGGGCAGTCCATCATTGTCGCTGTCGGGCAGGATGTGCTCGACGGTGAGGCCCTGCCAGATCGGGTTGCGGTCGCCGGCATCGTTGACGCCGCCGAAATTTCCCATCCGGATGTCCAGCGTGCCGTCTCCGGCCACCAGGGTGCGGGTGTAGACGACGCCGGCGGTGGCGGAGTAGGCCGGCAGTCCGCCGGCACCGGCTGCGGTGGCGGCACCGCGGGAGGTGAACTCATCCACGGTGATGACCCCCTCCATTTCAATGTCCCAGCGGCGGTCGCCGGCCGAGTTTTCGTAGACCAGGATCTGAACCTTGTACGTTTCCCCGGAGGTCACCGGCAGGTGGGCCTCAAGCGTCTGGCCCAAGCTGGGATTTGCCCAGCGGATGTCATGGTAGATTTCCTCCAGATTGTCCGCATCGATCCCGCTGCCAAAATTCGGCCGCGTCTGCCACGGGGTCACGTTGTTTGGCCCCACAGTGAGGCCGGGGGCGAGGGCGGTGTCCGGCGTGAAGAGCACGCCGTTGACGTAGCGGGCCGGGTCGTTCGCGCTGAAATTGATCGCATGAGTCATTTCTCCCGCCAGGTCGAGGCCGCCAGGGCCGCTAATCTGGGATATGGAGCCAAAATTAACCACGGTGCCGCCGTGGGCCGCGCCGCTGAGGGCGAGGACAAGGCATCCGAGGATGCATTTAAAGAATTTGGGTATTTTCATGAGAGAAGGAGCGGGTTTTGGTGGAGGCGATTGCGGTTTGAAATCAAGCGCCGCCCAGCCTGTCATAGAGGTGGCTCGTCTGGCAAGAAAAAAGCATGCGAGCGGCAGATTTTTTTGCCAGCGGGTTTCCGCCCTCGTGGGAGGCGGGGCTGGCGGACGGGGGACGCGCGGTTTGGAAAGACTGGGAGTGGCGCGCCTCTGGCCGCCATTCGAAAACGACCGCGAAGCGCACTTCATCGAGGGGGAGCGGGGCGCCCGGGCAGGGGGTGCGGTGTTGGGAAGTGCGCTTCGCGATTGATTTGAATGGCGGAGAGACTCCCGCCACTCCCAGTGGCTTGCCTCCGGTCGCCACTCCCAACTCTATCAATGGCGGAGGGACTCTGGACAGTGCTGCCGCGTCCGGTGGATTCGCCGCCGGGGTTGGGCTGGGGGACTCTTGTGCAGAGAGCCCCCAGCCCATGGCGGGGCGGGCCTGTGCCCCTCAGGGCACGGCGTGGGTGGCCTCGGGGCTGGGGGTGGCGGGACAAGGACGGGTCGTCCCCGCCCTATCAGGGCTCCCTGTGCTTGCTGGTCATCTGGGGTGGAATGGGGGATTTCCGCTTCGAAGCTTGCCCGGCGGGGTGAAGTGCGCTTCGATGGGGGCGATGCGGGCGATGATCATGGCACTCCTCCTCCCCCTGGCTGCGCTGGCCGGGGAAAGGGCGGCTGTGCTCCCGCTCCAGGACATCGGGCTGGTGGATGCGGGCCTGCATGCGGATGACCCGGCGAAGAACTGGGAATCCGAGCGGGCGAATGAGGCGGCGGGCGCGGTGCTGTCTCAGCTGGGCGGCTGGATGGCGCACCCGCAGGAGGTGGAGGCGGGGGCTCTGGAAAAGGTGTGCGGGGCGCGTGTCACCTTCACGCCGCCGCGTCCGGTGGATTTCCGCGAGGTCTTTTCCAGCGGGGCGCTCACGGTGCGCCGCTCGGCGGGGGGCGGGGTGCCGGTGGAGGGGCGGGAGAAATTTGCCGCGGCCCTGGCCGGCGCGCTGCCCGGGGCGGCGGGTGCGGGGGAGGCGTGGGTGAAATTTAAAATCATCAGCGTGACGGTGGGGAAGGCTGAGTGGAGGACGCAGGCGGTCTGCCAGGCGGCGGTGCACACGGGGGAGGGCCACCTCCAGGCGGAGTCTCTCTGGGACTGCACGTGGGCGCCGCAGGACGGGGCGGCTCCTGTTTTAAAAAGTGTCGCGGTCAGCCGCTGCGAGGAAACGTTTTGCCGGTCGTCCGCGCCGGCCTTTACCGACTGCACGGAGGCGGTGCTGCACGGGGTGGCGGACTGGCGGGAGCAGTTCTGCCGGGACACGGACTACTGGGCCGAGCGCATCGAGCAGCGCTACTTCGCAGACTCGTCGGGGTGGCAGGGCATCTCCCTGGGGGATGTGAATGGGGACGGGCTGGACGACATCTATGTGCCGCAGTCGGGCGGGCTGCCGAACCGGCTCTTTCTCCACCAGCCGGACGGGACGCTGAGGGACTTCACGGTGAAGAGCGGGACGGGCTGGTGGGACCACACGAATGCGGTGATCATTGCGGACTTTGACAACGATGGCGACCAGGATCTGGCGCTGGGGATGCTGTATGGCGTGGTCTTCATGCAGAATGACGGGAAGGCGTACTTCACCGTGGCTGCGACGCAGCTGACGCCGGAGGCGCAGCCGTACTCGATGGCGGCGGCGGACTATGACAATGACGGCGACCTCGACCTCTACGTCACGTGCTACTCGCCGCGCGCGGTGCACGCGGGGAACCGCTTTCTGGCCCGGCCGGTGCCGTACCACGATGCAAAAAATGGCGGGCGAAATGTGCTGCTGCGTAATGAGAGGTCGTGGAAGTTCCGCGATGTGACGAAGGCGTCCGGCATGGATGAAAACAACCGCAGGTTCTCGCTGGCCTGCGCCTGGGAGGACATCGACAATGACGGCGACCAGGACCTGCATGTGGCGAATGATTTTGGACGGGACACTTTTTACCGGAATGAGGGTCGCGATGCCTCGGGGGAGTGGAGGTTCAAGGAAGCGGGGGCGGAGCTGGGGCTGGATGACATCGGGGCCGGGATGTCCGTCTCCTGGGGGGACGTGGACAGGGACGGGTTCATGGATCTTTACGTGAGCAACATGTGGTCCAGTGCCGGGCACCGGGTGACGGAGCAGGCGAAGTTCATGCCCGAGGGGGACGGCGCGGTGCGGGCGGACTTTCAGCATCACGCGCGGGGAAACTCCCTTTTCCACAATGAGGGGGGGAGGCGCTTCACGGACGCGAGCGAGCCCGCCGGTGTGTCGCTGGGGCGCTGGGCGTGGGGCTCGACGTTTCTGGATCTGAACAACGACGGCTGGCAGGACCTCTATGTGGCGAACGGCTACTTCACGCGGCCGGATCCCGGAGACTTGTGAAGTTTCTACTGGCGGCAGGTTCTGTCGTCATCACCCGCCGAAGCCCCCGCCGTCCCGCAATGGGATGACTCCAGCGCCTACGCCAAAGCCATCGCGCGTTCTGACAAACTCATCGGCCAGGGGGTCAGCTTCAGCGGGCGCGAGCCGAACTGCCTCTTCCTCAACAAAGCCGACGGCACTTTCGCCAGGGCCTCTGCTGTCACCGGCTGGGATTTTCCTGACGACTCCCGCGCCATCGGCCTGACCGACTGGGACGGCGACGGCGACCTTGATGCTTGGATCGCCAACCGCACCGCGCCAATGCTGCGCTTTCTCCGCAACGACACGCCGCCTGACAAGACGGCGTGGCTGGAAATCCTTTGTCAGGGAACCCGCTGCCGCGACGCTGCCGGGGCGCGAGTCACCGTAAAGCTCAAAAGCCAGCCGCCGCTCATCCGCACTGTAAAATTCGGCGAAGGATTCCAGGGACAGAGCAGCCGCTGGCTGCACTTTGGACTCGGGAAAGGCGCGGTCCTCGAAAGCGTGAGCGTTGCCTGGCCGGGTGGAGCTGCGGAGCCTTTCAC
>JANOAS010000205.1:0-27357 GCA_031411255.1 bacterium
GTGGTGCTGGTGGGGGAGCGCACGGCGGGCAAGACCACGCTGGGGTATCTGCTGGCGCATGGCGAGTACCAGAAGCATGACCGGACGCACGGCCAGCAGTTCTGGCGCGTGCCCAGGCTGTGCCCGAAGCCAACAAAGAAACGCGAATGCGAGGCGGTGCTCTGGGATCTGGCCGGGCAGGATGACTACCAGATCATCCATGCCCTGTCTCTGGAGGATGTGGATCTGGGGCTGCTCGTCTTTGTCCCCGCGCGGGACGGGGAGCCGCTGGCCAAGGTGGACTACTGGCTGAAACAGCTGCGCAGCGGAAGGAAGCCAAGGCCGGACCTGCCGCTCCTCCTGGTGAGCGCGCAGAGTGACGTGTCGGCGCCCAACATTCCCGAAGCGCAGATGCGGGAGTGGTGCCGCCAGCGGGGCATCGCAGACTACGTGGTGACGAGTGCGAAGGACGGCACGGGCCTGGAGGCGCTGACCCAACTGGTGAAAAATCTGGTGCCCTGGCAGACGCTGGTGGCCACGAGCCGGACTGAGACCTTTCAACGGATCCGGGACTTTGTCCTCCAGCTGAAGGCGGACCAGCCCAAGGAAGTATTGGTGGAACAGGAGGAGTTGGGACGGCGGCTGTCGGCACCGGACGCGGGCGGGACGGTGACGGGGGCGGAGCTGGAGACCGTGCTCATGCAGCTGGAGACTCATGGATTCGTCAAACGTCTGGTGACGAGCCGGGGCACCGCCCACGTGCTGCTGGCGCCGGAGCTGCTGAACTGCGTGGCCGCGTCCATGGTGCTGGAGGCGCGGCGGAATGCCAAGGGGCTGGGCTCTCTGGAGGAGGCGCGGCTGCTGGCAGGCGGCTATGATTTCCCGGAGGCGCGCACCCTGGGGCCGGCCGGGGTGGCGGTGCTGGTGGATGCGGCGACGGAGCTTTTCCTCAGCCACGCGGTCGCCTTCCGCGAGCGGGACCACCTGGCGGGGCAGTCATACCTCGTCTTTCCCGGCCTGATCAACCTGCGCCAGCCCGTGACGACCGACGCCGGGACGCCGGAGGACGGAGCAGCCTACGTGGTGACCGGCGCGGTGGAGAATGTGTACGCCTCGCTCGTGGTGCTCATGGGCTACACGCCGCAGTTCGTACGGACGGACCAGTGGCAGGACACGGCGCGGTATGAGTTTGGCGATGGCTCGGTCTGCGGCTTCCGCGTGGTGGCGGAGGGACCGGGAGGGCTGGAGTTCGCCCTGTATTTCAGCCCCGGCACTCCGGAGCACGTGCGGCGGCTCTTTACCGCCCTGTTTGAGGGGTTCCTCAACACGAAAACCCGCGACTGGCGCCGGTACGACCCCCTCACCTGTCCGGGCGGCCACGTCCTGGACCGCACCGTGCAGCGCAAGGCCGTGCAGGCCGCGAAGAAGAGCGTCTTTTGCCCCGAGTGCGGGAAGGAGGTGAACCTCGGCACCCCGTCGGCCCCCGCGACATCCGGCACCCCTGCCCCCGACGCCGCAGGCGCCGCCCTCGATACCGCCACCGCCCGTACCTGCGGGGAGGCCGTGCTCTTCAAATTGCGCAGCTGGGTGGACGACGAAGTGACCGCCGGGCGGCTGAAGGTGCCGGAGTGTTTCATCAGCTATGCCTGGGGGGACAAGACGCAGGAGCGCTGGGTGAGGCAGCTGGCCGAGGACCTGGAAAAGGCGGGCGTGGCGCTCATTTTTGACCAGTGGGACAGCACGTCCGTCGGCGCGAGCGTGCCTCGCTTCGTCGAGCAGGTGGGAACGGCGGACCGCGTGCTGGTGATCGGCACGACCGCCTACCGGCGGAAGTACGACAACAACGAGCCAATGCGGCCCTACGTCGTCGCGGCAGAGGGGGACATCATCGGCGCCCGGATGCTGGGCGGCGAGCCTGGCAAGGAATGCGTGCTCCCGCTGCTGCTGGAGGGGGACAAGAAAACGTCCCTGCCCCCGCTGCTCCACCCGCGCGTGTATGCCGATTTCCGCGAAGCGTCGAGCTACTGGCCGTCCCTCCTGGACGTGCTCGCCAGCCTCCTCGGCCTCGGCCCCCGTCACGAGGTGGCCGTGGAACTGCGCCGGATGCTGGAGGGGCCGCGGATGATGTGAGCTGCCCCCTTTTCCCTGGCGAGAAAGGAGGCGTGCCCACCGCTCCGCGAAGCCCGCTAATTGCCCACCGCCGGAGGAGGCGTGTTCGCGTCCTTCAGGCCCTTCATCGCATCCATCATCTGGCGTGCGGCGCCGGCGAGTTTTTTCACGGAGTCGACGGACTGGCCGAGCTTTTCCAGCTCCATGACCGGCACCGTGCCGTTCGCAAAGGCCAGGCCGCCGCCAAGCCCGCGACCGGCTCCCGTCTGGGCCGGCTGGGTCGCCTGGGTGGTGAGTTCGGTCAGCTTGGCCTGCTGCTCGGGGGTCAGGATGGCCGACAGCTGTTTTGTGAACTGGTCGTCCCGCAGCATCTGGCTGCCGGGTCCGCCACCGCCCGGCCGGCCCATCACGAGGCCGCCGATGTTCTGCAGCATGGTGCGCGTGGGCTGGGTGATCTGGTCGTACTGCTCCTGGGTGATTTCCTTCCGGGAGAGGGCGTCACCGGCGAGAAAGAGTTCCATCATTGGCTCTGGATCGCTCTGCATGGCGGAGGCGAGTTCCGACACGACGCCCATTTTTTCATTTACAGAAGCCTCGGCCAGGCTGGCCACCTTCTGCTGCTGCGCCTCGTCCAGTCCGAGCTGGGTGGCCAGGCCCTTCACCGCCTCCTTGCCCGCCGCCTCGGCGATGGTCGCCGCACCGGAATTCGCAGCGGCCACCTTGGCCAGCTCCATTCCTTCATTCACGAGATCCCCCATGTCGGCGGCAATTTTCTTCGCGGCGGCGGTCTTTTCGGCTCCGTATTTCTCCGCCAGCTTCGCCCAAGCGCCTCCGGGAGCCGCTGCCGGCTTGGCCGGTGCCACCGTAACGGGAGGCGGCGCCGCTTTTTTCTCCGCCACGGGCGCGACCTGCGAGATGGCAGCCCCGCCATTCACCACCTTGTCCGAAGATGCTGATTCCGAGCCTGTGGAAGGTCTGGTAAACAAATAGACAACGGCACCGCCGGCCACTACGCCGCCAACCAGAAAGAGAATGCGTGGGTTCATAATTTTTGGGATTCGTTTTGAATTCGACCGCCAGAGTATGCCTCCTGGCGAATGAGGCAACGGAAAAGTGAGGCCGCACCCCGTCGCGCAGACCGGAGAGTCGCTTGATTTTTCACCGCCGGTGCCCGAAGGGTCCGGGCGCTCCCGCATCCGATGCACCGCTCGAACCACATCGCTCCGAAGATTACCGCCTGGCTGTGGATCACAGCCAGGGCGGCGCGGCACGGCGTGTGACGGGGCAGAGAAACGAAGTTCGATTTTTCACCAGACCTCAATCCACAACCCCGGCACCCGCCACCCTCCCAGGTGAGCGGGTTTTTTGTTTTTACGCCATGCACCCGCCCAGAATGAAAGACTCCCTCCTGACTTTCGGCATCATCGCCGGGAGTTCCGTCTGCTTTTGCTCAAAGGCGGTGTTCATCAAGCTCGCCTACCGGATGGGGCTGGACACCGTGACCGTGCTCGCCCTCCGCATGGCGCTGGCGCTGCCGTTTTTCGCCCTCGGGGCGTGGAGGGAGTCGAAATCTGAAGCCGCACCGCTGACTGGGCGGGACTTTCTGGCCATGGCCGGGCTTGGGTTTGTGGGGTACTACCTTTCGTCGCTCATCAATTTCCTCGGCCTCCAGTTCGTGAGCGTGGGCATGGAGCGGATGGTGCTCTACAGCTACCCGTCGCTCGTCATGCTGGGCTCCGCCGTGGTGCTCGGGCAGCGGGTGCGCGCAGGCGTGGTGGGCGCGATGCTGCTGGCCTACGCAGGCCTCGCGCTCGGCTACCACGGGGAGGCGCAGCATCCAGTGTCGGAGAAAACAGGGCTGGGTGTGGCGCTCGTCTTTGGCAGCGCGGTGACGTATGCCGTCTTCGTCCTCGGCAGCGGGCAGCTGGTGCGGCGGCTCGGGCCGGTGAGGTTCACCTCCTGGGTGGTGGGCGCGTCGTGCGTCTACGTGCTCATCCATTTCTGCCTGACCCACCGTCCCGCAGCGCTGCTGGAGCTGACGCCCGCGGCCTACGGCTGCGGGCTGGCCCTGGCCACCATCGGCACGGTGATCCCCTCCTACCTCATGAACCTCGGCCTCCAGCGCGCCGGAGCCACCACCACATCAGTCGTCGGCATGGTCGGCCCCCTGAGCACCGTCGCACTCGGCTGGTGGCTGCTGGGGGAAAAAATGGACGCCACCCAAGCCGCAGGCTTCGCCCTCACCCTCGCCGGAGGGCTGCTGGTCAGTCTGGTGAAAAAGCGGGAGTGAAACCCGCCGCAGCAGGGCCGAGCAGGGCGACGCGGAGCTGACTCTACTCGTCATCGTCACGGACCGGTCGAAACACGGCGTGCCGTGCGAGATCTTCGTAGAACTGGCGCAACGTGGCGTCCATGCGATGCTCGTAGGCCGCCTCCGCTGAGCGGCGTTGTGTGGCCTCCGCATGGGCGCGGTGGGCTGACGTCTCCATCCACCTGCCAGTTCGGGATGCCCCGTTGCACAGGTTGAATTCCACTGCTTCGCGTGTCCGCCTCCCGAAGGCCTCCGCCCGCTCGAGCAGCCGCTTCACGAGGCCCGGCTGGGCAAAAACGAAATCTGATCCGCCCGGGAAAGCACCGCTCACCGCCTCGAGCCCGTGCGCTCCCAGCGAGTCCACACGTTCCTCCAGCCAGGCAAAAAACCTGCGGCCCCCGCTCCGTGCCGCCAGGCCGATCCATAGCTTCGAGGCATGGCAGGCGGGCCCATCCGCTTCCGGCAGGTGTTCTCCTCGGCGGACAAGCTCGTCCAGCCGGGCTTCATAGTCCTGAAAACTTGGGGGAAAGGTGAGCACGAATTCAGCATCGAGCGGCACAACGCTGGATTTGTAGTCTCTGGCACCCATCATTCGCGCCGTAAAAAAATCCCAGACGTCCGCCGGATGGGATGCGACGTAGAAAGCGAAAAAATCGTTTACCGCCTCGTTGACTACAAAGTTCCACCTCTCCCAGTTTCCGAGAATGCCCCGGACAGAGGGGAAGCCCGCCGGGTTGCTTTCGTAGCGAAATTTCCACTGCTGGAGCATCTCGGCTGATTTTTCGAACGCGGTTTCGGAGGTGCTGCCCTCCAAGGCGGCGACCGCCAGACCAATCCCACCGGCCTCTAGCGCGGCGGGCGCCGCATACTGTAGCATGTGCAGGAGCTGGAGAGCTGCTGGCTCTCCTCCGTTCCTGAGGCAGCTGGTCAACCAACCCAGCTCGGTGCAGCTCAAGGGGCCTTCGCGGCGGAACCAGTCAAAATGGTTGATGACTGAAATGGCCAGTTGTGGCCGCGCGGGGGAGACCGCCGCCACAACCCGCCCAACCGCATCGTGGTACAATTCCGGGGACAGGAATCGAACATGGTTTAGCAGTTCCTGACCAAGGACGTCGCCCGCGCCGGCGGTGTCGGACAGCATCAATTCAAGCAGTGCCTGTGCCCAGGCCGGGCGGAGCGCCAGCACCGACTCGCAGAATTGGCGATCCCAGATGGTCAGCCCCAAAATCCTCCACTCTGGAAGCCGGGTCCGCACCAGTTCGTAAACAGCTTCTGGAGAGTTGTTGTCGACCAGCAAATTCCCGGCGAGTTCAAGGCGGCGAGCCTTCCAGAGTTGTGCACTGGATTCCATGGCATCAGCAGGCGTGATGCCCTCGTTCATCCAGTCGATCGGGAATTCCTCCGCGTGGGAGGACAGAAACATCCGGTGAAGTTTTATCTGCGGGTCATCGTCCGCCAAGGCGAGGCTTTTCTTTGCCTCGCCGTCGAATGAAATTGGCTCACGCCCTCCAGTGTGATTGACAGCGCAATGAAGGCGTCGCCACATTTCCCAACGGGCGACGGGATGGGCCGCCGGCCACACTAGCGCCATCTGCTCCAGTGCAGCCAGGCGCTCCGGGAGGTGTTCGCGGCGGGCTGCCTCGATGTGCGGACCCATATACAACAGGAGTTGGTCCTGGACGGCCTGGTCAAGCAACCGCGCCCCGGCGTGAGCCACGCTGGGAGACTCATGGCGGCACCAAGCAGCGGCAACAGACCGGACCGCAGCTGCCGCGTGGCTCCGCTGCTCGCTGGCGACCAGGGCGTGGTCCTGTGCCGATGTGTGACGGTCGATCCGCGTTGTCACGTGCCGTATCTGTGCCAGGAAGGGGACCATCAGCTTCTGAGCCACCGCCCACGCGTCGTTACCACGCAGCAGGAAAACCGGTGGGGTTTCCAGCTTGTCCTTCAGCCAGCAAGCGGTCTGGACGGGCACCTCCGGCGTCAATTTGCCACTCCCCCAGTCATTGTAGCCCGCCAGTTGCCCCAGCAATACGAGAGGCCTACCGTTCCCGATGCCATCGACCATCAGACGCCACAGCATCTCCATTGCCTCCAGACGGTGGGCCGCGTGGTGCCGGGCTACTTCCGCAAGGGCGGCGGGGAGCGGTTCAACCACATCTTGGAAATCAAAGGGCCGCCCAGCTATCTGCTCGAACAAATCCTCCCCGGCATCCGGTGGCACGCCCGCAGGCTCCCCGCGCTCCTCCATGACCAGCCGCGCCAGCTCCATGAACAGTGCGGGCGCAGCGACGGCGACACCGCACCAGAGTTCGACGATGGCCTTCCTGCGGTGGAACCTGGCGCTTTCATACTCCCGCCGGTGCTCTCTACAAATCGGGCCGAGGAGGTCCCCGCCCGTCTTGCCTTCGCGGGCTAGGCGCCCCTCGACCTCGGAGAAGTTGCGAAGGAGGAAGGGGAGCGATTCGTTTTTAAAATGATCGGTCAACTCGCGCGCAAATGCCGGGGAGGTGCGGCATTTTTGGTACAAGAGGTGGTCAGCAAAAACGTCGGGTGTCAGGCGCAGCCCGGCGTGCGACGAGCGCAGCAGCCCCGCGTCCAGCAAGGCAGAGTTTACGGCCTCGATTTCTGATGGGCGGCACCGGAGGAACTCGCCAGCTTTATTTAGAAAATTGTAGTCGTTCGGCATCGGACTGAAGGCGGCCAGCAGGTCGAGTACGGCGCGGACGCGTTCATGCGGCAGGCTGGGGCCCAGCTTTCCTTGCACCAGCTCCTCCGCAAAGCGCTGAAGGACAAAATCCCGCATCGCCGCCTCGTCCAGCGTTGGCATGATCTGGTCTTTTTGGATGACGCGGACGGCCACTGTGAGCAGCAGCCACGAACCCTCCGCCATCCCAACGACAGGCCATGCCAGGCGATCACAGTTTGGCGGAAGGTGCTTTTCCACCCAGCGGAAGAGTGATCGCTCGTCTGTCGGCGCCAGATCGTCGGCACGCTCAACATGCACAGTATCGACCCCAGCCTCCGCGAGCGCGGCATCAATGACCGGCTTGGCCTGCGGCCGGGTGCCACAGATCAGTTTCAGATTGCCGTCAGATTTACGTGCAGCCTTGAAAAGCAAGGAGAGGTCGTGCTGCATGCGGTGGGTGTCATCGAGGACGAGGACAACATTGCCCTTGGGCAGCCGCGCGAGATGCTCCGGCAGGTCGTGGGGCACGCTCCCTCCGATGTCCAGGAAACGCAGGCTCCACTCCGGGTGGCGCTGGGAGAAGCGCCGGCTGAAATGGTGCAGCAGTTTGCTTTTTCCTCGCCCGCCCGCACCGGGCAGGACGAACACCTGCTTCACCGGGTCACGGACAAAGGCATCGAGAGCTTTTCTTTCCCGCCCGCGCCCGAGGATCGGCCATGCGTGGTGGAAGTAGCGCTCCGCCCTAAAGAACCCGGCAAAGAACGCGCGGGCCGCAACACAGTATGTCACGGTGGACCAGCCGAGGAAATCTTTGCACACGGCGGCGCCAAAATGGGTCGTCAAAATCCGGGCGCCATCCGCGTTCGAGAGGTGCTGCCGGAACAGCCGTTCGATGTCCTCGCCAAACCAGACGCGCCACTTGCCTTGGCCAGCCTCCTCGACAGCGTCGTGAATACGCGTGTCGTTGCTCCGTGTCAGGGCGAGCACGTACTCGTAGGCGGGCCAAGCGGCGTCTCGGATGGCGGTTTCTGTTTGAGTCACCGTCCAGTCGACGCGGTTCTTGCATTCCACGCCGACGAGCCGCCCGTCCTCCAGCCACACCATGATGTCCACACCGCCCTGCGCTTGGCCGGAACGCCCCCGGCGCTGGGCGCGCCGGACCGGGCTGCCAAACAAACCCGCGTCCCTTGGCAGCCCGAGGAGGAAATCGCAGATGAACTCCTCGAATTCCGGGCCGCCAAAGTTGCGTTGGTTGAATGGTAGGGTCGCCAATGCCATAAAATTCTTGAAAAACTTGGATCATGATCTAATTTTTGCAAGGATGATTCCCTCAATCGTACCCCGAGCAGTTCGTCTGGCTGAAATCCAGAGCGGAATGGCCGCAGCCCCCGTCGTGGCGGTGCTGGGGCCGCGGCAGTGCGGCAAGACGACGCTGGCCCACCTGGTGCGCGGCACGCAGCCGGGCCGCCATTACGATCTGGAGGAGCCCTCAGATTTTCTCCAACTGGAGGCCTCCAGCGACAGTATCGCGACGCTTCGCGGCCTTGTGGTCATCGATGAAATTCAGCGGCTGCCATCGCTCTTTCCCCGGCTCCGCGTCTGGGCAGACCGGCTGAGCCCGCATCTGCGATTTCTGATCACCGGGAGCGCTTCATTTGACCTGATCAAGGGGGTTTCCGAGTCCCTCGCGGGCCGCGTCCGGCTGGTCAAGCTTGGCGGATTTGACCTGACCGAGGTCGGTGTAGACAGCCTGCCGATCCTCTGGCTTCGAGGCGGATTTCCAAAATCCTGCCTCGCCCGTTCCGCTGGTGAATCCTGGCTGTGGCGTCGGGATTTTGTCGAGACCTTCCTCACCCGCGACCTGCCTCAGCTGCAGGCGGTTCGGCACTCTCCCGCCGTTTTCCGGCGCTTCTGGACGATGCTGGCCCACTACCATGGCCAGACGTGGAACGCCCAACAGGCGGCCCAGTCTCTGGGACTGGATGTAGCCACGGTGAATCGTTATCTCCAGCTCATGGTGGATGCCTTCATGATCCGGCTGCTGCCGCCGTGGAGTGAAAACATCGGTAAACGCCTCCGTAAAGCTCCCAAGATCTTCCTGCGAGATTCCGGCATCGCCCACTATTTGCTGAACATCAGCACCGAATCACAGCTGCTTTCCCATCCGCGTTGCGGAGCCTCCTGGGAGGGATTTGTCATCGAGCAGATCCTCCGCCATCTGGACGACGAGGGGCGGGCCTGCTACTGGGCGACCCACGCCGGGGCCGAACTCGACCTGCTGGTAGATTTCGGTGCGTGTCGCATTGGATTTGAAATCAAACGAAACGACGCTCCCTCGACCACGAAATCGATGCGCAGCGCCATCACCGATTTAAAACTCTCAAAGCTCTACGTCGTCCACCCCGGCGAGAAGCGGTACTCGCTCGGAGATGAAATCGAGGTCGTACCCACCTCCGCACTGCCGGCCATCATGCGGGAGCACGGCGGCGATTTTCACTGATTTTTCCCAGCCTCGTACCGCCCGCCCTGCGGCCCAGAAAGCCAGGCCCAGGCGCTGGCTACGATGTCGCGCGGGTTTTTGAAGGATGCCTCCCAGCCCAGTTTTGCTTTGGCCAGCGAGGGGTCGGCGATGAGCCGCGGCGGGTCACCCTCACGGCGGGGGCCGAAGGCGACGGGGACTTTTTTCCCGGTCACGGACTCGGCGAAGTCGATGATCTCCCGCACGGAGACTCCCTGCCCGGTGCCCAGATTGCACGCGAGGGATTCGCCGCCCTTGCGCAGGTGGGCGAGGGCCGCAGCGTGCGCGGTGGCGAGGTCGAGGACGTGGATGTAGTCGCGAATGCACGTTCCGTCCGGAGTCGGGTAGTCGGTGCCGAAGACGGTCACCTGGTCCAGCTCTCCCGTGACGGCCATGAGCACGCGGGGGATGAGGTGCGTCTCCGGCACGTGATCCTCGCCGATGGCTCCGTCGGGCGCGCAGCCGCTCGCATTGAAATACCGGAGCCGCACGCTGCGCAGGCCCCATGCGGGCTCGCAGTCGGCCAGTACACGCTCGAGCATGAGCTTCGACAGACCGTAGGGGTTGATCGGCTCCATCGGGTGGGTCTCGTCGATGGGCACGCGCACCGGATTCCCATACGTGGCGGCGGTGGAGGAAAAAATGAACTGCCGGCAGCCGTGTTTTTTCATCGCCTCCAGGAGGACGAGGGGGGCGGCGGTGTTGTTCTTGTAATACTTGAGCGGATCGGCCATGGATTCACCCACGGCGGTGTAGGCGGCAAAGTGGACGACCGCACCGATCTTGTGCCGGGTGAAGATGTCCTCCAGCAGCGCGGCGTCCGCCATTTCCCCCACCACCAGCTCCACACCCGGCGTGATGACCGCCTCGCGATGGCCGTGCACGAGGTTGTCCAGCACCACGATCTTCTCGCCAGCCTCGGCCAGCAAGCGCACCGTGTGCGAACCAATGTAACCGGCACCACCTGTGACCAGGACGACAGATTTATCTTCAGCGGACATGGCCGGGAAGGTGGCGCGGGGGGCGGCGGTGTCAATCGGGGAGGCCTACTCGAAGGGGTTTACCACCGGAACCCCGCAGCGGGCAAAGTCCGCCGTGTCACGTGTGGCGACCACAAGGCCGTATCGCTTCGCCGTCGCGGCTGTGAGCGTGTCTTTGACAGGCACTGTGAAACCCCTCCGTCGCACATCGTCACGCAGCTCGGCCCAGCAGATGGCTGTATCCATGGTCCAGTCCAGGCAGCGCACCGAGGCGCAAATTTCCGCAAACCATTCTTTCAGAGCCTGCTGCTTCCTTCCCGGAGGCAGCGAAACAATCCCCTCCCAGACCTCGCCCATGACAACCGCGTCAGTCACGATTTCCGAATCGTGCTCGGCCAGCCAGTCAACGACCTTTTGCTGGAAGCGAGGCTTGGTGGGTTCCGAAAGCACGTTGACGTCCACCAGATACGTCATTCTGCGAAGAGCTTGGGTGCTTCAAGCGAAGTCATCTCAGACCGGTCCGGCTCCCGCATCCAGCCCTTCACCGGACAATCAAGGAGTACATCAATGAGGCGGCGCTTCGGCGCCGGCTGGCCGGCGGAGATGCGGAGTGTGTACTCGCCCCGGCCCACGCGCTCGATGTCGCAGAGCTGGCCTGCCTTGATGGCATCGGCTTCGCGAAAAATGGCGGGGATCTCAATGAGCCCTTGGGCTGAAAATGTGGCTGTCATGGGCGGTACTACTCACTCGTTAAATCGGTGCCAATCTAATCCGGCCCGCAAAATCGTCGAGCAGAACTTCAAGGGACCACCGCGTCACACCGCCCTGCCCATCGTGTCCCCCACCCAGGCATAAAGCTCGGTGCAGCGGGCGCTCTGGGCCAGGAGGTCGTCCGCAAGGCGGACGCGCCCGGGTTCGAAGATGGTCACGGTGGAGGAGCCGCCGAACTTGAAGCAGCCCTTTTCTGCCCCGCGCTCGACGGGCCGGCCGGGCTGGTAGGTCTGGACGATCGAGCCGACGTTCGTCGCGCCGATTTCGACGATGAGCACAGTCCCCAGCGATTCAGTCTTCAGCTCGGTGAGGACGCGCTTGTTTTCCCACAGGTAGGCCAGGCGCTGACGAAGGGCGACGGGGCTGACGGAGAAAAGCGGGCCGTTCAGCAGCTGCGGCTCGCCCGGCACCCCGGCGCAGGGAAAGTGGAACCGGTGGTAGTCGACAGGGCAGAGGCGTGAGAGGACAAGCGTGCCGCGTGCGTATTTCTCCGCCAGGGCCGGAGAGCCGAGAAACGCAGGCAGGTCGAACTTCTGCCCCTTCACAAAAAAGCCGTCCATGGCCGAGACGTCCGGCACGGCGAGGTGGCGTCCGTCCGCCGGGAAAACGACTGCGCCTGGCGTCTGGTCCACCGGCCTGGCACCGGGTTTCAGCTCGCGGCAGAAGAATTCGTTGAAGCTGGCAAACGCGTCCGGTTTCAGGAGAAACTGTTCCGGATCGAGCCCGTAGGTGCGGATGAACGGGTCGATGCGCGCCGTGCTCCGGGCTGCATCCATGGCGAAGCCGTAGAGGTGCGAGAAGAACGCCCGCTTCGCCACGGCGTTCAGGGCGATGCGGCCGGAGGTGCTGCTGTAGAGCCAGCGCAGCGGCCCCTCTCCGTAGATTTGTTCGGTTTCGAGCCGGCCGGTACGGCGGTTGAAAAACTGGATTGGTTCTGGTGCAGGCGTCATCTGGGAAAAAATCGAGCGCGGTCACTGACGGCGGGCGCTCCACATGAAGAGGGCAAACATCAGCACCGCCAGCGGCAGCAGGCCGACGGTCAGCCAGAGGATCTGCATGCTCTTCTCATTGCTGAGCGGGATGCGGTAGGTGCCCTTCTGCTTGGGCGGGATGCCGAGCATCTCGTCGCGGTGCAGCGTCCAGTTCAGCGCGGTCACGCCGAAGTCGTAGGCGGAGGGCGTGGCAGCCGTGTCGGGATCGAGCAGCGTGCTGTTGCCCACGACGACGAGGCGGCCGCTTTCCGTCTTGAGCAGGGAGTCCTTGAGCGCCCCGCGCTCCACGCTGGCGGCCAGGATGACGGGGTTTGGCGAGGTGGTGTCCTCCTTGTCCGGCACGGGCAGGGTTTGCGTGTTCCTGTAGTCCGTTTCACCCCAGTAGTCGTCGGGGGCCACGAGCAGCGGCTTCACCTCCACGTTTCGGGTTTTTTGGGAGGCGGGGTCGTCGGCCAGCGCCAGGGACTGGGTTTCCTCGATGAACGTGAAGCTCCGGCCTGCCAGATCATGCGTGATGGCAGACCCCGGCGAGCAGGCAGCCGGCACCTCCAGCTGCACCAGATTTCCACGGCCGGTGCGGGAGGCAAAAAGCACGCGGTCATTGCGGACGGTCACTCCGTTTTCCGTGAGAAAGCCGCCCAGCCGCTGCATCTGGGACTTCGGGTTCAGCAGGAAAAGCAGGCCGGCCCGCTTCCCGTCCCAGTAGTTCTTCAGCAGTTCCATCTCGCGCTCGGAGAAATCAAAATCCGCCCACACGGAGATGACCGTCCGGGCGTCGTCGGGGATCTTCTCCACCGTGCGCAGGTTCAGCGGGCGAACTTCCAAATTCTGCTTTCCGGCGATGTCGTAGAGCACGTTCATCACCGTCATCGGCCCGGAGCCGCCGCCCTCCACGCGGCGCAGTTCAGTCTTGTCGCTCAGGACGTAGACGATCGACGCCTCCTTTTCATTCACGTTAATCAGCGCGGACGTGAGCGCATTTTCTCCGCGAAACTCCGCGATGCGCGGCGGCTGGGCCGGGCGCTCCTCGAAGGAAAAAATCTTGTCCTCGCCGATGAACTGGCTGTTGCGCGGGGCGTCGGCCTTCGGTGCCTCGCTGCTCTTGGCCTTGGATGCCTCCTTGCTGACGATGATGCCATTCCGGTTCAGGGAGACGCGGTATTTCTTCTCCATTTCCAGCCGCCGGTTGTTCTCCCGCAGCAGGTCCAAGTACTCCACGTTCAGCTTGGACTTGGCCGTCCGCTTGTACTCCTCCACCAGCGCGCGGACCTCCTTTTCCGTTTCCGTCCCGCGGGGAAAGGCGACCACGATGTCCGTCTTCTGGCGCAGGCTCTTGAGGTAGTTCTGCGTCTGCTGGGATAGGGTGTAGTCCTTGTCCCGGCTGAGGTCCCACCGCCAGTTGTGCTTGTAGTTCAGGTAATTCACCACCGCCAGCAGCAGCAGGCCGGCCAGCACCTGCAGCGTCACGTTGGCGGCGATGCTGGTGCGGCGGATCGGGGAGGTGGTGGTGTCAGTTTCCTTCGACATGAAAAAAATGGGAACGGAGGCGGCTCAGGGTGCTCAGGTTTTCCAGCGGCGGAACTCGAGCACCTGGTGCGTGAGGGCTAGGAAAAACACGCTCAGGCTGAGATAGTAAACCATGGGCCGCGTGTCGAGCAGCCCGCTGGTGAAGAGGCGGATGTGGTCCACCGCCGCGAAGTAGGTGAAGATCTCCGCAAAGCTCTGCACCCGCTGGCTGGACAGGTAGATGGCGAACATGCCGAGCAGAAAGTGAAGGAGGATCAGGGTGAAGGACAGAATGGCCGCCACGATCTGGTTGCGCGCCAGAGCACTGGCGAAAAGGCCGAGCGCGATGTTAAAAAGGCCCATGAGCAGAAAAATGAGGTAGCTGCCGAGCAGCGGGCCCTTCGGGATTTCCGCCGCCCCGCCGGACATGTACTGAAAAATCCAGATGTTCAGCAGATTGGGAATCCACAAAACGAGGTAGAAAACCACGGCGGCGAGGTATTTCGACAGGATGAGCTGGATCGTTCGCACTGGAGCGGTCAGCAGCGTCTCCAGCGTCCCCAGTTTGCTCTCCTCCGAGATGAGCCGCATGGTGATGAGCGGAAACACCGCAAAATAAGACATGTAGAACCACGGCGTGGTGAAGAGCCACGTCACCAGGCTGCCGCTGCTGGCCGTGCGGGTGAGGGCGGAGATGGAGGCGTAGAAGCCCACACCGTTTACCAGCATGATGAGCACCAGCACCACGTAGGCCAGCGGGGAGAGAAAGAACTGGCGGAGTTCCTTGCCGAGGAGAATGAAGAAGACGCGCATCCGGCTGGGAGAAAAGGGCTAGTGATTGGTGATTTCCACAAAGACGTCCTCAAGCGAGGCCACCTTGCGTGTCAGCTCGCGGAGCGGCCACTGGTTTTTTGCGGCCAGATCGGCCAGTTCGACCCGCTGGTCCGTGCCGGCATCCACGCGCAGCGTGAAGTGAACCCAGCCCTCGGGAAGCTCCTCGCTCGTCACCTTGCGCACTCCAGGCAGCACTTTGATGAGGTTCGTCGCACTGTCCGGGTGGGCCTTGATTTCCAGCTCGATGCCGCCCGCCGTCCGCAGGCGGTTCTGGAGGTTTTCCGGCGTGTCGGAGGCCTTGATCTTCCCCTTGTCGATGATGATGACCCGTTTGCACGTGGCCTCCACCTCCGTCAGAATGTGGGTGGAAAGAAGAATGGTGTGCTGCTCGCCCAGGTGCTTGATCAGCTCCCTCACCTGGCGGATCTGGTTCGGGTCCAGCCCGTTGGTCGGTTCGTCGAGGATCAGCAGCTTCGGCCGGTGCACCAGTGCATCCGCCAGGCCGACTCGCTGCCGGTAGCCCTTGGAGAGGGCGCCGATCATCTTTTTCCGCACGTCGGTCACCCCGCAGAGGTCCATCACCTCTCCCACACGCCCGCGTGCATCGCGGCCGGAAAGGCCCTTGAGCTTTGCCCGGAAGGTCAGGTATTCCTTCACCCGCATGTCCTCGTAGAGCGGAACATTCTCAGGCATGTAGCCGATCTCGCGCCGGGCCTCGATGGATTTCTCAAACACGTCGAACCCCGCCACCGTCACCCTGCCCATGGTGGCGGGCAGGTAGCTGGTGATCACGCGCATGGTGGTCGTCTTCCCGGCCCCGTTCGGGCCGAGAAAACCCACGATCTCCCCCTTCTCGACTTCAAACGAGAGATCGTCGACCGCGGTGCGGCCGGCATAGCGCTTGGTGAGGTGCTGGACGGAAATCATCAGAAAAACCCCGGGAGGGGAGGGCGTACTTAGACCGCCCCGCCCGGCAGGGCAAGGAGGGAAACCCTTCCAACGCACCAGCCCCCGTTTTCCTCAGAAAAATCCGGGTTTTTCTCGCAGGCCTACTTGGCCTCCTCTTTTTTCTCTTCCGGCTTGTCGTCGGACTTCTTCTCCTTGTCCCCGGCGGCAGCTTCCTCCTTTTTGGCCTCGATGGGCTTGGCCGCCTTCGCCTGTTCGGCCACCTTCGCCACGTCTGCCGCGGGCAGGACCACGGGGGACATCCGCATCTCGCCGGACTCCAGATTTCCCGAAGGCTGGCGCACCACGGAAATGCCGAGCAGCTTCCCGGTGGAGAGGAAAACCGGGCAGCCGGTCGAGTCCGTCATGACACGGTAAAAGGTGCGGGGCTTCGTGGTGATGCCGGACACTTCGGTCGTCACGACGCTCGGTTCGCGGTTCAGCGTTTCATCCAGCCGGCCGAGGCTGATGCAGTCGTCCAGCAGCGTGCCCTTCTCCGAGGCGGCCAGATCGACCGCCTTGAAGGTGACGCCCTGCGCCTCCTTCGAGTCCGTCCGCACCTTGATGAACCCCAGCCCCAGATCCGCGTCTTTCAGCACCAGGTCGCCCGGGATTTCCGTGCCGTCCGGCATGATGATCTTCACCTCCTTGATCTCGGAGTTGGCCTTCAGCTTGATCGGCCCCATCGGCGTGTTGATCGTCTTGCCGTCCACCACGGAGGACTTGTCGATGTTCGACAGCGCCGTCACGATCAAACCGGACGCATCCACGATGGTCCCCGTCGTCTCATTGCGGCTTTCCTTGTCCTGCCCCTGCAGCGCCGCCTTCACCTGGGCGGGGGCGTCGCCGTCCACGGTCATTGTGGTCTTGGAAATGACGGAGATCCACACCACGGCGTCACCATGGTCGGCGGAAAGTTTCTGGGCGGCCGTCTTCAGCTCGCCACTGGCCGCAAAGGCGGGCGTGGTGGCGAGGGCGAGACAGGCGGCGAGGATGGTCGGACGAATCATGATTTTATTTGGATTGGGATTGGGTTGAGTGATGTGGTGAAACCAGCCGGAGACTACCAGCGTGGTTCGAGTTCGAGAAAAGCGGTGCGCGTGCCGCGCTGGACAAACAGGCTGATGCGGCGCGGCTTCGTTTCGCGGTAGCCGGTGAGGATCGACTTCAGCGTGGCGAGCGAATCAATGTCGCGCCCGTCCACCTTCAGCAGCAGATCACCCGACACCAGGCCGCCCAGCGCAGCCCAGCCGTTGGCCTCGACTTTCTCGATGATGATCGCCTTCGTGTCCCCGGCCACCTCGTTGCTGGTGCGGCGGGCCTTGGAAAGATCGCGCGCGGTGAACTCAAAACGGTCCTCTTTGAAATCCGGCAGCTCGTTGTCATCCTGCGGGCGCTTCTCCAGGGCCACGGGCAGCTTCAGCGGCTGGCCGTCGCGCATGCCGTCGAACTCCACCGTGGCCGTGGCCGGGTAGCTGCGGATGAGTTCCGGCAGCACCTCGGAGTCTTCGGGGCGGCTCGCATTGATCACGCGCCCGTCCAGCTTCAGCAGCAGGTCCCCTGGTTTCACCCCGGCCCGCGCGGCGGGGGAATCCGGAGTCACCGCAGAAACGCGGATGCCCTTTTTCCCCGCGATGCCGAGCGCCTCGGAGAGATCCGCCGTCAGCACCTGGCTGGCCAGCCCGAGCCATGGCTTCTCCGCGGTTTGCGGCTTGGAGGCTTCAGGCTGCGGCCCCACCTTCACCACCGTGACGAGCTTTTCCCGCCCGCGCTCGAAGGAAACCAGCAGCGGCTTCGGCGCGGTCAGGCCTTTGGTGAATTCCTCCGTGAACGCCCGCAGATCCGCCGTGGAGGTGATCTCCCGTTCGCCCGCCTTCACGATCACGTCATCCGTGCGCAGCGGCGGCTTTGCCTCGGCGGTCGGGCCGCCGGTTTTCACCGTGTCCACCAGCACGCCCTTCACATCCGCCCGGCGGCGGTCCAGGGCGGAGACGCGGGTCAGATCCCGCACCGTCAGACCCCAGCCGCGCATCTCGGCTTCGCGGGCCAGGTTTGGTTCGCGCTTCACCGTGGTCAGTTCCCACGATTGCGGCTGGTCCCCGCGCAGCCCCTTCAGCACCACCTTTGTCCCCGGTGCGGTGGCCAGCACGAGCGCGTTAAAAACCGGGATGTCCTCCGCCGCGTGGCAGTCGGGCAGAGCGGTCCCGTTGTATTCCGTGATGAAATCCCCCGGATTGATCCCCGCCTGCTCGGCCGGGCTGCCCTTCAGCACCGCAGCCACCAAGGCACCGCGCTCCTTCTCCATCCCGCGCAGCAGCGGCTGCGCCTCCAGACCGATCCAGCTCCGCGTCACCGATCCGCTGGACGTCAGCTCCGCCGCCACCTTTTTCGCCACGTTCGACGGGATCGCCCCGCCCAGGCTCGCGATGCCCACCTCGTTCACGCCCACGATTTCCCCCGCCAGATTCACCAGCGGCCCCCCGCTGTTGCCCGGGTAGATCACCGCATCGTGGCCGATCCACCGCACCAGCTCGCCCACCTTTTCCCCGTCCAGCGTCATCGCCAGCTGGTGCCGGGGCACGATCATTTCCCGGTTCGCCACGATCCCCCGCGTCACCGACTGCGAAAGGCCGCCCGGGCTCCCCATCGCCAGCACCACGTCGCCTACCTTCAGGGCATCAGAGTCGCCAAACTTCGCCACCGGCAGTGGCTGGTCCTTCAGCCGGCGTGTGGCCAGGTCCAGCTTGATGATCGCCAGATCCGCCAGTGCATCCGTGCCCACCAGCGTAGCATCCACCTCCTCCCGCGTGGACAGCGTGCAGACAAACCTCGTCCCACGGCCCGCCACGTGGTGGTTCGTCAGCACATGCCCTTCGGGCGAAATGATCGCCCCGCTCCCGCTCCCGCGCTGCTTTTTCATCCGCCCGTCCTCCCCCTCCTCCATCACCACCTGGATCAGCACCAGCGCCGGGTAGACCGCAGAAATCGCCGCGTCCACATCCGCCTGACGCGCCACCGCCGGCGTGGGCGGCGTTTCCGCGCAGAGCGGCGGGAGAAATGAAACTGCCGTGAGGGCGATGAGAGGAAGAGCAGTGGCGCGGCGGATGAGTCCCTGGGTCATGGTAAAATGGTGAAGCTGATGGCATATTTTGATCCGTCCCCGGCGCACCGGAGCCGGCCCCGGCGGAAACCCGGAGCCCCGCCGACCTCGCCACCAGTGGCCTCAGGTTGACGGCAGACAGACAAAAATGTCCAGCTAAAGCGCCTCCACCACCCCTTCTTATTGAAAAATCTGCCCCGCCTGTACGAAAGGTTGGTTTTTGACAAAAGGGCCAGTCCTGCTCCGCTCCTGAACTACCGGCTGATCACGACCTCCACATACGCGCCATCACGGGCGCTTTCCACTCCCGCAATGATCTCACGAATATGCTGCTGAATGCGCGGCCAGGATGTGCTTGTCAAAACGACAATGCCCAGCTTTCTCCCACCGAGATTTTGCTGGTACCGCAGATTTTGATCAGTCGTCACAAAAACCTCATAACCTTCTTTTTCAGCCAGCTTCAGTAAATCACCGTTCGTCACGGTGGACCATTCCCGCTCGGCGGTCGTGTCGACCACGTGAGGATGCAAATGGCGGCGAAGCGGGGCGGGAGTCCCCTGGTCGAACAAAACCCTCATGGTTCAACAGAAACGAGGAGGCTGGACTCGGCATGCTTCAGCACCGCCTCCACTTGCGACCTGCTGACACCGGGAAACCATTCAATAAAATCATCTGTCGAGGCTCCGTCCTCGAGGTTCTCAAACAACGCCACCACGGGCACCCGTGTTCCACGGAACACCCAGGCCCCGCTGACCCTGCCGGGCTCGCGCTCCACCGCCGAACAATTGGACCAGTCGCTCATGCGCTCACCCTACCGGCCAACAACCAGCCGCTCAAGTGGGATGTTTCACCCCACAGGCACCCCGCCGCCTCCTCAGCGGCGAAGACGAACAACTTCCCGGCCGTACTCCCACCACCCCGCACCTGCGCCTCCTATTTTTCCCCGATGCAGTACAGAAACTGGTTCGAGCGCACGTAGAGCCGGCTGGCGTGCACGGCCGGGGTGGCATTGAAGACACCGCGCCCGTTTTCCAGAACCGGACTGGCCAGCACCTTGAACACCGGCGCGGCCTGCAGCACTGCGCACCTCCCACCGCGACCGATGACGATGATCTTCCCGTCCACCAGCACGGGCGAGGCATAGGCACCGTCCAGTCGCGGCTGGATGGGCTCTGAAAAAGCGAACTCTCCGGTCTTCAGATTCACGCAGTGGAACTCGCCCTTCACATCGTGCACGAAGTACAGGTGCCCGTCATGCACCACGGGTGAGGGAACGTTCGTCCCCTGCGGCAGCGTCCAGAGCCGGTGGGTGGCTGTCACGTCGCCCTCCCCCCCCAGCTTCACCGCCAGGCCGCCGACACCGCTGCGCCCGCCCACGGCGTAGACCACACCCTCATGCACCGCGGGCAGCGGACACATGTACCAGCCGATGCCGGATTTGCAGCTCCACCGCGGCGCCCCGGTGGCCGCGTCGAAGGCGTGCACCCCGCCGGACATCGCCATGATGACCGTGTCCCCCTTCGGTTCCTGCGCCACCACGGGGGCATGCCAGCATTCCTTCACCCCTTCCGCGCGCCATTTCTCCTTGCCCGTCTTCGGGTCCAGCGCCACGAGGGCGCCACTCTCGATGCAGGCGTTCACCAGCAGCGCGTCCTTCCCCAGTGTCAGGGAGGCCGCAGAGCCCCATCCGTCGATGCCCGCGCCCACGCTCGTGTGCCAGACCTGCTTCCCGGAGTGGTCAAAACAGAAGACGCCGGATTTTCCAAAGAAGACAAAAACATGCGCCGCCGTGGCCACCGGAGTGGCCGACGCATACCCGTGGTCCTCGCGGATGCGCTCCTGCTCGGGCAGCACCGACTCGACCGTCTTGTCCCAGAGCAGCGCACCCGTCCCGGCATCCGCACAGAGGACGTGGCGCTCCACCTTCTGCGGCGTGCCCGTCCACGAGGTGAGAAACAGCTTTCCGCCCGCAATGACCGGACTGGACGACCCCGTGCCCGGCAGCTTCACCTTCCAGAGCATCGCCTCCGTGTGGCTCCACGTGGCAGGCAGCCTGCCCTCACCCCTCCCCAGTCCGCCCGGACCATGAAATGAAGGCCAGTCGGCCCGCACCGAAGTGCAGAGCCCCAGAAGGACGAGCATGACGAAGGAGCGCATAGTGCCCCGGTTCTATCGCACCGCCTCCCGCGAGGCGAGAAAAATCGACAGCCTCAATAACGCAGCCATTCGCTGGGCAGCCGGTGTACTTGTCCCCCAGCCCCCCTCCCCGCCGTTTCACCCTTTCACCGGGCTCGGGCGTTTCTTTTCTCGCCAACCTCCCGCAACTTGTTAGCATGCTTTTCTCATGCCCGCCCTCCTTCAGCCAGCCATTCCTCAAGTCCCCGCCACGACCACGGAACTCAAGCCAGGGCACCGGACCACAGCACTGAAAATTCGACGCGAGAAGGACAGCCAAAAACAATCTGAAGAAATGAACCACCCCCTCAAACCCACCCCCGCCCTCCTCGTCCCCCTGCTGCTGAGCCTCCTGGTGGCAGCCGCCGGTGCGGACACTGCCACCAGCATCGCAAAACCCGATCCAGTCCATGACCTGGTCGTTTATGGAGACTCCTCGGGAGCCGTGGTCGCGGCCGTCGCAGCCAGGCGCGAGGGACGCTCGGTCATCCTGGTGAACCCGTCTGGTTTCCCCGGCGGCATGAGTGCGAGCGGACTCGGCGCCACCGATTTTCTCGGCAGGCGCGCCACCTTCGGCGGCATCGCCTCGGAGTTCTACGACTCGGTGGCCGCCGCCTACGGGACAAAATACGTGCGCAGCTTCGAGCCCCACACCGGCAGGCAGGTGTTTGAAAAAATGATCGCAGACGCCGGCGTGCCGGTTGTTTTTAATGACAAGCTCGACCGCACCCCGGGAAAAGGCGTGAAAATGGACGGCCACCGCATCACCTCGATCACCACGCTTGGCGGCAGGACCTACCGCGCGAAGATGTTCATCGACGCCACCTACACCGGCGATCTGATGGCCGCAGCGGGCACAAGCTGCACCGTCGGTCGCGAGGCCGAAAGCCAGTATGGCGAAGACCTCGCCGGAGTGCGGCGCGGCGACACCAAACCGCGCGTCCACTACACGCAGGGCAACAAGGATCACTTCGTCAAGGACGTCGATCCCTACATCAAGCCGGGCGATCCAGGCAGCGGGCTGCTCCCGCATGTGTACCGCATCGAGGGGCTCGCCAACGGACAGGGCGACAGGAAAATCCAGGCCTTCACTTACCGCGTCTGCCTGACGACCGACCCCACGCTCCGCATTCCGATTGAAAAGCCGGAGAACTATCGCGAGATCGATCACGAGCTGCTGCTCCGAAATTTCGATGCGGGTGATCAACGGCTGCCGGCACTGGTGGAACCGCTCGCCGGATCAGGATCGAAGGTGGACTGGAATAACATGCACGCGGTGGGGTCCGACCTCCCCGGTGCCAACTGGGACTACCCGGAGGCCAGCTACGAAAGACGGCGCGAAATCGAGAAGGAGCACGAAACCTACCTCCGCGGCTTCCTCTGGACGTTGGCCAACAATCCGCGCGTTCCGGAGGCCATCCGCAAAAAGACGGCGGCTTTCGGCCTGTCGAAGGACGAGTTTACCGACAACGGCGGCTGGCCTTACATGATCTACATCCGTGAGGCCCGGCGCATGATTTCCGACTACGTGATGAACCAGCACGACTGCGAAGGAAAGCGCTCCGCTCCTGACGCCGTCGCACTCGGATCGTTCGGCATGGATTCTCATGTCGTGCAGCACTTCGTTACCGAAAGCGGCCAGGCCCAGAGTGACGGAGTGATCTGGCGTGTCCCTCCCAGGCCGTATGTCATCTCCTTTCGCTCCATCATTCCGCGCAAGGGCGAGTGTGAAAATCTCCTCGTTCCCATTTGCCTCTCGGCCTCGCACGTTGCCCTCGGATCGATTCGCATGGAGCCGGTCTACATGGCCCTTTCGCAAAGCGCGGCCATCGCAGCGGGAGTGGCCATCGACGGCAGCCTCTCCGTGCAAGACATCGCCTATCCTGCCCTGCGGCCAAAGCTGGAAGCCGCCAAACAAGTCCTGCAAAGCGCAAAACAGTAACCCTTCCATCCCCTCCGGCTGCATCCTTAAAAACCACCCACCATGAAACAGAACTTCATTACACGCAGAGCATTCACTCTCTCGTCCATCGCGCTCGCCGCGTTCGCCTTTTCGGCGCTTGCCTCCGTTTCGGCGGCAGAACCACTCATCCCTAGACCCGATGGCAAACCGGCGGATCAAACGAAGAAAGTAAAAGTTTTCATCCTGATGGGCCAGTCCAACATGGTCGGCATGGGGGACATCAACGGCGGCAGTACCGCATGGGCCTCGACTCTCCTGAAGCCTGAACTGTCAGTCTACGAGGGTGCCTGGTCCCCTGCGGCTGACTACGACAAAATGAAGCCGGTTTCGACGGTGGAATTCTCCATGGCCCGCGATTGGGCCCCGCCGCGCACGCCTGGAGAAAGCACCTTCGTGGTTCGGGGGCAGATCCAGATGAAAACGGCCGGACAATACGAGTTCAGCCCCGGCTACGGAGGCTCCACCGCCAACATCATGGTGATCGACGGCACCGAAGTCTACCGGCAGGAGGCCGGCAAGGAAGCAGTCCGAAAGTTTTTCACCTTTGAGGAAGGGAAGGCCTATCCCTTCAAGGTCACCTACCTCACCCGTGACGTTAGCAATTCCGGATGGTATTCACGCACCGACATTCCCGGCACCCTGGGCACCCTCGTCAGGCAGCAGAAAAAGTATCCCTTCCTCCTCGATGACGCCGGCCAGTGGAGCGTGCGCAAGGATGTTTACTACTACGACGCCCGGACGAAAAAGGGGAGCCCTCTGAGCGCCCTCTCAAACAATGGTGGCTCCATCGGGCCGGAACTCGGATTCGGCCACGTCATCGGGCAGTTGCTCGATGAGCCCGTCCTCGTTTTAAAGAGCTGCATCGGCAATCGCGGCCTTGGTTGGGACCTGCTGCCGCCAGGCAGCAAGCGCTTCGTGGAGGACGGGAAAGTCTATGCCGGCTACAAGGAGAAACCGCCGGTCTGGGATGCGGACCCGGCCAAAGGCGTGGAGACCGATCCACCCCCGTTTGTGGACAAAAGCGGCAAGCCTGTCGACTGGTATGCCGGCAAACAATACGACGACGACATGACCAATGCGAAGGCCGCGCTCGCAGACTTGGCGAAGGTCTATCCCGACTACAAAGGCCAGGGCTATGAGATCGCCGGATTTGTCTGGTGGCAGGGGCACAAGGACCAAAGCGCGGTCTATGCCGGCCACTATGAGCAGAACCTGGTGAACCTGGTCAAAAGCCTGCGCAAGGATTACAATGCGCCCAGCGCGCCATTCGTGCTGGCCGTGGGCTGCGGCAACCCCGGCCGCGAAAGCTTCGGCCTGCAGATCGCCGAAGCACAACTGGCGATGAATGACGCCAAAAAGCACCCGGAGTTTGCCGGCAATGTGAAGTGTGTGGACTCCCGTGATTTCTGGCGCGATGTGGCGGTCTCCCCGAAAAACCAGGGCTTCCACTACAACCGGAATGCCGAGACCTACATGGAGGTCGGCCTCTCGCTGGGCCAGGCCATGGCCGAAGTGCTGAAGAAATAGCCCACCCCGAAGACCCGAAGAAAACAATGAGAACAAACCGATTGATCGTGATGGCAGGCCTGCTGGCGCTGATGCCAGTGTGCGCCGCCAGCGCAGCGGCGGCAGCGCCGAAGACACCGCTCACTGCAGCGGGAAGTGCGCTGGAGAAAAAGTACGCCGAGCAACTCAACGCCGCGCAGGCGGAGACCGGCAGAGCCCTGCCAAAACTGGACGAAGCGGCGACAGCCGCCTGCCAGAAGTCGCGTGAAGCAACGAAGGCTGCGGAGGCCGGGATGAACGCGGCACAGCAATCCCTCGGAAAAATCGCAGCGGCGGCGGGCCTGGTGGAGCATGCGAAGGGCAAGTGGCTCGGAGGCGCCGCGAAGGGCATCGCCCAGGCGGAGGCAGCTCTGAAAAAGGCCGTCACGGAGGCCGAACGTGAAGCGGCGCAGAAGGATCTGGCCAAGTGGCAGGCGGACAGGGAAGCCGGGCTCAAAGCGCTCGCGGAGCGCCAGGAGGCACTGGAAAAGGCGAAAACCGACGAGGCGAAATTGACCCAGGCGAACCAGGCAGCGCAGACCGCGCTCACCCAGGCGCAAACCAATGAGCGTTCCGCGTCCAAAGTTCTCCTGACTGCAGCGGGGCCATTCCTCACGAGCGATAAACTGGACGCGCTGCTCGTCAAGGGTGCCGTGCTGGCCACTGCCACGCCGCGCGCCCTGGCGGAATTCGCCCAGCAGGGCAGGGAGCAGGAGGCACTGGCGGAAAAGCTTCTGGCCGACTCTGCTTTGATGAAGCAGATGCTCGAAGCCGGCGGGGCCAAGTTCAGCAAATACGGTCGGGCGATGGAAATTTACACCGCAATTCAAAAGGCCAGTCCGAGGGCCCGTGAAGGCACGTTGCAGCGCCTGGCACTGGCCACCAGCCTGGAGCATGCCGTGCCTGTCGCGCAGTCCAACCCCAAGGACGAGACCGGCGCGCCCGCCACCGTCGATCCCGTGAAGCGGTATCTGCACTATGAAAAGGCTTTTTTTGAGGGTGAACTGGATCCCGCCTTCAAAAACTTCACGACCTGGGAATACCGGATGGTCGTCGACTGCGATGCCTCCGACCAAATTCTGGCCTGGGGGCGCGAAATGCTGCGCAACTACCGGCCCGATCACATCTACAACCCTGACTACGGCTGGCGCTATTCAGCCACCGTTACAACCGAGGTCCCCTACGGCTCCCAAAACGTGAAGTGCGATCTCCCGTCGCTGCACAATTATCAAAACATCATCAAGGACGGCGGAGTGTGCGGCCGGCGCGCGTTCTTTGGACGGTTCATCCTGCAAAGTTTCGGCATGCCGACCTGGGGTGTGACGCAGCACGCCCATGCCGCACTCAGCCATTGGACTCCCAAGGGCTGGGTCATCAATCTCGGCGCCGGCTTTCAGCACAGCTGGTGGGACAAGGACGAAGCGCCGCGCAGCGGATCGGATTTCCTGCTGGAGACCCAGGCGCGGGCCACTGGCCAGGACTACTTGAAGGTGCTGCGGGCGCAGTGGGTCAGCGCGATCCTTGGCGAGCAGGCCTACAATGATCGCAAGGGCGTGGCCGGCGGCTTCTGGAGCAGCCTCGCCCACTACGCAACGGCTGCCATGGCCTCCACGGCAGTTGGGCTGGGCCCGCTCGGCCAGGAGCTTGCCGAGGCCAATCTGGCGAAGGACAAAATGAAGATGGAGCAGGCGAAACTGACGGAGGCCGACCAGAAGACCCTCGTCGGCGCAAACGGAGTGATCACCATTCCCGCAGTGGCGCAGAGCAAGCCCTCAGGCCACTATGCGTCCATGAAGAGCTTCCAGGGTGGCTTTCAGCTGCACTGCACCGGCGGCTTCAAAACCGAGTACGCCATTGAGGCGCCGCGCGCCGGAAAGTATGCGCTGGCCGCCCGTGTGGTGACCGCGCAGGAGGGGCAAAAATTCCTGCTCTCGGCAAATGACGCCAGGTCCCCCATCGAAATCGCGGTGCCCTACACCATCGGCCAGTGGCAGCAGACCCAGCCGGTGGAAATCTCGCTCGTGAACGGGAAGAACGTGCTGCACTTCGCACTCCAGGACGGAAGCCGCGGGGTGTCCATCAAGGAGTTCACACTCACACCAGTGAAATGACAAAACCAAAGAAACCCACACCATGAAATCCACCAACATGCATCCCAAACACCATCAGACCATCCTGCCACCCCGTGCCTTCCAGCTGCACCGGTTCGCCGCCACGGCTGCGCTGGCCGTGCTGCTCGTCACCGGCGGGCAGGCCCGCACGTGGACCAGCTCGGACGGAGCGAAAACTTTCGAGGGAGAGCTGCAATCTTACGACCCCGCCTCCGGCATCGTCAGCGTGACCCAGCCTGGAGGAAAGATCATGAAGTTCCCGCAGGACAAACTCTCTCCGGCAGACATCACGTTTCTGAAGGAGAACGGCGGAACAACAGCCCCGGCCGCAGACAAAACAGGAGCCGTGAAACCCGGCGTCGATCCCGGCAAGCTCCTGGAACGAACCGATGGAAAACCGGCAGACATGAGCAAGCCGGTTCAGATTTTCATTCTCATGGGCCAGTCCAACATGGTCGGCATGGGCAAGATCGCCGGTGGCGAGGGCTCCCTGGAGAATGCGGTCAAGGTAAAGAAAAAGTATCCCTACATGGTGGATGACGCCGGTGCGTGGATCGAACGAAAGGACGTGCGTTTTGTCCGCTACATGTCCGGCAAGGGGCCGCTCAACAACGATTGGATGGTCATCAAGGGCGGCACCATCGGTCCGGAGTTCGGCCTCGGGCACGTCGTGGGCAATGCCATCGATGCCCCGGTCATGATCCTCAAGTGCTGCATCGGCAACCGCAGCCTGGGCTGGGACCTGCTGCCCCCGGGCAGCGAGCGGTACGAGGTGGATGGGAAAATCTACGCCGGCTACAAGGACTCCCCGGACTCCTGGCCCAAGGGC
>JANOAS010000206.1:0-15650 GCA_031411255.1 bacterium
CTCCGGCTGCAGCGGACTGACGAGCGTGACCATCCCCTCCAGCGTCACCAGCCTCGGCGACTACGCATTCTCCGGCTGCAGCGGACTGACGAGCGTGACCATCCCCTCCAGCCTCACCAGCATTGGCTACTCCGCCTTCTCCTACTGCAGCGGACTGACGAGCGTGACCATCCCCTCCAGCCTCACCAGCATCGGCGACTTCGCATTCCGCGACTGCACCGGACTGACGAGCGTGAGCATCCCCTCCAGCGTCACCACCATCGGTTCCCAGGCATTCTACAACTGCAGCGGACTGACGAACGTGAGCCTCCAGCAAGGACTCGCCGCTCTTGGCGACTCCATGTTCTCCGGCTGCAGCGGACTGACGAGCGTGACCATCCCCTCCAGCGTCACCAGCATCGGCTCCGCTGCATTCCGCGACTGCAGCGGACTGACGAGCGTGAGCCTCCCCTCCAGCGTCACCACCATCGGCAACTACGCATTCTCCCTCTGCACCGGACTGACGAGCGTGACCATCCCCTCCAGCGTCACCAGCATCGGCGACTTCGCCTTCATCGGCTGCAGCGGACTGACGAGCGTGACCATCCCCTCCAGCGTCACCAGCATCGGCGACTACGCATTCTTCGGTTGCAGCGGACTGACGAGCGTGACCATCCCCTCCAGCGTCACCAGAATCGGCTACTACGCATTCTCCTCCTGTAGCGGACTGACGAGCGTGAGCCTCCCCTCCAGCGTCACAAGCATCGGCGACGACGCATTCTCCTACTGCACCGGACTGACGAGCGTGACCATACCCTCCAGCGTCACCAGCATCGGCGACTCCGCCTTTTACCGCTGTAGCGGACTGACGAGCGTGAGCCTCCCCTCCAGCGTCACAAGCATCGGAAACTCCGCATTCCGCGACTGCAGCGGACTGACGAGTGTGATCATCCCCTCCAGCGTCATTGGCATCGGCAACCTCGCCTTCTATGGCTGCAGCGGACTGACGAGCGTGAGCCTCCCCTCCAGCGTCACAAGCATCGGCAACCAAGCATTCACCGGCTGCAGCGGTTTGGGATCCATCAATGTGGAAGCTGGGAACGCGCAATACGCCAGTGCCGGAGGTGTGCTGTTCAATGTCTCACTGACCACGCTCATTACCTGCCCGGCAGGAAAAGCCCGTGCCTACTCGATCCCCTCCAGCGTCGCTAGCATCGCCAACTACGCATTCGAGGGCTGCCGCGGACTGGCCAGCGTGACCACTCCCTCCAGCGTCACTATTATCGGCATCAACGCATTCCGCAACTGCGGCGGACTGACGAGCGTGACCATGCCCTCCAGCGTCACCAGCATCGGCAACTCCGCATTCACCGGCTGCACCGGACTGACCAAGGCGGTCTTTCTCGGCAATGCCCCTTCATCTTTTGGAGGTTCTGTGTTCGGTGGCGCTGCGCCGGGTTTCACCGTTTATTACTTGAGCAGCCGCACCGGTTTCACCTCCCCTACCTGGCAGGGTTACCCGGCTACGAGGATCGACGAGGCAGTTTATCCCGCAGCGTCGTGGTTGCTGGGGCATGGGCTGGGGTATGAGGCGAACCTGCACTCGGACCCGGATGGCGATGGGGTGAGTCTCTTGATGGCCTATGCCTTGGATTTGGACCCGGTAAGAAACACGCCCAGCCGCCTGCCGGTGCCGGTGATGGGGCCAGGGACGATGAGCCTGAACTTTAAAGCCGGGAAGCCAGGGGTGCTCTACCGGGTGGAAACGAGCGCAGACCTCATCGGGCCATGGACGACGGCGGGAGTCACCCAGTCGGCCCCCGGGGCGGACGGCCACGTCACAGCCACGGTCAACCGGGACGGGCCGGAGCGCTTCCTGCGCTTGTTTGTGCAGGACTGAGGGCCGGACGGGGGGCTGGTTTTTCAGCCCGTCTCAGCGCAAGGGTGATAGTCGTGTTTAGAAATGATTTAGATTGAAGCGGAACGGGCTGAAGCCCGAACTCCAACAATGCTACTTCCCGCCCAGGTACCGCGCGAGATCTTCCTTGATGTGCGGGTTCACGCCGTGGCTGATGGCTTCCTTGCCGACGCGGATGGCGTTTTTGATGGCAACCGGTCCGCTGGAGCCGTGGGCGATGATGCACCCGCCGTTCACGCCCAGCAGCGGGCTGCCGCCGTATTGCTCGTAGTCGCCCCGGGCCTTGGTCTCGCGGAAGCCTTCCTTGGCGATCATGGCTCCGAGTTTCCGCCACCAGGTGCGGGTGAGGTCCTGCTTCAGCCAGGTGAACATCGCCTTCGCCGTGCCCTCGCAGCCCTTGAGCAGGACGTTGCCGACAAAGCCGTCGCACACGGTGACGTCATAGTCGCGCATGAAGATGTCACGGCCCTCCACATTGCCGATGAAGTTGAGCCCTTTGCCCTTCAGCTCCGTGAGCATGGCGAAGACCTCCTTCGTGACCTCGTTGCCCTTGGAATCCTCCTCGCCGTTGGCCATGATGCCGACGCGCGGACTGGGCTTGCCGCAGGTGTATTTCACGTAGGTCGCGGCCATGATGGCCTGCTGCACGAGGTGGATGGGGCGGCTGTCAACGTTGGCCCCGGCGTCGATCATGTAGTTCCACCCGTGGACATTGGGAAACTGGGCCAGGATGCCGGCGCGGTCCGCCCCGTCGATGGTGCGGAGCTTCAGCTGGCAGGCGGCCACGGCGGCACCGGTGTGGCCGGCGCTGACGACGCACTCGGCGCGGCCGTCTTTCACGAGATCGACGGCGACGCTGATGGAGGAGTCTTTTTTCTTCCGAATGGCGGAGACGGCGCTTTCGCTCATCTCCACGACCTGGGTGGCGTTGATGATTTCGGCCCGGGGGTCCCTGAGACCGGCCTTGGTCATTTGCTCACGCAGTTCATCCTCACGGCCCACGATGTAGAGGGCGGTGATTTCGGGGTATTCGGCCAGCGCCAGCTTCGCGCCCTCCACATTGGGGGCCGAGCCGTGATCACCACCCATCGCATCGAGAGAAATCTTCATTTTCGTGACAAAGCGCTGAACAAAGGGTGATTTGACAGGCATGCAAGCAGGGATGCACCGGGAGTGCGTGTTTGGCGTTGAACTTGCGCCCTGGCTCGCCAACCCTGCACGCATGCGCTGGCTGCCCTATGGACCTGATGCCCTCCTCATTTACTTCGCCGACGGGATCGGCGAGGAGGCGTTCCGTCGCGGCCGGGCGCTGGCGGCGGCGCTGGAAAAAAACCCGCCGCGCCATCTGCGGGAGTACGTTCCGTCATTCACAAGCGTGCTTCTGGAGTTCGAGCCCGGGCTGCCGCTGGACGGAAATGCCATCGTGAAGCGGCTGTCGAACCTCATGGAAGCCCCGGCCCCGGAGCCGGTGACGCGGGAAATACCCGTCCGCTACGACGGCCCGGACCTCGCCCTGGTGGCGGAGCACGCCGGTCTGTCGCAGGCGGAGGTCGTCGCCGCGCACGCCGCGCCACTCTATAAAGTGTACATCCTCGGCTTTTCCCCCGGATTTCCCTACCTCGGCGACCTCGACCCCAGGCTGCACACGCCGCGGCAGCCAAACCCGAGGCTCCGCGTGCCGGCGGGCAGCGTGGCCATCGGCGGGGAGCACACGGGCATCTACCCGGTGGCCGGTCCGGGCGGCTGGAACCTCATCGGCCGCACGGATTTCACCCTTTTCGACCCCGCAGCGGCGCGCGGGGATAATTTCCGCCTCCTCCCCGGGGAGCAGGTCCGTTTTGTTCCCGTCTCATGAGTGCGCCCGTTCTCCAGGTTCTCGATGCCGGACTGTCCGCCACCCTGCAGGATCAGGGCAGGCCGGGCTGGCGGCGGTATGGCGTGCCCGTCGGCGGGGCGCTGGACGACCACGCGGCCTCGCTGGCCAACCGGCTGCTGGGCAATCCCCCGTGGAGCGCAGTGCTGGAACTCATGCTCCAGGGCGCCCGCCTCCAGGCTGTGGAGGACGTGTGGGTCGCCGTCACGGGGGCGCTGGCCGGGGCAAATTTTCCCTTCTGGCGCACGCTCAAGCTGGAAAAGGGGCAGCAGCTCTCCTTTCCCCGCGCCCAGGCCGGCGTGTGGACCTACGTGGCGGTGGAGGGGGGCTTTGCCGCGCCACTTTTTCTCGACAGCGCCTCCACCCTGGCCAGCGCCGGACTGGGCCGGCCGGTGAAATCCGGAGACATCCTCTGCCGGGACTCGGACATGCCCGCCTTCCCCCCGCCCGGCGTGAAGGCCCGCGTCGCCCGCTTCGAGGACCAGCGCGACTACCTGAACCCGCCCGCCCTCCGTGTTTTTCCCGGCCCGCAGTGGGCGGACTTCGCCCCGGAGGACCGGGAGGCGCTCTTCATCCAGCCGTGGCACACCGGTCCGCACAGCAGCCGCGTCGGCTACCGGCTGGAGGGGGAGGCCACCATCCCCCCGCCCCCCGGGCAAATGATCAGCGAACCCGTGCGGCTGGGCACCATCCAGGTGCCGGAAAGCGGCCGCCCCATCGTCCTCCTGCGCGACGGGCCGACGGTCGGCGGCTACGCCAAGATCGGCCTCGTCCACCCGGAGGACCTCTCCTGGCTCGTCCAGTGCCGGCCGGGGCAGGAAATCATGTTCCGGCCCGCATGAAGCTGGATCTGAACTGTGATCTCGGCGAGGGCGAGCCCGCCTCCCGCACCGCCGCCCTCCTCCGGCGCGTCACCTCGGCCAATATCGCCTGCGGCGGCCATGCCGGAGACGCCCGGTCCATCGCCACCACCGTGCGCCTGGCCCGGGAGCGGGGCGTGCACATCGGCGCGCACCCCGGACTGGCGGGAAATTTCGGCCGCGCCACCCGTCCCGTCACCCCGGCGGAACTCCGTGCCCTCCTCCTGGAGCAAGTTCCCCGCATTCCCGGCCCCCTTCACCACGTGAAGCTCCACGGCGCCCTCTACCATGCCACGGAGGCGGATCCATCCCTGGCCGCCGCGCTCGTCACCACGATGCAGATCTATTTCCCCGGAGTGATCCTGTTTTCCCGCTGCGGAGGCCCCGTCGCCGCCCTCGCCCGCCGGGAGGGCGTGCCCGTGTGGGAGGAGGCCTTCTCAGACCGCAGCTACCTGCCGGACGGCACCCTAGTCCCTCGCGACAAGCCCGGAGCCCTCGTCACCACACCGGCGGAAATCAAAAAACGCCTCCGCCAGCTCCTGGCCACTGGCACCCTCCCCGCCATCGACGGATCATCCGTTCCCCTTCAGCCCCAGACCCTTTGCCTCCACTGCGACACCCCGGATGCCCTGAAACTCGCAACCGCCGCTCGGGAATCCCTCACCGGCGGATGAATTCCCAGGATTGACAAACAGACCGCGAGGGCTCAAACGCTACAGTGACGCCTCGTCACAATAACAACAACCCAAACACTCCTCCATCCATTATGGGACTACTCGATTCACTCCTCGGCTCCGTCCTCGGCGGCGGCCAGCAGCCTGCCGGCGATGCCAACCCGATCGTTGGCCTTCTCACCGGACTCCTCAACCAAAACGGCGGCCTTCAGGGCCTCCTTGGCCAGTTTGCCTCCAAGGGCCTCGGCGACGCCGCCCAGTCCTGGGTCGGCATGGGTGAGAACCAGCCCGTCTCCGGCGAACAAATCCAAAGCGTCCTCGGCAACGAGCAAATCGCCGCCATCGCCGCCAAGCTCGGCATCGATCCCTCCATGGCCTCCGGCGCCATCGCCTCCGTCCTGCCCAAGGTGGTGGACAAGCTCACCCCAACCGGCCAGGTCGATCCTGACGCCGATCACGCCGGCGGGATCGCCGCCATGCTACCCGGTCTGCTCCAGTCCGGCCTCGGCAGCCTCCTCGGCGGCGGCAAATAAGGCAGCACTTCACCGGTTTTCCCTTCATTCGCAGGGCGACGGGTTCATCCCGGTCGCCCTTTTTCGTGCCCATCGCCCAGCGCAAACGCCAAAAAGCAGCCTTGCGACGCCACTTTCGCCACCCCGATTCCGCCTCTGCGCAAATTCAGGCACCCCGCGGTTCAAAAATCGTCCACCCTTGGAAATCCCGATCAAATTTCTAACCATAAACCATTTACACGAAAAAAGCAACTCGGTCAGCCGTTCCATTTTTATCAAAATTATAAAAAGTATGGATTTTTTCTGGACAAATCGGCAGCCGTGGATATAATTTCCATTGTCAGCAAAACTGACAATAAAAACAATACCAAAAAACCAACCAGAAACTGATACCATGAAAGTCCAACTGTCCAAACTGTCCTCGAAAGCTAAAGCAGGCTTCAGCCTCGTTGAATTGCTCGTCGTCATCGCCGTCATCGGCATCCTCGCCGCCATCGCGATCCCGATGATCTCCAAGATCAACGACAGCGCCAAGAAGGCCGCCGACAAGCGCAATGCGCAGAACCTCGTTTCCGTCTACGGTGCCGCCACCTCCGCTGGTGCCCTCATCGCCACCACCAGCGTTGATGCGATCATCGGCAGCCTCCAGGCCGGCGTGAACGGTGTGGGCAGCTTCGCCACCACGAAGTTCCAGCTCAAGCTCAGCGCCAACGAGACTACCGGTGCCAAGACCTACGTCGACGACGCCAACTTGGCCACCGACGGCATCATCCAATACACCGGCGCCAACAACTAATAGCGGTTCCACCGCGCTCTTTTGAGCCTTTCGAGAGCCGCTGTGGAGCCTGCTCCACAGCGGCCCTTTCCATGAACATCGCAAGCAGTCAACCAGCATAATATCCGGTGCCACGCTTCCACCGGTCTTGGTTCCAAACGTCCAGCCAGCCTCGCTTACCTGTCCATCCCCCCGATGAACGCAACGCCAGCACCCTCCCCTTTGTCCCGCCGCTCGAAAGGATTCAGCCTTGTCGAAGTTCTGACCGTTGTCGCTGTCATCGGCATATTGGCGGCCGTCAGCATTCCCATCCTGCACCGCTTCCTGGACGGAGCCCGCATTCCCAAGGCCATGCGCAATGCGCAAAATCTCGCCTCTCTCGCCGCCGCAGCTTCCGCTTCAGGCGCGACACTCGACACAACTTCCATCGACACCCTCCTCACCCAGCTGACCTCTGGACAAGTTAATGGTTCAGGTTCCATGAGTTCCACCAGCGTGCGCTCCTCCGCCCTGAGTGGGGAGGACCTGAATGAAGCCAAAACCCACCTCGTCCTCGGCGCAGACGGCGTCCTGGTTTACGACGGCCAATTCCACTAATTCTTCAAATCACCTCACATGAAAACAGAACCCTTCACTCGCCTTGCGACCCGCCTCCGCCGGAGTGCAGGCTTCACCCTCATCGAGGTACTGGTCGTCCTGGCCGTGATCGGCATCATGGCCGCCATCGTCATCACCACCATGGCCAATGCCGCCCAGCAAACGCGTGAAATTCTTGCGCGGCAGCAGCAGGTTAGCGTTCAGAGTGCCGTTTCCAACTGGGTTGCCAACCCCACCCCTTCCACCATGTCAGTGAATCAGCTGCGCACAATGTACAACGGAGCCGGCAACGCTCGCGCCCGACTTGTCATGATCTCGTCGCTGCTCGATCCCTCGACCTATCAGCACCTGCTCACCAACAGTCCGACTTCGGACACGGCCAAGATCAAATCCGACGCCATGGTCCGCACCGGCAAGTGGCTTGAGCTGCCCAACTGGGCCCCCGGCAGCTACCCGCAGGTGGAGTTGAAACCCTGAGCCCCCTTTTTTCTCACCCGCCACACTCATCCCGCCATGAAGACACTCGCACGCTCCTTCTCACACCTCCGCCGCCGTTCCGCCGCCGCATTTTCCCTCGTCGAGGCACTGGCCGCCGTCGCCATCATCGGCATCATCACCTTCCTGGCTCTGCCAAACATCGTCCAGCTCAAGAGCAACGGTGAACGTAACATCGCCATCGCCCGCTCCGAGGCCTTCACCATGGGCGTCTCCGGCTACATCGCCGCCAAGGGCCTGGCCGACGCCGCCACCGAGTTCAACGGCATCGGTGCCGCTGCCGACCGCTACGACAAGGTCCGCCCCTATCTTCAGTTTTCCCCGGACTGGACCCAGTTCATGCCGGACGGCTTCCGCCTCGACATCGCAGGCCTCACCCTGCCCTCCACCAACACCGGCACCCTGCGCAAACCCACCCTCTATTGGACCAATCCGGCCACCAGCACGGAGCAGGAAGTCGTCTACTAGGCGCAACCCTCGCGTCAATGCTGGAGCCAGTTGTCGGACTTGAACCGACGACCTACTGATTACAAATCAGTTGCTCTACCAACTGAGCTAAACTGGCAAGGCACTTTCAGGTCTGCAGCGACCGAAACCGAGTGAGCATAATGCCCAACGCGGGCGGATTGTCCAGGCCAAAGCGCTGCACGCGCCTCTTCCGGCGAAATTCCGTCCGGTTTACGGCTTGGGCGGAGCTGCTGCTGCTGCTGGCCGCCTGACCGGCGGGGCAAAATAGCTGGCCAGGGCGCGGCTTGCTTCGGATGCGGGCAGTTCGCGCCCGGCGGCCACCGGTTCGTGCCCGGCCTGGTAGTCGCCCAGCAGCAGACGGTCAAAGTGCGCCTTCCCGTGCAGGGCCACGGCCAGCCGCAGCTCAGGGTGGCCCAGCGGCGCCTGCTCCAGCACCTCCTGGGCGGATTTCCATGCCGCCTCCGCCATCCGCTGCTTGGAGCCGTCGTCAAAGTTTCGCAGCTCCCCCATCTGCACCAGAAAGGCGCAAGTGCCCGAGCCCAGCTGGCACCACACGTGGCACGCAGCCGGCTTCTTCACCCCGGGGGTTTTCGCGCAGGCCTCCTCCAGCGACGCCTGCCAGTCCTTCTGCAGCGCCATCGCCAGGTCCTCCGCCTCATGCGTGTTGCCTCCGCTCACCCTTCGCAGCAGCTGGGTGGTCGCGTTTTCCAGGGGTGTCACCGCAGTGAACGTCCGGTTCTCCTCCCGTTCAGGCCGGCTTGGGGCCGTGACGATCATCCAGATGAGCAGCAGCGGCACCGCCAGCACCGCCACCCGCAGCGCCCAGATGCCCGCCCCCACCGGGACCTTCGGCCTCCGCGCCATCAACTGCGCCGCCCTCTGCTGGCCGGAGAAGGTCGCCATCACCGCCTCCGTCACATCCATGCCCCCGCGGCAGTTCTGGTATAGTGTTGAGATCGAGTAAACCGGCCCCCACGGAAAGCCCCACCAGCCCGCCAGCATCGTCAGCGCCGACCACCCCCACGCCGCCCTGGCCCCGCTCTGCCCGGGGCGGATGAAGTGGATGCCGCTGTGCCTCTTGAACGTCATGATCAGGACAGAAAAACAGTACGTGTAAGCGACAAATCTCCCGCCCTCCGCCACCAGCGGCTCAAGGTCGCAGTAGGCCAGATCCTCCGCACCGGGCACGGGCCGTCCCTCCAGCCGCACCGGGTGCGGGGAAACAACGGCACTGGGCGGCAGCCCCGCCCTCGGCACGCCGGGAAGCGGAGGTGGACCGGACGGTGGCAGGGGTGGCGGGGTGCTGGACATGGCGGAGGCGAAGGGGGTTAGGCTCTTCGGTTATTTCACTGCAAACATGCCCGCATCAAGCCCCAATCTCACGGCACGGCCACGACAGGTTCGGATTTCAGCCCGGCCGAGTTCACCGCAGTCACCCTCCAGACGTGCGCCGTTCCAGCGGGCGCACTCGCGTCGGTAAAGGTCATCCCCGGCATCGGCTCGGACGGTGTGTCGCTGTACGAGTTCGTCTGAAAAATCGCCCGCCCAAACGGACCCGCCGGCTTCTCCGGCAGCCGGGCGATCTCCTGGCCGTCCCGCTCGATGACAAAGCCCGCGAGCCCGCTTTCAAGGTCCGCAACCGCCTCCCACGTCAGCACGCCACCCGGCGCGGCTTTGACGATTGTCGGGGCGGGCGGCGGCGTGGTGTCGGCCACCTTGGTGTTCTTCACGTAGGCCATCCACGCCCTCGCCGTGCGCTCGTCCGGCAGCCAGACCGCCTTCGTTTTGTCCCCGGCGAAGTCTGCCGCCCGCACCGCCACCTCTCCGGGAAAAACGGCCAGCCACGCGTCCTCCTGGCGCGCTGATTTCAGCGGAGCGCCCGGCTTTTCCGGCAGCCGCGCCGTCAGGCACGCGTCCAGCCACGGGATGGCCAGGTAGCGCTGGTTCCCGCACTCGTGGCTGGACAGCGGGTCCACCGCCACGCCGGTCAGCCCGCCGCGCGAGCGCATGTCCGTGAAAAAAGGTTCCGTCGTCTGCCACACTTTCGCGAAGCGCCCGTCCTTCACCGTCACGCCCTCCTTCGTGCCCAGATTGCACATCACCGGCACCTCCAGCGCCGCATCCGCCACAGGCAGAGCGCCCTCGCCGCCGTCCTTCGCGATGCTCCCATCCTTCGCGATCAGCCTCGGCGACCCCGACCGCAGCCACACCGCCGCGATCCGCTCCGGATGCAGCAGGAGCATCGTCCCCGCCCAGTTCGCCCCGCCGCTGTGCCCCCACAGCGCCCACGGCACCTTCGACAGCTCCGCGTGGCCGCTCGCCTTCGCCAGATCATCCAGCGCCTGGAGGTATTTTTTGTCCGACCCGTTCCGCGGATCACACCACAGCGCACAGCTCTCCTTTTCCGGCTGCTCGTAGGACGGGCCCAGCAGCGCGCACCCGTGTTTCTGCGCCAGCGCCTGCCAGTGCAGATCATACGCCGCCGTGCGCCCCGCCTTGCACGCCCCTTCACCGCACCCGTGCTGGTGGACGATCAACCCGCGCACCTCCTTCACCCCCGGCGGCAGCCAGACGGTGTAGCTCACCGCGTAGGGCAATTCGCCCGCCACCTTCGACGCCTCGTATTTCACCCGGTAGTACGGCGGCGGCGCCGCTGGCAGGCCGTCCTGCGCAGGCAGCAGCGCGGACGAGGCGAAAATCAGGAGCAGGGAGAGGAACGGGAGTCGGGTTTTCATGACGGGAAATTCAGCTGCCACCTTCCCGGGCAGCGCCGTTCTGTCGAGATCACATTTGCCATGGCCGCCCCTCCCGGCCCATAGTCTTCCCACTTCTGCCACAGAACCGCCTTGAACATCGTTGACCACATCTTTTCCCGGTGCGACCGGGCCGCCACCGCCCTCATTCACAGCGAGGGTGGTGTCACCTTTGGCGAACTCGAAACCCTCGTCCGCGCCGCCGCCGCCCTTGTCCAGCCTGGGCCGCACCGTCTGGTCGGCCTTCATTGCCCGAACGGTCTGGCCCACATCGTCTGGTCCCTCGCCGTGCTTCAGGCCGGCGGCGTCCTCGTCCCCGTCGCCCCGGAGCTAAGCCACCCGGAGCGCGACGCCCTCGTCCGCACCACCGGGCTGGATGCCGTCCTCTGCGCCGGCGGGCGCGACTGGCACACCGCCGCTCCGCATACCGCGCCGCTCGACCTTCCCGGCCTGCCCGCCACTCTGCACACCGGCCTGCGCACCACCGCGCCGGATTTTCCGGAAGACGCGCTGGCCGCGTTGAACCCCGCCCTCATCCGCTTCAGCTCCGGCACCACGGGGAAAAGAAAAGGCGTCGTCCTCTCCCACCAGACCCTGCTGGACCGCGTCACTGCGTCAAACTCCCGCCTCCACATCGGCCACGGCGACCGCGTCATCTGGATGCTCCCCATGGCGCACCACTTCGCCGTTTCCATCATCCTCTACCTCCTCCACGGCGCCACCACCGTCCTGGAGGACAGCCACCTCGGCGCGGATGTCTTCCGCACCCTCGACCGCCACGCCGGCACCGTCCTCTACGCCGCGCCCTTTCACTACGCCCTCCTTGCCGCCTGCCCGGAGGCCCGGCCCGTGTCCTCGCTGCGCCTCGCCGTCTCCACCGCCGCCGCCCTGCCGGAGCCCGTCGCCGTTCAGTTCCGGGAAAAATTTGGCCTCCCCCTCAGCCAGGCTCTCGGCATCATCGAGTGCGGCCTGCCCCTGCTCAATGACCCCGCCGACCCGGCCCCCTGGGACAGCGTGGGCCGTCCCCAGGATGGCTACATGGCCGAGATTCGCGATCCCGCCGGGGCCCCCGTCCCCGTTGGGGAAACCGGAGACCTCTTTCTCCAGGGGCCCGGTTTTGTCGATGCCATCCTCAGCCCCTGGACCCCGCGCGCGCAGCTCCTGGAGCACGGCTGGTTCCGCACCGGCGACCAGGCCAGCGCGGATGCCACCGGTGCCATCCGCCTCGCCGGCCGCTCCCAGTCCGTCATCAATGTCGGCGGCATGAAGGCCTTCCCCGAGGAGATCGAGACCGTGCTCAACGACCACCCCGCCGTCGCCGAGTCCCGCGTCACCGCCCTGCCTCACCCCACCTTTGGCCACATTCCCGCTGCCGAGATCATTCCCGCAGATCCCGCCGCCCCGCCCCGCACCATCGACCTCATCGCCCACTGCCGAGCCCGGCTTTCCGGCTACAAGGTCCCGCTGAAATTCACCACCGTTTCCACCCTCCCGAAAACCCCCAGCGGCAAACTCCTCCGCACCTAGCCCCGCCCCACCTCCCGCCCATGCGCACCCGAGTCGCCATCATCGGAGCCGGTCCCGCCGGTGCCACCACCGCCCTCCTCCTTGCCAGAAAAGGCGTGGACGCCGTCATCTTCGACGACGGCCTGCGCCCCGACGTCATCGTTGGCGAGTCACTCGTCCCCCTGCTCACCGCCGTCTTTCAGCGCCTCGGCATCGAGGACAAAGTCAAAGCCCTCGGCGTGCACAAGCCCGGCGTCACCTTCACCATCGATGCCGACATCGAGTTTCCCCTCTCATTCCAGGCCGTGCGCGGCGTCCTGCCGACCTACGCCTACAATGTCCCGCGGCGCGAATTCGACCAGATGGTGCTCGACACCGCCCTTGAGTCCGGAGCCCGCCTCGTCATCGGCCGGCCCGGGCTCCAGGCTGAACCCGGAGCCACCCCGGAGGACTCGCGCCTTCTTTTGGATGCAGACTCCCTCGCCCTCGTGCCCGACTGGCAGGGCGCCCAGCCCCACCTCGTCATCGATGCCAGCGGCCGCCGCCGTCTCGGGGCGAAGGCCCTCGGGTTGAAAGCCGAGACCGGTCCCCGGCGCGACGTCGCCTTCGTCGCCCACTACGAGGACTGCCCCTGGCCCGAACCCGCCGGCACCGTCATCATCGGCCGACTCGCCCACGGCTGGTCCTGGCGCATCCCCCTGCCAGGACCCCGCCTCAGCATCGGCGTCGTGCTCAATAAAGACGCCGCCAGACAATACGGCTCCACCCCGGAGGAGCAGCTCGAGGGCATCATCGCCGCCGATCCACGCCTCTCCCGCGACTGCGCCCGCCGCCGCCGAGCCACCCCCGTCCAGCTTTACACAAACTACCAGCTCATCTCCGAGCGCGGCTCCGGGGCCAACTGGGCCATGGTCGGCGACGCCTTCGGCTTCGTCGATCCCATGCTCTCCCCCGGCCTCTGCATGGCCATGACCTCCGCAGAAAAAATCGCCGCCCTCATCCCTGCGGACCTGCCGGAAGGGCGCCTCCCCGCCACCGTCCCCGCCGGCCTCCACACCGCCAGCCTCTGGTTTCGCCAGCAGCTCACCGCCTGGCAGCACCTCATCGACTACTTCTACGACGGCCGCATCTTCGCCCTCTACTGCAGCGGCCAGGACTGGTCGCGCCGCCACCCCGGCCTCATCAGCCGCTTCATGGACCGCCACATTTCCAAAAACCTCGCCGGCATGGCCGCCGGAGCCCTCACCACCGACGCCTACGCCCGCGGCCTCCTCCACTTCCTCTCCCGCCACGCCGTCCGCGGCCACTCCCCGGCGGATTTTCAGATCAACTGAAACCCGGTCTTCCCCGCGCCGCCGCGGGCCGCGGCTACCGCCATTCGTCCCGGAAGGCCTGATACAGCGCTACGACCCAGAGCCCCGCGAGCATCACCCCCGGATACCCCACCGCCCAGCCGTCGCGCCCCCTGAGGGCAGGGACCCAGATAAACGCGCCCACCACATTCAGCACCAGCCCGAGTGCAACAAGCTGCCGCAGGGACAACTGCCCGCGCAGCGCAAAAATGGAGCCGTACAAATAAATGCCCCCCAGCACGGCAAAATACGGCCCCTCCCGCGAAGCCCAACTGCTGCGGTCAGCATGCTCCAGGAACAGCCAGAGCGCCGCCGCAAGGGTGAACGGAACCGCCGCCACCATAAAAATCATTCTCGCAAAATTCATTTTTCCCGCAGTGCAGTCTTCGCCAGCATCCACCACCAAGCGTCGCGTGGCAAATCCTGCCGCCAGCACGCAAAACGAGTCTTGAACGCAGGCGGGCGGATCCCGCCATCGGCGCAGATCTTTGCGCCCTCAGACAAGAATCCGCCCTGTTTCCCCGCAGAGGCCCCCGCGAGAGGAGGCCCCGGCGAGGTCCGCTCACACAGCAGCCCGGCGGCGGCGCTTCAGGAGCAGCCCCAGTCCGCTGCCAAGGCCCAGCACAACCGCCGAGGGCTCGGGCACGGCATCGTGAACCAGCCGGAAATTGTCCACCTGGCTCTCCGTGTGATCGAAAATACTCTGAATGAACACACTGTTGATACCGTTCGCATCCACGGTCCCGACCCTTCCGGTGTAGGCTCCGTTGATTTTGTACTGCAGCGTGGAATTCGCCAGAATGGGACCCGTGGTCAGCTCGACCGCCAGGCTCGTCACCAGGCTCATGGGCGTGATGTTTTCCAGCACCGAGGTGCCCAGGGCAAACGTCTGCACTTCATTGGTGGTCCGCACCAGCATGGAGCCCCGACCGTTGTTCATCGGGTTGCCCGCGCCGCCGTAGAAACCCAGGGCGACCCAGCCGTTGGTCGGTGATGAATTGACGTCCAGCACATCCATGCTCAGCGTGTAAACGCAGTTCGGAACCAGCGTCAGTCCACCGATGCTTGAGGCCCCTCCATTTCCGTTGATGAAGAGCGAGCCGCCTGACGGATTCCACGCGGAGTTGGTTCCAGTCCACGTCTGGCCCGTATCGGCATTGGAGCCATTGAGCGCGCCGGTGCGGCTGAAGCTGTCGTAGACGATCGTCGTGGAGGCCCTGGCCACAGTGGCGGTCAGGCAGAATGCGCCCAGCAAGGGCAGGAGTCGGAGTGATTTCATTTTCATGCGTATTGGTTTTTGGATTCTTTGTTGAGTGAGGCCGCCGAAAACCGGCGCCTGCACATCCCTTTTGGGAATCCCACCACCCCTCCGGACACACTTTGCGAACTTTTTCTTTATTTCTGCTGCGTCCCCGGCCCCGTCGCGTTCCGCCCCAGCAGCCAGACCACCGGCCAGGCGAGCAGGTTCGCACCCAGGAAGCCCGCCCAGACCACGCCGAGGCTGTGGGTCGCCGGCCACCGGCTTGACCAGGCGAGGACGCTGACCAGAAGGACGTGCAGCATTTCACCCGCCGGGATGCGCCAGGCGCGCGGCAGCACACGGCACGCGAGCCCCACGCCTATGGTCAGCACGTGCAGGACCAGAAACGCCGCCGGCACCGCCGCCACCCAGCGGGCAAAAGTTCCCCAGCCGCCGGCACCACCGGCGACCGCAGCCAGCCCCTCCGCCGTGCCGAGGAGGACAAACCCGCCGAAAAACGCCACCAGCACCGCCGTCTCCAGCGCATTCCTTTCCGCCGTGTCCGCAGGGACAAACGTGCAGCCCGCAGGAGCCTCCGCCCGGCCGCTGCAGTGGTCGAGCAAACGGAAGAGCGGCGTGCGCGAACGG
>JANOAS010000207.1:0-2917 GCA_031411255.1 bacterium
AGCCTGCCCAAGTGGTGGGGTCGTAGACGACTGGCTGGATCATGGCAGCCTACGATGGGGTTGAGGAGGGCTTTTGTCCAGTTTTTTCCTCAGCACCACTCATCCTCAGCTGGCTGCCTGGGAATCTGCGGAAACCCTGACGCCGTCGAGCACGCCTGATCTCCCGGCTTGACACCCGGCGGCGCATTTCACACGCTCACCGGCATGAGAACTTTCCCTCCCGCCATCCGGCTGCTCACGTTTCTGCTGTCCCTCGCCACCTGCGCCGCGCTGCGTGCGGAGGACGGCGTGCAGGTGAGGTTCCGCCTCGTCGAGCCGGCTGGCCAGCCGTGGTTTGTCAAAATCGGCGGCCACATTCACAATGATCCCTGGTCATTGAAGGACGCGGCCTACCCCGACGGGGCAGGTGCCGACGCGGCCCGGCGCGTGCCAGCTGGCGGGTTCAGCCCGTGGATCGACCTGCAGGCTCATGCCGGGGGCAAACTCCACGCCCGCCAAAACCGCGCGGGCGGCGTGGCCGAGTTGCCGAACATCAGCGTCCAGTTTGGCGGCACTCTGGAAACGGCGCGGCACCGCATGGTAATCGAGCTGGCCACGGCGCCGGATCCCGGCGCCGTGGTGAAGCGGATGGAGGAGACGATCACCGGGAATGCCACCAGTTTCCTTGTTTCGCCCAATCTGAAACAGGACGCGGACTCGCTGGAAACCGCCAGCCAGATGACGGACCGGCGCCTGGCCTGGGCTCGTCAGGCCAGCGGCGGCAAGCGCACCGCACCGGAAAAGCTCTGGGTGCAGACCCAGTTCTGGGGGCCGCAGCGGGCGGAACTCAACGAGAAGGAAGCCGAGGTGCTGTGGCTGCTCGGGTTTAACCTCGTGGGCAACACCACGCCGGAGATGACGGCAAAATTTCCCTTCACCGCCCCCGGCGGGCACCACTGGGTTGAGTTTGGTCCTGAACTCAGCCGCGAGGACTGCGATAAGCAAATCGCCACCGCCCTGAAGGGGGCCAAAAGCGCCGGCCGCCCCACTCTGTTTGGTTTCTCCGACGAGATCGCCTGCCGGCCGCCCATCGGGAAAAATGAAGCAGCTCTGAAAAGCTTTCGCGAGTGGCTGAAGGCGCGCAAGATCCCCCCGGCTGATCTGGGCGCGGCCACGCTGGACGAGGTGGTGCCCATCGAATCCCCGGAAGTCCTGGCAGAGCGTCAAAAGTCCAACCCGGCGGCTGCGAACCGCACCTTTACCTGGACGACGCGCTTCCGTCACGAGTCCGCCAACCAGCGAATCAAGTGGCTCACCGAGACCTTTCACCGCGGGGCTCCCGCCGGTGTGCTCACCTCCACGCTCGTGGCGGACCATCCGTATTTCGGCGGCTCCGGGCTGGGCATGGGCATGGCCAGGGAGAACACGACTTGGGGCGGCTACCCACTCTCGCTGGACTGGTTCGCCATGGCTCGGGATCACGTCGTCGACGTCATCGGCATCGAGGACTGGCTGGGTCTGGACTACATGTACGGCCCCGCCTCCACCTGGGAGGGCTTTCAGCTCATCGGGTTTCAGGCCGCCATCATGCGCAGCGCCAGCCAGGGCACCATGCCGGTCATCACCTGGATCACCCCCAGCGATGAAAAGAACCTCCGCCTGAAAAGCGCCTCCGCCCTCTGCCAGGGGGCGAAGCATTTTTTCTATTGGACCTACGGCCCCACCGCCACCAGCACGGAAAACTACTGGAGCGACCTGCGCGGAGCCTACGACGGCATCACCCACATCACCCGGCAGCTGGCCGGGGCGGAGCGGATCATCGCCCCGGGCACAACGCGCAAGACCCGCGTGGCCCTGCTCTACAGCCTCTCCAGCGATCTGTGGCAGCCCTTCGGCTATCTCTCCATGGCGGAAAGACGGCTCACTTATTTCTCACTCATCCACGACCAGTATCTCGTGGATTTCCTGACCGAGCAGGATGTGGACTCCGGCCGGCTCTCCGGCTACGACGTGCTCTACGTCACAGATCCCTGCGTCTCCACGTCCGCCTGCGGTGCCATCCGGGCGTGGGTGGCGGCCGGGGGCTCGCTCTACGGCAGCGGCGGGGCGGCCAGCCGGGATGAATTTGGCGAGCCACAGCCCGGGCTGGCCGGCGTCTTCGGCCTGCAGCCGGGGCCGGTTGTCCAGGTGCAGGATGGCCGGTTTGACCTGCGCGGCGCGCTCAACGCCCTGCCCTGGCTGGACGAGGTGAAACCCGCAGGCGGCCCGGCCTTCGGAGCGCTCGGTCTGAAGGCCCGTGCCACGCCCGCCGGGGCGAAGGTGACCGGCACTTTCAAAGACGGCAGCCCTGCTGTCTTCCAGCACAGCCATGGCAAGGGCCGCGCCGTCTACACCGCCACCTGCCCCGCCGTTTCCTACGCCAAGGACGCCCGCTTCGTCGAAAAGGCGCTCGCCGAAAAGTGGCCCGCCACCCAGCGTGACTTCATCAACAGCGCCGCCCGCCAGAGCACCGCGCCCCGCCTCGTCAAGCTCTCTCACCCCGTCGTCGAGGCCGGCATCTACGATTCCCCGGAGGGCACCGCCCTCGTGCTGGCGAACTTCGCCTACACGCCCATCCCCCGCCTCCAGATCGAGGTCCCCGTGCGGAAGGCCCCCGCCAAAGTCACATCCATGGAAAAACAGGCGCTGCCTTTCACCACCGCCCCAGCGGATGAAAAGCTCGCCGCCGCTGGCTGGCCGCTCATCGTGAAATGCGAAGTCGCCCTCGGCTGGAATGACATTCTCACTTTCGAGTGAAGCCAATGCCAAGGTCATTTGGATAAAACAACGGGTTCACGCGCGGTCCTGGCTCTGATTTCAACGCCACAGGCGTTGCGCCCTCCAGCCCAGGGTTGCCTGAGGTCACGAAGGCTACCCTGGGAAGCCAGCGCAATCCCGG
>JANOAS010000208.1:0-32680 GCA_031411255.1 bacterium
TGGCATCGTGCCCATCAGTCCCGCCAAAGGCGAAGGCCCGGCCGCCGAACGCCTGCGCGAACTCCTCGCCCGCGCCTACGGCAAGGATTGGAACGCCACCCGGCAGGAAGCCTTGCTCGCCCAGGTGGATTACGCCGGCGCGTCGCTGGAGGAGTGGCTGCGCAACGGATTCTTCGAGCAGCATTGCGCGCTCTTCCATCATCGCCCCTTCATCTGGCACGTCTGGGACGGTCTCAAGAACGGTTTCAGCGCGCTGGTGAATTATCACAAGCTCACCCACGCCAATCTGGAGAACCTCACCTTCGCCTACCTCGGCGATTGGATTCGCCGCCAGCAATCCGCCGTCGCCGCGGAGGAAGCCGGCAGCGACGCCAAGCTGCAAGCCGCCAAGCAATTGCAGGCCACGCTCAAGCTCATCCTCGAAGGCGAGCCGCCCTACGACATCTTCGTCCGCTGGAAATCACTGGCGCAGCAGCCAATCGGCTGGCATCCCGACCTCAACGACGGCGTGCGGATGAACATCCGCCCCTTCATGCTCGCCCCCGACGTGGGCAAAAAAGGCGCGGGCATCCTGCGCAGCAAGCCGAACTGCAAATGGGACAAGGACCGCGGCAAGGAACCGCAGCGGGACAAGAAGGAGTACCCGTGGTTCTGGCAGGGCAACGATCCCGCCGGCGACCGGCTGAACGACATCCACCTGACCCACGCCGAAAAATCTGGAACGAAAGGGAAGGCGTGATGGAAGAAAACTACCCCGTGGCTGAACCGGGAGCGGCCAGCCCATAGGCACGCGTTGGAAATGAACCCAAATCCTAGACACCAGCGAGGAAAAGAGACCCGGCCGGCCTTGTTGCCATCCGGCCTGCCGGAGCTAGGTTTCTGTCCACGAAACGGGGCCACCCCGCAACCACTCTCATTATGCGCCTAGAGTCCATCCACCTGCGGGAAGTCGGCCCGATGAAACACTACGACCTGGATCTGCAGGACCAGTGGCGGCACCGCGTCCACCCCATGACTCTGCTCTCCGGCCCCAACGGGTGCGGCAAATCCACCATCCTGAGGGCCGCAAGTCATCTCTGGCAGCTGGCCGGCCAGTGGCTGGCGCTGCCCTCCAGACTGCCCGGGGACCGGAGCGGCCCGGCGCTCTGGCTGAAACGCTGGGGTGGTGCGGGCATGGTGCTGTCAGAGATCGCGGGAGTGCCCGGGAAGGTCGGAGTGTTTTACGGCCATCCGTCCCATTTCGCGGAGGTGAAGCACCTGGCGGACCACTGGATCGGCGAGACCAAGGTCGCCAGGGAGGGAAGGGTGCTGCTGCACAAGGGGCAGGCGTGGTTGCACGAATGGTCGGAAGGATTTAAAAGGCTGGGCCTCAACCCAAATGAGCTGGAGACCGCCAACGTGATCCACCTGGACGGGGAGGAGCGCCGCTGGACTCCGCCGCGCGTGGGGTTCGGTGAGGTGGTGGCCGATGACCCGGGCCGCCGCTGGCTGGTGAACTACGCCCCGACACCGGAGTGGCGGGGTCAGGTTGAAGCCTCGTTGATCGCCATGAAGACGGTGAACCCGGAACGTTACGAGGAGGTTCTGCACGAACTCAACGCCTTTCTAAAACCCAAACACATCCTGCCCGACCCCGACCAAAACATGCGGCTGCGTGTGAGTACGGGTGAGGAAGGCCGGACGCACTCGCTGGATGACCTGAGTGCGGGCGAGCATCAGATTCTGATTCAGCTCTTTCTGGTCAGCCGGTCGCTCATGCCTGGCGGGCTCGTGATGATCGACGAGCCGGACCTCCACCTGCACCCGTCCCTGCTCTCTCTTTACCTCACCAGACTGGAACTGCTGGTGCAGAAGCGGAACGGTCAGCTGCTGCTGACCTCGCACAACCCGGAACTCTGGGCGCGCTATGAGGCGAGGGACAACCGTGTGCAACTGGAGGGTGCCCGGTGAGCGGCTGGACAAAAGCGCGGGACCGAATCCTGGAAAACCGCCGCCCTGGCACGCATGTCCTGGTGGTGGAGGGGGAGGACGACAAGGCGTTTTTCGAGGCGCTTCTGAACAGAGTGGCTCCCGGAAGCTGGCCGTCGGGCTGGATGATCGGCGTCGCAGGTGGCAAGGCCAGTGTCCCGCCCCTCCTCAACGACCAGCCGGGCTGGCAGGCCGTGGTGGACCGGGACGAGTGGTCCGCAGCGGACATCCGGACAAAACAGAATGAGTTTCCAGGTCGGCTGCATGTACTGCCGAGGTACTGCATGGAGAGTTATTTCGTCGTCCCGGCTGAAATCTGGGACGCCCTGCCCACAAGGCAGGACGAACTGCGCGGAGGACGTTCCTCCCTGGAGCAGGGGGTGCTTTCAAACCTGCACGAGTGGCTGAGACACGGCTGCCTGTGGCACGCCGTCAACCCGCTCCAGGACGGACTGCGCGCACTGGGGTTCAAGGATGCACTGCTCAATCCAGCCGCCGCCCAGGATGACGCCAAAATCCGGCAGACGCTGCGGAATTGGCACAATCTCCTCGATCCAGAAAAAGTTGAGGCCGAATTTCATGAGAACCTGGCAATAGCCCGGCAGGCCGGGGTGGAGGAGCAGCTGACGCGGTGGGTGCATGGGAAAAAATTCTTCGAGCAGCATGTGGTGCGCGTGCTCAATGGCCTGCTTGAGCAACACTCGCCTGATAAATGGCTGAAAGAAATGAGCAAAGACCTTCCACCGCCTCCAGACCTTGCTTTCCTGTGGGCTGCCATGGGCCTGCAGCCCCACCAATGAACGCCTGCCTGAAATGAACAAAACCTCCGGCGAAGAACTGACAGAAGCCCTGCGCAGTCTGGCGCAAGCCTATGCCCCGGGAGCCCAGGTGGCCCCCTGCGCAGTGCTCTGGCCGGACCCGGAGCGGGAATGGTTGGGCGTCCTCCCCCAGCTGCAAAAGCTGATGCCCGAACTGTACGTGCTGGAGAGCTATGCCCCGGAAGAGAGGAGGGGACCGGCCCTGTGGTTGCGCTGCATCGAGGCGCGGGTGGTCGAGGGAGCCCCGCCGGCCGGGACGGTTCCCATTTTTTACCTGCCGGGGATGAGCCGGGACACGCTGCGCAATGCGGAAGACTGCACACAGGAGGTGGCGGCGCTGGTGGAGCTGCAATACCGCGGCACGCTCTGGATGCACCTGAATGGAAGGGAGTGGACGCCGTACGCCTTTCTGGTTTCCAAAAATGGAGGTCTGGAGCTGGACGTAGCCAAGGACCAGGCGACCAAGGATGCCCTGGCAGGCGCCCTGCCCGCGCTGCTGGAGCTGCCCGTCTCCCAACTGCGCAACCGGCGGCTGGACGCGGAATACTTTAACGGACTCCTGGCCCCGGATGCGACCGGGCTGCTCCTGCGCTGGCTGGCAGAGCCGGAGGCATTTCAAAAAAGCCGGACTGCGGCGCAGTGGAATGCCTTCTGCCAGTTGTGCAAAACGGAATACCGGTTCGACCCCGTCAAGGACGGACCGCTCAAGGGGACAAGACTGCTGGCGGGGCGGGATGCCCTGTGGGAAAAAGTCTGGGCACGGTTCGCCGAGGCACCCGCCAGCCACCCGGGGCTACCCGCCTGCCTCAGGAGGGCTGCGCCGGCGGAAGCAACCGTCTTCGAATCCGCCGAAATCTGGCCGGACGTCAACGAGCGTGAGGAGGGGAACCTGCTCCGCGCGCTGGAAACCCTGGCCGACCGGCCACAGGGTAAAGCCGCTCTCGGGCTCGCCGAACTCGAACTGCAGCACGGTGTGCGGCGCGAGTATCCGTGGCAAAAACTGGGGCTCAGCCCGCTGGCCACGGCGCTGGCCCCGCTGGCCCGCCTGGCGCATCTCTGCCAGTCGTCCCACGGTGCCCCGACTGCGGAAGCCTACGCGGACTACTACGCCCTCACTGGCTGGCAGGTGGATGCCGCCGCCCTGGCCACGATGGCTGCCTGCGGAGCGCAGGAGCACCACGGTCCGCTCCTGGGAGCCCTGCGCGCCGTCTACCTGCCCTGGCTCGAAGCCACCTCCCGCCACCTGCAGAACCTGGTCCAGCAAAAACCCTCCGCAGTGGGCAAGCGCCACGCTCCACTCCAGCCGGCCCCGGGCCGGGTGATCCTTTTCTCCGATGGGCTGCGCATGGACGTCGCCCGCCTCCTGGCAGACAAACTGGCCGAAGCCGGCCTGGAGTGCGCTGCGGACTGGGAGTGGTCGACCATTCCGTCTGTCACCGCCTCGGCCAAGCCCGCCGCCTCCCCTGTTTCCACAGAAGTCCAGGGCGCAGCGGCAGGGGATCCATTCTCCACCAGAAGCAGGACCGGGAACCAGCCAATGAACCAGGACCGGTTCCTCGCCGCTCTGAAAACTGCCGGATGGCAGTGCCTGAAAGCTGACGAAACGGGAGACCCTGCGGGATCCGCCTGGGCCGAGGCCGGGACCCTGGACAAGCGCGGCCACAACGAGGGCTGGAAGCTCGCTCGAAGCGTCGGCACAGAAGTTGACGATCTGAACGGCCGGATCACCCGGCTGCTGAAGGCGGGATGGAAAGAGGTGCTGGTGGTGACGGACCATGGCTGGCTGCTGCTGCCAGGCGGACTGCCAAAGGTGGAGCTGAAAGCGTCTCTGGCCGACCACCGGTGGGGCCGCTGCGCGGCGCTGAAGGAAGGGGCGGATCCGGGAGTACCCGTGCTTCCGTGGCACTGGAACAACAGCGTTTTCATCGCCACCCCGCCAGGTGCCGGGTGCTACCGCGCCTCGATGGAGTACACCCACGGCGGGGTGTCCCTCCAGGAAATGGTCACGCCGCTGCTGAAGGTGACTTCCGGAGGGACCACAGCCGGTCCCGCCCGTCTCTCGAACCACAAATGGTCCAACGCGAATTGCCGTGTTTCCACCCGGGGCGAGGTTTCGGGGATGAGCATCGACGTGCGCACCACGCAGACGGACGCAGACAGCTCCCTGCTGGCTGGCGGACAACCAAAAAAAATCGGTGCCAACGGTGCCGTAACTGTCTATCTCGAAAACGATGCAGACGCCGGCCGGAAAGCCGAAATAGTCCTGCTGGATTCCACTGGAAAAGTGGTCGATTTCCTGCCCACAACCCTTGGCGAATAACAACATGAGCGAGCCCATCGATGCAACAGACAAAATCGCCACCAAGGCCTTCGAGGGCTACGTGGTGCGCAAGGATTTGGTGCGGAGGTTCAAAGGCCAGTACCCAGTGCCCACCTACGTGGCGGAGTTTTTGCTGGGCCGGTATTGTTCATCCGTGGAGGAGGAGGAAATCGCGGAGGGATTGAAGATCGTGGAGCGGCAGCTCGGAGAAAAAACAGTCCGCGCCGGCGAGCATGAACTTTTTAAAGCGCGGGCGAAGGACAAAGGCCAGGTCAAGCTGATCGACATCATCACTGCGCGGCTGGACGCCTCAACTGACTCGTTTGTCGCCGCGCTGCCAAGCCTCCAGCTGAAGGACGTCCGGATCACCGAGGCGATGGTACACGCGAACGAACGGATGCTGACGGGTGGCTTCTACGCGGAAGTGGAGCTGGGCTACGACCCGACCATCGCCCAGGAACGGGGCGGACGTCCCTTCGGGATCGAAAGCATGAGGGAAATCCAGCTTTCAAAACGGGAGGTGCTGCCTGCCCTGTACAAAGGACGTGAGGCCTTTGCCACAGAGGAATGGAAGGATTTTCTGATTCGAAGCATCGGCATGGAACCCGAAAAGCTCACCCCCAGGGCACGGGACATGATGCTGTTGCGGATGGTCCCCTTTGTGGAAAGAAACTACAACGTAGTCGAACTCGGGCCCCGGGGCACCGGCAAGAGCCACCTCTTTCAGCAGATCTCCCCGTACGCCCATCTCGTGTCCGGGGGCAAGTCCTCCGTAGCCAGAATGTTCGTCAACAACAGCAGCGGCCAGCGCGGACTCGTCTGTCAGTACGATGTGGTGTGCTTTGACGAAATCTCAGGCGTCTCCTTCGACCAAAAGGACGGGGTCAACATCATGAAGGGCTACATGGAGTCCGGAGAATTCAGCCGGGGCAAGGAAAGCATTCGTGCAGACGGCGGTGTGGTCATGGTGGGCAATTTTGACGTCGATGTTCAGCATCAACAGCGTGTCGGGCACTTGTTCGGCCCTCTTCCGGCGGAAATGCGCGACGACACGGCCTTTATGGACCGAATCCACGCTTACCTTCCAGGCTGGGATGTCCCCAAAGTCAGCCGTGAAATTCTGACCAACCACTTCGGTTTGGTGAGCGATTTCCTCTCCGAATGCTGGAACCAGCTACGCCGGCAAAGCCGCCAGAGCGCCCTGCAAGGGAGAGTCCACCTAGGCGGCGCCTTGAGCGGGCGCGACACGACGGGCGTAATGAAGACGGTGAGCGGTCTCATCAAACTAGTCTCTCCAAACCCCGAAGTGCCAGTGCCGGACGAGGTGCTGGAATGGGCCCTGCGCATCGCCCTCGAGTGCCGCCGGAGGGTCAAAGAGCAGCAAAAGCGCATCGGATCGGCCGAATTCCGAAACACCCAGTTCAGCTACACACTGGGCGACGACGGAGTGGAGAAGTTTGTTTCAACGCCCGAACTCTACAGTGAGGACAGCATCGGAAGTGACCCTCTTCCTCCTGGCCAGGCATGGGTCATGTCCCCGGGTGGCGGCGATGAAAACCCCGGACTGTACCGCGTGGACATCACAGAAGGGCCTGGCAGCGGTGTCAGGATACTCAACCAGCCGGCTCCGCCGCAGTTCAAGGAAAGCGTCCGGTGTGCCGAACAAAATCTGTACGTGAGGGCAAGAGAACTTATTGGTGACCGAGATCCCCGCCAGCATGAGTTCTCCGCGCAACTCCGGGCCTTCGATAGCGCCAAGAGCGGCTCCGCAGTGGGAGTCGGGGTTCTGCTGGCGTTATGTTCCGCGCTTCTCCAGAAAAGCCTCAAGGGCGGATTAATCGTTACCGGAGGCCTGAACTTGGGAGGATCCATTGAAATGATCTTCAACCCGATCTCCGTGGTCGAAATCGCCATCGAAAAAGGAGCAACGAGCATCTTGATGCCGATCAGCAGCCGAAGGCAGCTGAACGATCTGCCGGATGAACTGGCAGCCAAGATCACGATCCACTATTACATCGACGCACGGGACGCATTGAACAAGGCCCTGATGATCTGAGTAGTCCACCGGAACAGAGAGAAACCAACCTCCCACTTAAGCCGGCTCTCCCCTCACTCCCGGTCCAGGATACCCGTCGAGGCGCGGGGGAGGAGGGTGGAGAGGGCAAAGATTTCCTGGGCGCCGTCCTCGGTGGCGAGGAGGAGGGGGAAATCGCCAAACTCGGCCAGGACCTGCCTGCAGGCGCCGCAGGGGCTGATTGGCTGACGGGTGTCGGCGATGACGAGGGCTGCGAGGAAGCGGCGCTGGCCGGCGGCCACGGCGGCACCCACGGCCACGCGCTCGGCGCAAATGGTGAGACCGTAGGAAAGGTTCTCGACGTTGCAGCCGGTGAAGATGCGTCCGTCCGCAGCGAGGAGGGCGGCACCCACGGCGAAGTTTGAGTAGGGGGCGTAGGCACGGCTGCGGGCGGTGCGGGCAGCGGCGAGGAGTTCGGTCTGGCGGGGGAATTCGATCATGGCTCAGGGGGCGGGCGGGTGGTTGTCGGGGTTGTTCGCACTTCTGATGTATTGTTTATTTATGCCACTCAATAAAGAGAACCATCATCATGGTGTGAATAACACGGTGGAACATCGTTCCGCACCGGTGGAACCGGCGTTCCACGGCCTGTTTCGACCGTGAACTGGCCGGGGAGTGGCGGGGAAGTCGCGGGAACAAGATCAACTTTGCGACGCTTGTTCGCAAAAGCTCTCATTTTTGCACGAGTTGTTCACCGGCTTTTACCAGGCTGGCGGGGCGGCGGGTGTCCTTCTGCTGGGCGAGGGCTTCGCGGATGGCGACGACGAAGGGGGCGCTCAGGGCGTCCTTGGCGGCGGCGGCTTCGGCGAGGCGTTTGCTTTGGCCGGTGCCGCGGCCCAGAAGCTGGCCGCGCCACTGAACTTCGGAGACGAAGACCTTGCAGTGGTCCGGACCGTCTTGGGAAACAATGGTGTAGTTTGGGTTTCCAGAGGAGGCGGCCTGGAGCAGCTCCTGGAGCTGGCCCTTGGGGTTGAGCTGGTCCGGATCGACATCCATCTGCTGGAGTTCGGGCTCGCAGAGTGAGAGGACAAATTTGGAGGCGGCGCCCAGGTCGCCGTCAAGGTACATGGCTCCGACGAGGGCCTCGACGGCGTCCGCGAGGGTAGAGGCGCGTTCCCGGCCACCCGAGGCGGCCTCACCTTTTCCCATGAGGAGGTAGGCGCCGAGGTCGATGCGGAGGGCGTACTTCTGGAGGGCGGGGCGGGAGACGAGCTGGGAGCGCAGCTTGGTCATGGTGCCTTCGTCCAGATCCGGGAAGGCGATGAACAGCTCGCGGGTGAGCACGAGCTGGAGCACGGCGTCGCCGAGAAATTCCAGCCGCTGATTGTCAAAATGCGGCCCCTGGGTCTCGTAGGCCAGGCTCGGGTGGGTGAGGGCTTCTGCCAGCAGGAGGGGGTTGCAGAATTTGTAATGAATGCGGGCTTCCAGGGACTCCATGCGTTGATTGGACGGTTCACCGCCGGCTAGGATGCTGGCTTCGTGCTGGGCCACCGCTTCAGATTGTGCTGACATTGAAGGATCGATGGTAAAAAATGGGGTGACCGACGGGGCTCGAACCCGCAACAACCAGAATCACAATCTGGGACTCTACCATTGAGCTACGGTCACCATGCGCACGTGTGGCAGGAGGGCCAATATAATCTAAGCCGGGGAATTTCCAGTGATATTTACACGCTTTGCCTGGCTGCTCCGGGTGTGCGCATGGAAAAAGTGGACTCGGACCGGTTTTTTCTGCTCTCTAAGCTGGCTCAGCTTCTGCGGGGGCCGGAGCCGCCTCCATTTTAGCAAAGAGGAACCGCTCCCGGTCGGTAAAATCGAGGGCGACCTCAATCTGCTGGAATCCGGCCCGGCGAAGCGAGGCAGAAAGCGGTCCTGCCTGGTCGAGTCCGTACTCCATGGCGACCAAGCCGTCCGGAGCCAGGTAAGCCGGAAGCGCGGCGATGAACCGGTCCATGATTTCCGTGCCGGCTGGTCCGCCGTCCAAGGCGAGGTGGGGGTCGCACTGCACCTCGCGGCTCAGGGTGGCGATTTCCTGATGCGGGATGTAGGGCAGGTTGGCCACGATGAGGTCGTACTTTTCGCCAGGGAGTGCGGAAAACAAATCGCTCTCGGTCAATGACACCCGGTCCAAAATGCCGATGGCTTCGGCATTTTCCCGGGCCAGGGCGAGTGCGTCCCGGGACACATCCACCAGCGTGGCCTGGCTGGCGGCAAAGGAGGCGGCAAGGGAGAGCCCGAGGCAGCCGCTGCCGGTGCCGACGTCCAAAAGGCGTGCGGGCGGGGTTGCCTTGAGGCGTTTGACCAGTTTGTCGACCAGCTCCTCCGTCTCCGGTCGGGGGATGAGCGCCCGGCCGTCGCATTTGAAGGTGTGCCGGTGGAACTCCACCGTACCGAGCAGGTGCTGGAGCGGCACCCCGGAGCCGCGTTTTTTTGTCAGTTCGCGCAGGGGCTCCAGCTCGGCCTCGCCGAGGGGGCGGTCAAACCACATGTAGAGCTGCATTCTCTTGCAGTTCAATACATGGGCCAGCAGGTGCTCCATGTTGAGACGCGGGCTTTCCACGCCTTTCTTTTCCAGAAAGCCGGCTCCGCTGGCGATGGTTTCGAGCACCGTTTTCACTGACCCCTTCTATCCCGCCAGCCCTCCTTAGCGTCAATGGGCGATTTCCTCCAGAATGCCCATAAGTGTCAAAATTGGCACAGTCCAGCCCTTGAGCGATTACATTTTTTGACAAAAGTGCCACTCACCAAGACCGCACCCGTCGGTCCAAACCCAGCAACCCACATCCATCACCGAATGAATAACACCACGATCTCCCGGATCATCACGGCGGCAGCCCTGCTCTCAGGCGTTGTCACCAGCTTCGCCGGCACCTCCGGCCCAGCCGCCTCTGGTGGCAAAAACCCGCCTGCCCTCGTCACTGAGGCCAAGGAAGAATCCGTCTTCGACAAAATCTGGGGCCTTGCCACCATTTACAAGGATGAGAGCAACCCGATCATCGAGCGCTTCTCCCTCACCGGCCGCTACCACGGCCAGTATTACGCCACGGATTCCGATACGGGCAACGAGAGCGACTGGGAAAACCGCCGCTTCCGCATTGGTGCCGAGGCCGAGCTTTTCAACAAGCACCTTAAACTGAAGGGAGAAATCTTCTCCGACCTGAACGAGCCTTACGGCGAGTTCTATGACGGCTTCACCGAGCTGTATGCTTCCTTCGTCGCCAGCGATGCCTTCGCCCTGACCGTGGGTAAACAGAAACCCAAGTTCGGCTGGGACTGGAGCACCTCTTCCCGCCTCATCCAGACGTTTGAGCGCAGCCGCATGACCAACCAGTTCAAGCCCGACTACAGCCTGGGCGTGAGCGCTTCCGGCAAATCCGGAGCCTGGTCCTACTTCGCCGGCGTTTTCGCCAACGACCCGAACAAGGAATTCGCCGAAATGGACGGCGGCGCGAGCTACATCGCCAGCCTTGGCTACAACTTCAAGGAGCAGTGGGGCATGGACAACGCCAACCTTACCGTTGGCTACATCCACAGCACCCACGACGCCGGTGACGTGGTCTTCACGAACTTCGACAACGGTGTTTCCGCCAGCCTCGAACTCAAAAAAGGCCAGGTCGGCATGAACACGGAAGTCCTCTTCGGTGAAGGCGACGCCGGGAACACCTGGGGCCTCACCCTCCAGCCCTACTACGACATCACCAAGAAACTCCAGCTCGTGGCTCGCTACCAGCTCGGTCTCTCGGATGAGGCGAACGGCCTCGCCCCCCAGAAGCGCTATGAGAAAATCTCCGGCGGTTCCAACGGCGACACCTACAACGCCGGTTACCTCGGCCTCAACTACTTCATCTACGAACACAAGGCCAAGCTGATGGCCGGTGTGGAATACGCGAACCTCGACGGCGGAAGCGGAGCCGGCTACGACGGCTTCACCTTCATGACCGGCGTGCGCGTCTACTGGTGAAATTGATTTGTTTCCGCTGCCTTTGAGCGGTTTATCATGATGGAGACGGGCCGGGGGATCACTCCTCCGGCCCGTTTTCTGTGGATGCGGGGATCACAGCCTGGCCAGGCACACGGGAGTCCCGAAAATACTGCCGCAGGCCGGTTCCCGCCCCAGGCTCAGACGAACATGAGGGCCGGGTTCTCGATGAGTTTCCGCAGGGCTGAGAGGTAGGTGGCGCCGACAGCTCCGTCGACGACGCGGTGGTCGCAGCTCATGCCGATCCAGAGGCGGTCGCCGGGGACGATGTTGCCATGGGTGTCGACGACTGGTTTTTTCACGATGGCGCCGATGGAAAGGATGAAGGACTGGGGCGGGTTGATGATGGCGTCGAAGTTGTCCACGCCGTAGGCCCCGAGGTTGGAGACGGTGAAGGTGCCGCCTTCGAATTCATCAGGCTTGAGCTTCTTTTCCTTGGCGCGTTTGGCCAGGTCCTTGACGGCGGCGCTGAACTCCTGGAGGGATTTTTTGTCTGCATTCCGGATTACCGGGGTGACGAGACCGTCGTCGACGGCGATGGCCACGGAGACGTTCACGGAGGAGAACTGGACGATGGCGTCCCCGTCAAAGGAGGCATTCACGCGCGGCTCGAAGCCGACGGCGGTGGAGGCGGCCTTGAGCAGGAAATCGTTGATGGTGTATTTGACTCCGTTGCCCTGTTTTTCGGAGGCTTCGTTGACCTGCTGGCGGAGCTTGAGAAGGGGGCCGGCGTCGACCTCGATGTTCAGGTAGAAATGGGGGATCTGGGTCTTGCTGGCCAGGAGGCGGCTGGCAATGATGGACCGCATGGTGGTGAGCGGGACGCGCTTGTCGTCCGGGCCGACCTTCGGGCGGATGACGGGCAGGCCGGGGGCGGCAGCGGCAGCCGGAGCGGCGGCTCCGCCGGCGGGGGCGTTGAGCACGTCGTCCTTCACGATGCGACCGCCGGGGCCCGAGCCCTGAAGTCCGGAGAGGTTCACCCCGCGCTCGGCGGCAACTTTTCTGGCCAAGGGGGAAGCCTTGACGCGGCCGCCTGAGGCTGAGGCAGCGGCTGCGGCGGCCTTGGACGCGGCGACGGGAGCTGCTGTTGCTGCTGCGGCAGGAGCTGCGGGGGCGGCGGCCTTCGGAGCCGGGGCCGGGGTGCCGGCGGCGGGTGCCTCCTCGTCGTCCTCCAGGAGGAGGGCCATGGCCGCGCCGATGGCGATTTTGTCCCCGTCCTTGACGAAAAACTCGTGGATGACGCCCTCGTCCATGGCGGTCATTTCCATCGTTGCCTTGTCGGTCTCGACGTCGGCGAGCACGTCACCGACTTTCACCCTGACCCCGGGCTTGACCCGCCACTGCTGGAGGGTGCCTTCGGTCATGGTGTCGCTCAATTTGGGCATTTCGATGGTGATCGGCATGGCTTGGGTGCTTGAAGAATTGGGTTGAAAGGGTCACTTGGTCGCCCAAATCGGGGAAAACTCAAGCGCCCGCGGCTCAAAAAACCAGAACTTCGCAGGTCAGGGTGCTCCGGCCCGCCTGGGAAACTGGGGCAGCCCGGCGTAAACGGCCACCCGGTCCCAGCTGGCATGCCCGGCCTCCCATGTCTTGACGTAGCGGCGCACGACCTGCCCGCGCCAGTGGGCGTCGGCCTTGCGGCGCATGCCGATTTTCTCCAAAACACGCTGGGAGGCAGTGTTTTCTGGATGGGTGAATCCGGTCAGCCGCTCCAGGTGCAGAGTCTGAAAGGCGTGCTGCACCACGACTTGCGCCGCCTCTGTCGCCAGCCCGCGTCCCCACCAGGCGGGGAAAAGGCGGAAACCGAGTTCGATTTCCGTGTGGTCGTCTATTTTCTCCTCCGCCAGGCCGCAATAGCCGATGAAGGCGCCGGTGGCGCGGTCGAGGACGGCCCATTTTCCGAAACCCCGCTCCTGGTAGCTGGCGAGCCAGCCGTCCAGCCGGGCCTGCGTTTCCTCGCGCGTTTCCGGCGCGGCGGAGTGGGCCATGACTTGCGGGTCGGACATGAGCGCGTGGAGGGCGTCAAGGTCGTCGGGCGTGAATTCACGGAGCTGGAGGCGTTCGGTTTGCAGAATCATGGGCGGCTGGCGGGGAGTCACGCGGACGGCTGGGGCACACCTGGGAGCGGCAGGGACCAGTCGCGCTGTCTGATGATTTCCATCCAGCGCTCCGGCCGGTCGGAGTGGGCGAAGCCGAGTTCGGCATAAACACCCTGGGCATCCGCCGTGGCCAGCGTCCAGCGGGAGACGGGGCGCAGCTCCGGGTGCTCGAGGAGGAAACGGACCATGGCGCGGCCGAGGCCCTGGGCGCGGTGGGGTTCGTCCACCCAGACATCGCAGAGGTAGGCGAAGCGGGTCTTGTCCGAGACGACGCGGGCAAAGGCGGCCAGCGTCCCGGTTTCCGTGTAGGCGCCGACGAGGACGGCTGTGTTGGCAATGGCACGGTCGACCCACTCCCGCCCGATGCCCGGAGTCCAGTAGGAGGAGGCCAGCCAAGTGGTGATCCGGTCCAGATCCAGCCGGGCCGGGTCGTCATCCAGGGTGAAGGAAAGGTGCGTTGCCGTCATGCAGGGGCGAAGCTCGCGCAGCAGGGGAGGGCTGGCAACTGCCGGAGAGCGCCCTCCGGGATTTCCCGCAGCAGGGAAAACAATCTGCTGGGCGGCATGGCGCGGGGCGGTTAGACTGCGGGCCATGAAAACCTCCTCTGTTTTACTGGTGGCCGGTGCGCTTGGCCTGAGCGCGCTCTTGATTTCCCAAACCAGCGGCCAGCGCCCCATCCCCGAGCGGGCGTCGCAGATCCGCTGGGAATACCACACACTCTCCGCCCTGCCGAGTGACGAGCAGCTCCTGGGACTGGGCAACCAGGGGTGGGAAATGGTGGGCATCGCGCCAAAGATCACCGGTGGCGGGAACAGCCCGAACGAGACTTCCCACGTCGTCTATTTCCGCCGTCCCAGGCTGTAGCGGGAACGGCGCGTGGCCGGCCCTGCGGCTTTATTTAATTTCCACCGGCTGTGAAAGCGCGGGTGGAGGGGCAACGGGAGCCGGCTCCGCCTTTTCCAGCGGACGGTCAGCCACCCAGCCGCGCCCGATGAGTTCCGCGATCTCCACCTGGTTGCCCGACTTCGGCGCGTCTGGAAACTTCACCTTCACCGTCAGGCTGTCCTTGGCCGGCTTCATGGGGAGGTTTTTCATCACGTCGAAGGCGGTGCCGTTGGTGGTTTTGTCCAGGTAGCCGTAGAAAACATGCTGGTTATCCCGGTCCTGGAGGCGAACACAAAGAAGATTGGGGGACGGGGCGAACTGGTTGTTGAAGTAATCATCCCGGCCACCAAGCAGACGCATGGTGCGCGGCGTCTTGTCCTTGTTTTTCAGAAACTCCCCCACGTCCACCTCGCACCAGGCGACGAGGCTTGGCCAGTCGAGCAGGAGCCGCCCGTCCGGCTCCTCGACAAACACGGCGGAGCGCAGCACATGCTGCGGGGCGAAGTAACGGACGATCACCAGCTGGAGAGTGCCCACATACAGGTGGCTGGCAAGGGGGGCGACCTCTTCGAAACCAATCGGGAGCGTGCCCCTCTTTTGCGCGCCGTAGTACTCGCGCATCACCGGCTCCCATTGCTCCCGGTTCCGCACCAGGGGCAGCAGGTCATCCACGGTGGAAATGCCGGCCAGCGTCCGGATCTGCTCCTCGCCCCGCAGGAAGCGCTCCTTGTTTTCCTTGTAGGTGCTCGGTACTTCGGCCTTCGGCAGCATTGGCGTGAGCGGCGTGTGGCCGTCCGCACCCACGAGCTGGGTGGTCGCTTTGCCATCGGCCCCCACGACGACCGGGCGGCGCTTCGCCAGCAGCACCGCACCCACCACCAGCGCGCCCAGGACCAGCGCCCCCACTAGGGAAACCACCATCTTCAGCCGCCATCCGCCCCCCTCCTCACGCTCCTCAGTCCATGACTGGTCGTCCATGGCCTTGCCGGTTCGCGGGTCCACGTTCACCTTTTTCCGGCGCGTCACCGCCCGGTCGATTTTCACCGCACTGAAGCGCACGCCGCAGTGGTCACACCGCTGGGTGGATATCTCGGTGCGGAAGTCCAGGCTGGTCTGGTGGCCGCAGTGGGGACAGTCAAAGGAGGCTCGCGTCATTTTCGTGGGGAAACTAAATCGGGGCAAGCCTGCCACGAACCCGCCGGTTTGACAATCTTTCCCCGCGCAAAGCCTGGAATCCGCCCGGCGGGCCGGCAGGCCGCCCCTCCAGAAATACTTCTTCCCATTTTCACAGGTGCTGATAAGCTCCGGGAGTTGCTGGCATGAAAATAACCCTTCTCATCACTTGGTTGCTCGCGCCGGTTTTTCTGGCGGCCTATCACTATGGCCCCGGCAAGGACGCGATGAAGCGTGACGACGCTGCCGCGTTTCTCCGCAAGGCAGGCCAGTCCGGCGACGCAAAAGACTACGCCGCAGTCGTCGCCGCGTATGACAAGGCGCTGGAAGCCCTGCCGGAACAGGATAATGCCGCCGCCCGCCGCCTGCGGCTCGCCCGGGCCAAGGCCCGCATGCAGGCGCACCAGCTGCCGCTCGCCCACGACGAGCTGGAGGCCCTTTTCAAGGAAATGTCCGACGACCCGGCACGCGAATCCGCCGTCCTGGACGAGACGTCTGCCGCTCTGGCTAACTCGAAATATTACCTCACCTGGCTGATGCGGCTGGAAGGCCTGCCCCGCGAGGAGTGGGAGCCGGAGATCGAAAGCTCCCGCCAGCATTTCCGCCACCTGGCAGAGTCGGCGGAGAAATCCGGAGACACTGTGGCGCTGGCCACCCACCAAAAAGACCTGGAGGCCAGCATCAAACTGGCCCGAATGGACCTGACAGAGTTGCAGGGGTTGCCCCTGCCATCCCAGTGAAAAGGATGTGGATCGGGACGCGGTCGCGCCCCAAAAGGACCCAAACCAAAAGATCCGAAGGATTCCCGTGCCGCCGGCAGCGGTCCGCCCGCTGATGGCGAAGGCTCGTAGTTTTTCCTCCCCGAGTGTCGCGCAGGCGGCGCCGGGCAAAAAACCCCACAGACAAAGCGGCGGCGAGCGCTGAAGTTCCCGCATGGCGATTGAATCAAAGCGGGTGGAACTGGCGCTGACCGGTCTGCATTGTGCAGGCTGTGCGGCCACGGTGGAGAAGGCGCTGCAGGCCGCGCCCGGGGTGGCGCGGGCCGGGGTTAATTTTGCCGCGCGTTCAGCGGCAGTCACGTTCGACCCGGCGCTGACCGGTCCGGAGACGCTGACGGCAGCGGTGAAGGAGGCCGGTTACGGAGCCTCGGTGGTCGATGCCGACTCGGGTGAGGAGCAGGACTCCGCCGAGGCTGAAGAGGAGCGACAGGGATGGCACCAGCTGGCCTGGGCTGCGGCGCTCACCGCACCCGTCGCCATCCTCGCCATGGGCAGCCATTTTTTTCCGGCGCTGGATTTCCCGGCCCGCCCGTGGATCGAGTGCGCCCTGACCACCCCGGTCGTCTTCGTCATGGGGCGCGAATTTTTCACCGGGGCCTGGCAGCGGCTCCGCCACGGCAGCGCGGACATGAACACGCTGGTCGCCACCGGCACCCTGGCGGCCTACGTTTTTTCCGTCGTGCTCCTCCTGCAGCACGGCAGCCATGCGGGGCACGGCGTGTACTTTGAGAGCGCGGCGGTCATCATCACCCTCATTCTGCTCGGCCGCCGGCTGGAGGCCAGGGCGCGCCGGCAGGCGGGGGATGCCATCCGCTCGCTGGCAGGCCTGCAGGCAAAGACCGCGCGGGTGCTGCGCGACGGCGCGGAGGTGGAAATCCCAATCTCCGAAGTGGCCGTGGACAGCATCGTCATCGTGCGGCCCGGAGAGCGTGTGCCGGTGGATGGCGAGGTGGTGTCCGGTGACTCCGGCGTGGACGAGAGCCTCGTCACCGGCGAGTCCCTGCCCGTGCAGAAAACCACCGGCCTGCCCGTGACGGGCGGATCCCTCAACCAAACTGGCGTGTTGCAGATCCGCGCCACGCGCGTCGGCGCGGACACCGTGCTCCAGCAGATCGTCCGCGTCGTGCGCGAGGCGCAGGGCAGCAAGGCGCCCGTGCAGGACTTGGCGGACCGCGTGGCCGCTGTGTTTGTGCCGGTGGTCATCCTCATCGCCGTGCTCACCATTGGGGCCTGGCTGCTCTGGGGGCCGCCGGGGGAAAAAGTGAACCTCGCCCTGGTGGCGGCGGTCAGCGTTCTCATCATCGCCTGCCCGTGCGCGCTCGGGCTCGCCACACCGGCCGCACTCATGGTCGGCACAGGGCGCGGCGCGCAAAAGGGAATCCTCATTCGCCGCGCGGCCGCCCTGGAGCAGCTGGCGAAGGCCACGCTCTTCGTTTTCGACAAAACGGGCACCCTCACCGCCGGTCGGCCGTCAGTCGTCGGGGTGCATGCCGCCACCGGCAGCGGGGATGAAATGCTGCGCCTGGCCGCCTCCGCCGAGCAGCACAGCGAGCACCCGCTCAGCCTCGCCATCGTGCAGGCCGCGCGGGAAAAAGGGCTCGTCCTTTCCGCCGAGTCCGGCTTTTCCTCGACGACTGGAGGCGGGCTGCAGGCCAGCGTGGACGGGCATTCCATTCTTCTCGGCACCGCGCGCTTCCTGGCGGACCACGGGCTCAGTGTTTCAGATCCCGGTGTGGCGCAGACGCTCGTCTGGGTCGCGTGCGACGGCGCGGTGCTCGGCCACATCGACCTCGCCGACACGGTGAAACCCGGAGCCGCCTCCGCCCTCGCCGCCCTCAAGCAAGCCGGCGCCCGCATCGCCGTGCTCAGCGGCGACCGCGCACCCGTCGTCGAGGCGCTCGCGCGGGAACTCGGCATCGACACCGTGGCCGCCGGCGTGCGCCCGGAGGAAAAGGCTGCCGCCCTTAAGAAGTGGCAGGCCGCCGGAGAGATCGTCGCCATGCTCGGCGACGGTATCAACGACGCCCCCGCCCTCGCCCAGGCGGACTGCGGCCTGGCCATGGCCACCGGCACGGACGTGGCAATGGAGGCGGCCGACGTCACCCTGCTCCGCGGCGAACTCGCCCTCGTCCCGCAGGCCTGGCAGCTCGCCCGCGCCACCATGGCCACCGTCCGCCAGAACCTCTTTTTCGCCTTCGCCTACAATGTCATCTGCATCCCCCTAGCCGCCGGCGTCCTGTATCCCTTCACCGGATGGATGCTCAGTCCCATGATCGCCTCCGCCGCCATGGCCCTCTCCTCGCTCACCGTGGTGGGCAATGCCCTCAGACTCCGCCGCGCCTGAGCCAGGCCGGAGTTAAAGGGGGACAAAGGGGGGGTGAGAAAGCCGTCATCAGACTTCCCCGTCACGCTCCGCGTTTCGCATGGCTTGAACTTCAGCGTCAGAGAAAACTTTATCACCCCACAGTTCCTTGAGCTGTGCCATAAAGTCGACGTTGGCCGCCAACTCAGGCGTTCCCGGCGCACTGCTGGAGGCAGCAGTATCCCGCTTCAGCCAGGCCAGGATCGCCACCGTATTCAGCACTGCCTTTGGCACGATGGAGCCGGTCTCCACGTATTCGGGCACCTTGGTCCCGTCCGCGCTGCGCTCGGAGCAGTGGGCGCTGCCGCCGGAGGGGCCGAGGCCGTCGAGCGTCGGGCCGATGGGGTGCAGGTAGTTCGCATCGCTCAGGCCGCCGCGCTGTTCCGCCACCGCCGTCCAGCCCAGCTCTGTGGCGGCACGGCTCCAGGTGCCGAAGAGAGCCTGGGTTGACTCCGTGCACGGCCACGGCGCCGTCTCGCCCAGCTGGGTCACGCTCACCTCCGCCCCGTCCACCACCAGGCCCGGACCGCTGCGGGAAAGAATGGCCGCCTTGGCCTCATCGAACGCCCCGGGGTGAAACGCCCGCATTTCCAGCTCCGCCGCCGCCGCGTGCGGCACGCGATTGACCACTGTGCCGCCGGAAATGTTTCCCACGTTCACCGTGCGCTGTTTTTCCACACTCGTCAGGGTCGACACGTGCTGCACCGCGTGCGCCAGCTCCACGATGGCATTCCGCCCCTCCGCGTGCTGGGACCCGGCGTGGGAGGCCCGGCCGCTCACGGAAATCCGAAAATCGCCCTTCCCCTTTCGACCGGTGACGAGGGTGAACTCATCTCCCGCCTTCCGCCCGCCCTCGAAGACCAGCACCGCCTCCGCCTTTTCCCGGCTCCGCTCCCGGCATGCCGCGCCAAAGTCCGGGCTCAGCGCCTCCTCAGCCGCATTGGCCGCCACCACCCATTCGATCTCGTCAAACAACGCCGCGTCCGCCTCGCGCAGCCCCAGCAGCGTCAGCCAGAGCACCATCGTCCCGCCCTTGATGTCCACCGTGCCCGGCCCGTAGATCCGGCCCTCCCCCGGCTCCGGCCGCCAGTGGAAATCCTCCCGCGCCTCCTCCTCCGGCGGGAAGACCGTGTCCAGATGCGTCACCAGCCAGACCGTGCGCCCGCTGCGCCCCGGCCTGCGGAGAAACAGGTGTTCACCAAACTCCGGGTTTTCCGCCTGCACCCGCTCCGCTGTGAAACCCAGCGGGCTGAAGCATTCCTCCGTCAGCCGCGCCACCTCCGCCACCCCGGCCGGATTCCGGGTAAAACTGTTCGCCCCCACCATTTTCTCCAGCCACCCGAGGGCGGCCGGAAGCTGGCTTTCCAGAAACGAAACGAGTGCGGCGGAATTCATGCCCGCCACCCTACCCACACCCGGGACAAAAAAAAGCCCGGACACCACGCGGGCGTCCGGGCTCGAATTTTTTTCAGTCAGTCAGCCGCCAGTTACTCGGGGTTCTTGACGTCGTTCGGGTTCACATCGTAGTCCGCAGAAAAGACGTTCACCTTCGTGCCGCCCTTGTTCTTCATGACCTGGAAGGTCTTCTTGTCCAGGTTTTCAGCCACCACGGAGCCGTCGCAATACACGACGATCGACTTGGTCCCGCGCCACACACCGCCTTTTTCCGTCTGCTTGTCGGTGTAGGTGCCGATGCCGCCATCGGTGAATCCGTCGGCGATCAGGGGCATCGTCGCATCGGTGGAGTTGTTCAGGCCGGTCACGTAGGCCCAGTGGTTTTCACCGCGCTCCAGAGCCTCGGTGTACTCGGGCGGATTGCCGATGTTTTCATCGGGACCCGTGCCGTCCTTCGAGTCCTTGTGCCAGCCGGAGCTGGGCACCTTGAAGGGCTTCTCCGTCTTGCCGATCTGGTCGGGGATCAGCTTGCGGAAGCCTTCGTTCGAACTCTTGTCAGCCTTCGGGTAGACCCCGTCGTGATCGCTGGCATACAGCGTCATCGCCTGGAAAATACCGCGCACCTGCCCGGAAGCAGCAGTGATGCGGCCGTTCAATTGCACTTGGGAGAACACGGGCATCGCCACACCCGCCAGGACGGCGATGATGGAGATGACCACCAGCAGTTCGACCAGGGTGAAGCCCTTGGTCTTTTTGTAGTTGATTTTCATTGGATTATTTATGGTTATGTTTTTATTATTGCTTCGTGAAGCCCGGTTCAACCTCGTTTCAACCGCTGTCGACCGGTCCCACGCATTGCCATCGTAAGGTTTTCCCCTAAGGCTGGCAACCTTAAAAACGACTCAGGGCCACAGTTTATTTGTGGAAAATCGAAACTTTTTTCGGAGCAGGGGTCAATCGGGGGAAATTCAATGGGGCAGACACCGTTTTTCCAGCACGACGAAGGCGATGACCCCAACCACGGCAGCCCATCCTGCCGGCGCGCGGGGGATCCACTCCGTGATTTTCTCCACCCACTGCCGGCCTGGTTTCAGGGCAAAGGACTCGGGCCTTCCGCTGCGGACCCTTTCAGGTAAACAGCGGGAACGATTTTCCGTCCGGCGAGAAATCCGCCTCCGGCGCCGGCGAGGGCGAGGCCGACGGCTCCCAGGATGACGGCGAAACCGAAGCGCTGGCCGAAAGTGAGGATGCGGGCGTCGAGGGTGAGCGGCTCGTAGGCCACGGCGACACGCTCGCCCTGCACGAAATCAGGCGGGCTGGAGGAATAACCGCGAGTGAACTCGCGCTGGGAACCGTCGGGGGTGGTGTAGCTGACGCGCGGGGTGTAGCTCGTCTTTCCCTTGGAACTGCGGGAGGTGATGAGTTCGACGACCGTGCCCTCGGTGATGTGGGCGCTCTTCAGCCACAGGTGCTCGCGGAACGCCAGCACCGCAGCCAAGGCTAGGAAACCCACACCGGCAAGGGCTGTGATGACCGGAACGTTCATCGGCTGCGGGACGGGTTACTGGCCGGCGGCGGCTTTCTTGGCGTCAGCGAGGGCTTTTTCCAGCTCGCCGATGGTCTTGACCAGCTGCTCGACGGATTTCTGGATCTCGGTCTTGTCCTTGATGGACTGCTCGACGGTGGCCTTCATGACTGCGGAGGCGGCCTTGATGGTGGCGTTTTCCTTGGTCATCGCCTCGTTGGCGGCCTTGAGCGGAGCGGCTTCCTTCTCCATGGCGGCCACCTTGCCCTGCTCGGCCTGGAGGGCTTTCTGCGCCTCGGCCATGGCGGCGGCAGCCTTGTCGAGGTCGGCTTTGCGGGCGTCGGCGGTGGCCTGCAGTTCGGTCTTCGCCTTGGTGACGTTGTCGATGTTCTGCTGCAGCGTGGCGGCTTTGGCTTCGGCCTCTTTTTTCGCGGCGGCCATGGCGCTTCCGGCCTCGGCGAGCTTGCCTTCGAGGGCTTTCTTCTCGGCTGCCACGGCGTCTTTTTCCTTCGCGGTCGCGTCCTTGGCGGCGACCAGGTCGGCGGTGGCCTTCTCGGCGGCTTTCAGCTTGGCGGTCTCGGCGGCGAGGGCGGTCTGCGCCTGGTCGCGTGCGGCCTGGATTTTCTTTTCACGCTCGCCTGCTTCAGCAACTGCAGTCTCTTTAGCCTTGGATTCGGCCTCGGCCTTCTTCTCTGCGGCACTGATGGCGCTGGAGAAAATGAACAGCATGGCGAGGAGCGCACCGATGACAATGCAGGCGGCGATCCTGAAAAAGTCCCACCCTGCTGCGGGCTGGCAGCAGGCCTCGGCCGATGGCTGGGCGGCAGGCGCGGCAGCAGCAGCGGCAACGGGCTCGGGTTTCAGAGCGGCAACCGCAACGGCGGCGGCGGGAGCGGCGGGAGCGGAGGCGGGAGCGGCGGCAATCGTGGGCTTCGCGACGGGTTTTGTCCAGACGGTGAACTGATTTCCGGGCAGGGAAATCTGGCGCGGGGCCGCAGCCGGAGCGGCAGCGGAGGAGGGCGCGGGTTCGGTGATGGAGCGGGTCCAGACGGTGAAGGCCTGGCCTGGGAGGGAGAGGAGTGTGTTCATGGCAGTGGAAGTGGCAGCTGGGAGGGAGGGAGATTCGATGAAAACTTCGGGTGTGGCAAGTGCCGGGGCCGCCTCAAGTGCGGGAGCGGGTTCAGCCTCGGGCTCGGGCTCGGGCTCGGGCTCGGGCTTTGTCCCGGGAATGCCGGGCGTGGTCACGGCGGCCACGGCAGCCTGAAGGGCGGCGGAGCGGGCCGACGGCTGGGACGGGGTGCCAAAGAGCGACCTCACCGGCTGGGCGGCAGGCATCGACAGGGCGCGTCCTGGCAGCCAGAGGGTAAAGCAGTCACCCGGCAGGCTGACCGGGTCATACGGAAAGGCGGGGCCGGCGGGAGCCGCAGCAACCGGCGCCGCCGCCACAGGCTCCGACGGTGCGGACACGTCGGGAAACTCGGGCGTGGCCGCGGGAAACGCCGTGTACACGGTGCGCATGGACGCACCCGCCTCACGGCGGCGCGACCAGGCACCCGAGCCATTTTGGCGGTTCACGCGGCGGTTGTTATTTCGGGCTGATCCAGACATTGCGATAGCGGACGGGATTCCCGTGGTCCTGAATGTAGATCGGTCCCGGAGTGGGGCCTTCAGGCACGGGGGCGGCGGTGGTGGCGTGGTCGATCTCGGTGTCGTTCTGCACGACCACTCCGTTCAATTTCACCGTCATGCGGGCGTTTTTGGTTTTCTTCCCGGCGGCGTCAAACTGCGCGGCGGTGAAATCGACGTCGTACGTCTGCCACTGGAGCGGAGGCAGGCACATGTTGATCAGCGGGTCCTTCACGGAATAAATGCCGCCCGTCTCGTTGTTTTTCCCCTCGAGACCGAAGGAGTCGAGCACCTGCGTCTCGTAACGGCCCTGCGCGTAGAAGCCGCTGTTCCCACGCTCCTGGCCGCGGGCTTTTGGCTTGTAGGGCGTGCGGAATTCGCAATGCGCCGTGTAGCTCTGAAATTTTTCCTTGCTGGTCGCGCCCTGGATGAGCAGGCCGTCGGCCGTCATGCGGCCGCCTTCCCAGGCGTCGGCGTTCTTTCCGTCAAAGAGGACGACGGCACCCGCAGGCGCCTTCGCCCCGATGGTCGGGCTCTCGCGCACAATGCGCTTCAGCGTGCCCAGCACTTCATCACCATGCTTCACGGTGATCACCCCGTTTTTGATCGAGCCGGAATGGTCGCCGGAAACCATCGCGTCCGCCGTGCCGGTGCTCTTGACGATCTGGGATTTGTCGCCATTCCACCCCGCACCGGGCAGTCCGCCGATGTAGCTGACGGCGTCAAATTTCCCGTCCCCCAGCGCGACGACCTGGATGCCCACGGTCGTCTCACCAATGGTGCCGGTGTACTCGCCCTGGATGGCGTAGTCGGCGTCGACTTTCGCTGGATCGGCAGCGTCGTCCTTGCTCTCCGCCCGCAGGGCAGCGGCCGGGATCACGAGGGTGGAAATGAGGAGTAAGGGAAGGGATTTCATTACCATGCAAAGAGGCACCCCGGCGGGCCTTTCGTCAAACACAAAGGGGGGGCTGATTCGCATCAGCCCCCCCTGTTTCATCTGTAGGAAATGCCCGAGCCCTGGAGGAGCCGGGCGGCAGGGAGGGTCAGTTCCCCACCTTGTCCAGCGCTTCGCGGGCGGCTTTCAGTTTGGCTTCCAGCTCTTCGAGTTCCTTGAGTTTTGCCGCGCGGGCGGATTCGGCGTCCTTCAGCTCGCGCTTGAAGTCGGCCTTTTCCTTCGGCTCGTTGAGTTTCCCCTCGGCCACGTTCTTGAGGATCGTCCTGACCGTGCTGCCGGGAATGGCGAAGGTCTTGGTCCGCTCCGTGCGGGAAATATTGATCCCCACCACGTGCCCGTCCAAGTCCACCACCGGCCCGCCGCACTGGTCCGCCGCGATGGCGAGGTCGTTCTGCAGCGCCTTGGGCAGGTTGTCCGCCGGGTCAAAGGTGGTCATGCCCATGTTCGCCGTCTGGTCAGCCCGCCGCTGCATGCGGCGGATCTGGTCCTCGTTGAGGCCGCCCGGAGTGTCCGAACCCGCGTCGGCCCGGCTCCCCAGGGTCACGATCACGCCCTTGTCGTCATTGCCGCGGCGGTAGGTGAGGTTCACTTCCTCGCCCGGTTTCTTGTGCACGATCAGCCCGGTCAGGTCCGCCGGGGTGGCCACGGCTTTCCCGTCCACGGTCGTGATGACGTCGTCCACTTTCAGGCCCGCTTTGGCTGCCGCGGTACCCTCGCTGACCATGGTGACCTTCACGCCGCCCTCGCCGGCGTCCATGCGCACACCGAGAAAGCCTTTTTGCCGGCTGTCCAGGCTGCGGGTGAGCACGCTGACCACGCCCACGGCCACGGGATCTTCATCCGTGCCGGCCGCTGTCAGCACCGTGCCCACGGGCAGGTCATCCTCGGAGGTGAACTCGACCGGCTTCAGGTCCTTCGCCTCCAGTTTGATGAGGGCCAGATCGTAGTCCTTCAGTTTGTCCACCACTTTGGCTTTCACCGTGGCACCGTCGGAGAATTCACACTCCAGGTCGCCTTTTTTCACCGCGCTGAGCTTCGTGAGTGCGTAGCCGTCCGCCGTGACGATGGTGGCCAGGGCGGCCGATTCGCCGTCGGCGTAAACAGCCACCGTGCTTTCACGGGCAGCCTTCACGACAGGGCGGAACTCTGAGAGCACACGGCGGTGGCCCTTTTCGTATTTGGAGCTGCGCTTGCCCTGCGCCTCGCCAAGCAGCCGCTGGAGCTGCTGCGGCCCGGTACTGCGCTCGCGCAATCCGCCGAGCCCGCCACCACCCGGGCCGCCCGGCCCGAAGAGGTCCTCAAATCCAGAGCCCTGCAGCTGCTTCATGAGCTGCTGCATCATGCCGCCGAGGTCGCCGGCACCACCGGGGCCCGGGTTTTCGTCCTCGTCAGTCGAGTCCTCGTCCTGCTTCTCCGCCTTGTTCGGGGCGGACTTCTGCGGCTTGCCGTCGCTGCGGAACTCCCACTTGAACTGGTGCGGGCCGTTCCCCTGCCCCTGGCTTTTTTCAAACTGGCGCAGTGACTCGTCGAGGGACTTTTTCTGTTCGGGCGTGAGGTCCAGACCGTCGAAGAACCGGCGCATCATGCGCTCCGTGCTCTTGGGCGCGGGGAAGGTGTCTTCATCCCCGTTCAGGGCTTCGATCTTGGGCTTCGCTTTGGGTTTGGCGCTTTCTTGAGCGCGGGCATTGATCAGAGGGAGCCCGGTCGCGACGAGCGCGCTGGCACCGAGCAGAAACCACGTGGCACGATTGATTTTCATGGCGGCAGTTGGGTGGAAAATGGGTGGAGTTGGTTTGGTTTAAATCTGGAATTGTCTGAAAGTTCAGTCTTTGATTTCCTTCGCTTTGACGAGCGTGGCTTCGAGCGTCTTCTTCTCGCCGTTCCGGTTCAGCTCGACGGAGACCTTGTCACCGGCCTTCATGTTGGAAATGAGGCCGACGAGTTCCTCGTGGCTGGTGACGGGTTCCTTGTTCACGCGGAAGATGACGTCGCCGGAGAGGATGCCGGCCTTGTCCGCCGGTGAGCCTGGGGCCACGGCGCGGACTTCAGCACCGCCGTCCGCATTGGCCTGCACGACGAGGCCGAGGCGCGGCGTTTCAGGGTTCACGGCAGGCACCGTGCTTTCCTCTTTGCCTTCAGCACGGGGGCGGAAGGGGTTTTTCTTCCCCTCCGGCATGCCGAGTCGGCCCCACGTCTCGCCTTTCATCATGCGGTCCCAGGAGTCCTTGAAGGCCTTCATGGGCACGTGGCGGTTCTCGGCCAGCTTCCAGCCGATGGAGGAGTGAATGCCGATTAGCTTGCCATCGAGATCAAAAAGCGGCCCGCCGGAGTCCCCGCCGGAAAGGGTGCAGTCGGAAACCAGGAAGCCGTTTTCGTCCTCAGACTCCAGGATGCGCCCGAGACGGAGCGGAGCCGTGCGGTCGATCTCCATGCCGCCGGGGTGGCCCATGGCCAGGCACCAGCTGCCTTCCTTCACACTGGCCGGGTCGGCCATCTCCACGTGGGGGAACACCCCTTTGTCCGTGATGCGGGCCAGTGCGGCGTCCCGGCTCATGTTTTTGCCCAGGGATTTCGCCTTCAGGCGGCGGCCGTCCGAGAGGGTGATCTCAAACTCCTGCCCGGCGGCGGCCAGCACGTGGCCCGCCGTCAGCACCAGGCCGTCCGCCTCCAGGATGACCCCGCTGCCGGCCACGCCGGTTTTTTCCGAGGTGATGGCCACCACGGCGGGTGAGACCTTCTGGTAGACGGACTTGATTTTCTCCTGGCGCTCCTTCAGAGCAGCCAGGCCGGGAACCTCCGCCCGCAGGACGGAAAGCGGCGCCAGCGTGGCCAGGCAGAGGGCCACTGCGGCGAAGGGTGTGATCAGGGCATGACGATTCATGGCAGTCTTGGGATGAATGGGTGGTGCAATGGGTGAAACAGAACGCCCGCTCAATCCGGCAGCGCGCCGGATGGCCTGGCGATTGACATTTGTTAAGCGGAGACACTCCGGGTTTTTTGTTATGAAATTTCTCTCCGCTCCACGATGGTGCCCCATGAAAGGCTCCGCCCGTCTCCTGACCGCCCTCGCCCTCGCCACCCTCGCCGGTCCAGTGACGGGCGCCAGCACCACCGTGACCACCCCCGCCACCAGCACCCGCTCAAAGGAAGTCCGCCAGCGCATCCAGCCCTTGCTGGAGAAGGAACTCGCTGCACGCGGGCTCGTCTTTGGCGCGCCGCTTTACCTCCGCATTTTCAAGGAAACCCGGGAGCTGGAGCTGTGGATGAAGCAGGGCTCCACCTACGTCCTTTTTAAAACCTGGCCCGTCTCCACCTGGGGCCCCGGCACTCTGGGGCCGAAGCTGAAAGAAGGCGACGGCCAGGCCCCGGAGGGCTGCTACACCGTGGCCGCACGGCAGCTGAACCCGAACAGCAACTACCACCTCGCCATGAACGTCGGCTACCCGAACGAACTCGACCGCGCCCTCGGCCGCACGGGCAGCGCGATCATGATCCACGGGAACTGCGTCTCCATCGGCTGCTTCGCCATGACAGACCCGGTCATCGAGGAAATCTACACCCTGGCCGATGCCGCACTCAGCCACGGACAGACCGCCATCAAGGTTCACAGCTTCCCCTTTCGCCCCACCGCCGCCCGCCTGGCCGCCGCTGCGGAAAGCCCGTGGCTCCAGCTCTGGACGGATCTGGCCGCCGTCCACGACGCCTTCGAAAAAACGCACCTCCCGCCCTCCGTCCACATCAGAGACGGCCGCTACCTCCTCCCCGCCCCGCAGAAACAAAAACCATGAGCAGCATCACCACCACCCGCGGAGACACCGGAGAAACCGACCTCATGTACGGTCGCCGTGTTTCCAAGACAGACCCCCGCGTGGCCGCCTGCGGAGACCTCGACGAACTCAACGCCTCCCTCGGCCTCGCCCGCACCTTCAGCACGCGGGAGTCCATCACCACGTGGATCGCCCGCCTCCAGCGCGAACTCATCCTCGTCATGGGTGAACTCATGACCCTGCCCGAGGACATGCCGCGCTATGAAAAGGCCGGCTTCACCCGCGTGACCCCCAGCCTCACCGATGCCCTGCACGACGGCGTCCGGGAAATAGAAGCCAGCCTCACCCGTTTCAAGGACTGGGCCATCCCCGGCGAGAACGCCTCCAGCTGCGCCGCCGCCCTCGACGTCGCCCGCACCGTCAGCCGCCGCGCCGAACGCTCCGTCTGGTCCGTCCCCCCGGACAACCCGGAAATCCCCCGCTACCTCAACCGCCTGGCCGATCTCCTCTGGCTCCTCGCCCGCCTGGAAACAGCACTCGGGCGGGAATGAGGCGCGCCATTTCCCCGCCGGAGCGGGCCGTTTTAGCGTGATCCCAACTCGATTTCAAAAGTGGACACCCCACCATTCAATGCCCCCAGTCCGGAGCCCTGAAGGACCGCCGCCGTCCCCGAGCGGCTCGCGCACCCCGGGATCCCCCACCGAAATCCGGAGCCCTGAAGGACCGCCGCCGTCCTCGAGCGGCTCATGCACCCCGGGATCCCCCACCGAAATCCGGAGCCCTGAAGGACCGCCGCCGTCCTCGAGCGGCTCGTGCACCCCGGGATCCCCCACTGAAATCCGGAGCCCTGAAGGACCGCCGCCGTCCCCGAGCGGCTCGTGCACCCCGGGATCCCCCACCGAAATCCGGAGCCCTGAACGGGCAAAACCTCGCCGTCCAAGGCTACCCGGAACCGGGTTGTCTCATCCCCGGACTGTCCGGGCGGGACTTGCGCCGCACTCCTTGAGCAAGCCAGGGCCTCCTTTTGGCTCCTTTCGGTTCTTGTCAGCCGGCAGGCTCAGCACCCGTTCGGCCCCTGATTCCCTTCGTCCTTGTCCTCCCCGTGCGCCCTCCTCGCGCCCGTCCACCCCTGGCTGCGGTGTTTTTTTCGCGTTGATTCGGGTGAAATGGTAACACGAAGAGTGCCCGCCGGCCTGAACCGACGGGCACCGTGGATGTGCCTACAGCTTACTTGCAATTAGGGCACGTGCTGCAATCGCAGCACGTGCAGGCATCGCAGCCGCACACGCCACTCACGCAGCAGTCGCAACAAGGAGCCTTCGCGGTGCTCGCTGCGGCAGCGAACAAACCACTTAAGCCACTCGCGACTAGCGCAATCAGAAACATGGTCTTCATAATGATATATAAAAAGAATTGAAACTTGGTGATCTCGGCAGAGCCGAGCTGACGATGACTACGATAGAAGCTTTGGAGGCGGCAAAAGAGGCTTGTCTGATCGCTCTGGCATAAAATGCTCCCAATCAGGAAGCGTGAGACTTTCTGTTACCGGAACGATCAAAGTAATTCCCTGCTCGTGTAGAGGAATGGAAAGATTGTGACAGCATGACCAACAGGCCGCTCCCCCGCAGTCAGACTTATGACAGGGACAATTAGGGCAAGGGCTCTTGTTGGCTGGCGTGTCCGCGTGCTCTGCGCAGCAACCGAGAGCAAACACCTGGCTCGGCATGTCCAAAGGACAACCGAAGGCCGCGAGGCATAGCGCAAGGAAATAAACAACAAGCTGCACAGTGCATATGCGTCAATTGCTCGAAATTTTGTCTAGCGATTTACGTTGGACTCCAATTTGGACGTGCGGAGCCGTTCACTACCTCCCACGCGAGGCGCCTTGGTGGAGTTAGTGGCAATCATCGCATACCACTCCGCGCAAAGCCTGCCTGCCCTCGCGTATAATGATGGGCACCATGATAAGCGCAGCCACGGGGTCGGCCCACCACCATCCGAAAGCGGCGTTTAGAGCAAGGCCGCCCAGCAGAATGGCAGACAAGTAAGCGCAAAGGTCGGTCTGGCGCGAATCGGCTGCGAGGGCCGCACTATTGAGACGCGCAGCCACGTGACGCTTGGCGCGGGCAAGAATGGGCATGACGACGAGCGAAACCACAGCAAGCCCGATGCCAACAAAGGTGGTCTCAGGCTGCTCCCGACGAACGAGAGAATGAGCCGCGTCGAACGCGACATAAGCCGCGAGAACGAGGAAGCAGACCCCGACAAGCCGAAGGGCGAGACGCTCGCGGTTCTCGTCGGGCTCGTGCGGCTGGAGGCGCCAAAGCAGAACGAGACTGGACAGACTCTCGATAACGGAGTCCGCGCCAAAACTAACCAGCGCGACGCTACCGGCAAGGACGCCCGCAGTGACGGCGACTGCCGCCTCGGTGACGTTCCAGCCAAGCGTGAAATACTCCAAACGGCGACCGCTGCGCGTATCCCTTTCACGGGAGACGCACGAACAAGAGGAGCATTTGGTGCCTTCGTTCATGGGAGAGACGCAGGAGCGCTCGACGTTCCTGCGTCCTGTTGCGCTGGGTTCACTTGCATCACGAAAATCTAGAAACGGTAGTTGAAAAATAACCCGGGCTTGTCGCCAAATGCGAGCATGACGCCGAGTGTCCATTGACCCTGCGTCCAGGATACAGTCGGATGCACCTTATGACCGTCAAAGAGTGCCAAGGCTGACAAGTTCTTGGTGAGGCGGACATTGAGTCCGCCGATGGCAACTGCCTCATCGTCCCAAGTGCCATAGCTGACTCCCGCATAAGGAGCAATGGGCAGCCCAGTCCACTTCTCCAAGTCCTTGCTGACCGTAACATAATAAGCCTGTCCGCTGGGCGTGCCAATCCGGTCCGAGCTAGTTCCAAGTATGATCGCAGGCAGGCTTCCAGTCTCCTCCAGCAAAGTCAAATTCGCGAGAGGATGAATGTCGTCCGCTAGTGGATTGTATTCAACTCCGAGGCTAATTCGGTGATGAGGGTGCCACATCAGGGTGTTCCTCCACTTGGCACGGTCTAGCACACCATCAATGTAACGAGTTCCGAATGTAAAATTCCAGATTGATGATTGCTCGTCTTTTGCACCGCTCACGGCGGCGCCTTCTCCGGGTCAGACAGGGCAACTTGGAACGGCTGATACAGAACCGCTAGCAGCCTGCGAAGACTGCAATGCAACGGTCGCAAAAAATAGGGCAATAAGTGGCTGATTCATGGGCTGGCGTGTTGCGTTGGGCGAACAGTTATATGTACCTGATCCCCGGTCTGTCTTTTTATTCGGGTGGCAGGCGGGGTTTTCAGGAGGGTGGGATGGTGGGCAGGAATCTGGTTCTGAAGGAATATGACGGGGCCGTCGGCGAGTATATCCGGGGGGACACAAAAGCAAGCCTTTTGGCGGTTTGGAGGCCCGGGCTTTAGGAGAAGCTGGAAATCCGGCTGAGCGGTTCGTTCATCCGGGCGATGGCGGGCTTTGGGGGAACGGCGTGGTCTGGCTTGTTTCCCGTGTCGCGACGCGAACGCTGCGGGAAGGTGGGGCAGGCTGGTCCTCCAGCCGCCGCGAGGCCCCGCGCCAGCGCGCACCAGGCGCGTGCCCCACGCCAACGCGTACCGCGCCCGTCACCAACGCAGCAACCCCAGTGCTTGGTGCGCGGGGCTGGGGGTGTTGCGGCGGCTGGAGGACCAGCCTGCCCACCCTTTCCGCGCCAAGGGTGCCCGTTTGTTTTCCCAGGGCGCCCCTTTGGGCCGGCGGTTTGCCGGTGTCAGGAAACAGGGGCAAGTTTTGTCTGTCTCCACGCCGATGCACGCCAGGGCCTCCTTTTGGCTCCTTTCGGCTCTAGTCAGCCGGCGGGCTGAGCACCCATTCGGCACCTGCTTCCCTCCGTTCGCCCCGTTCGCCCCGTTCGCGCCCGTCCACCGCTGGCAGAATCCGTTCCGGCGAGACCCGCCAGTCCACCCCGCGTCCCGCCCCGCCCTGCCCGCTCAAAATTTGGCGCCCCGCGAGTCGAAAACGCCCCAGTCCGGGGAAAAGGCTTTTCACTCATTTAGGCGCTTTGCGGTTTTGGAGTTGAAGCATTCGCTCAGTTTTGCTTCTCGTAAACTGCCGCAAACTCTCGGGCAAAGCGCGACAAATCTTCGTCGAGTGAGTCCTCAAGTATTTGGCTGCTTGCCATACCAAACGTGCCCCTCGTCCAGCAAACCGCATCCATCTTAAGAAAAGCATTACCTCGCGTTACGGTAACTCGATCCCAAAGTCGAACGACCAAAGAATAAATCGGTATTGGTGGGCCTGGTTTCGTGTCAATTTGAAACGCCAAAGTAGGAATATCTTTCCTCTCGAGAACTTCAATCCCCGCTTTCTTCAAGATTTCCGATACCAATGCTGTCCGGCGGGCATCCGAAGTCTGTTCCGTTTTTGCCAACCCCGACCGAACTTGGACATTGACTTTAATCGGCCCGATGCCCTTCAAAAATTCATCCCCATTGTTCAGAGCGGGCGCGGAAAGATAACGTGTCGCTAGGCTCACTTTATCGGCATCAGAAAGCTTTTCAGCCTTCCCTTCCGGCTCTGCCTTGCATGGTGGTAAGGAGAGAGCGAAGGAACAAATAGCGACAAATAAATGTAGGTTCATGTTTTGGTCTAGTTCTTGTTGAAATTTACGTGGTGTGCGAAAACGAGGATGGAATCGACGCCTAACGCCAGAACTGAGCGACGCGGGCGGCTCAGCGCATTCGTTTTGGCAACTGACGTGGCACGCCCGCGTTCGCTCCAGTGGTCTTGTGTGCGCCCAGCATGGGCGCAGTCCAAATGGGGTTCAAGTCCCCTGTATGAAAACCAGAAACCATGAAAATGAATAGACAAATACCAGCAGAAGTCAAGGAGTTGCGGGCGACCGCTGCTCTGAAGGAAGACTATGC
>JANOAS010000209.1:0-12500 GCA_031411255.1 bacterium
TCCTGCTGCTGACGGGCAAACTCGACGATCAGAATCGCATTTTTCGCCGCCAGCCCGACGAGCACCACCAGCCCGATTTGGGTGAAAATATTGTTGTCCTGCCCGCGCAGCCACACCCCGCCCACTGCGGAGAGCAGGCACATTGGCACGATGAGAATGATGGCCAGCGGCAGGCTCCAGCTCTCATAGAGCGCCGCCAGCACGAGGAAGACGAACACCACGCACAGGGGAAAGATGAACTGGATCGTGTTTCCCGCCAGGATCTGCTGGTAGGTGAGGTCTGTCCACTCGATGGCATAGCCCTCCGGCAGGTTCTCCCGTGCCAGACGCTCCATTTTTGAAATCATGTCGCCCGAGCTGACCCCGGGCAGCGTCCCTCCGTTGATGTCCGCCGAGTAGTAGAGATTGTGCCGCTGCACGCGGTCCGCGCCGCCCTCCTTCGTCACCTTCACCAGCGCCGCCAGCGGCACCATGCCCCCGTCCTGGTTGCGCACCTTCATCCGCTGCAGATCCTCCGGCCCCGCGCGGAAGGCCGGATCCGCCTGCGCCACTACCTGGTAGGTCCGGCCGAAAAGGTTGAAGTCATTCACGTAGGCGGACCCCAGATTGATCGACAGCGCCTCGTTCAGGTCCGTCAGGGAAACGCCCATCGTCTTCGCCTGCACCTTGTCGATCTCGATGTGGAACTGCGGCGTGTTCGCGCGGAAGCCGGTGATCAGCGAGGTGAATCCCGGCTCCTTCTGCGCCGCGGCGATCAGCTTTTGCGTGGCCGCCTCCAGCGCCGGCAGCCCCGCGTTGTTCAGGTCCTGCACCTGCACGCGAAAGCCCCCGGCATTGCCCAGTCCGCGCAGCGGCGGCGGCGGCAGGACGACCACGCGGCCCTCCTGGATTCCGCTGAAGGCCTTCCTCACCGCAGCCACCAGCCCGTCCCCGTGCAGGGCAGGCGAGGCCTGCCGCTTGTCAAAGTCGTCCAGCACCAGAAACGCCGCGCCCACGTTCGACTGGTTCGCCTGCAGCACGGACGAGTAGCCGCTGATGGCAAACGTGTGCACCACCCCCGGCACCGACAGGCCGATCTCGTCCACCTTCCGCACCACCGCATCCGTCCGCTCCAGGGACGCCCCGTCCGGCAGCTGCACCACCACCAGCATGTACCCCATGTCCTGCGAGGGGATGAACCCCGTCGGCACCGCCCGAAACAGCCCGCCCGCCAGCACCACCAGCCCGGCGTAAACAACGAGCACCACCACCGCCAGCCGCGCCAGCCTCCGCACCAGCCCGGCATACGCACTGGAGCCCGCCTCAAAGACCCGGTTGAACAGCCCGAAAAACCAGCCCAGCAGAAAATCCAGCACCCGCGTCACGAGATCCTTTTTCGCCCCATGGGGCCGCAGGAGCAGCGCGCACAGGGCTGGGCTCAGGGTGAGTGAATTGAACGCAGAGATGACGGTGGACACCGCGATGGTCAGGGCAAACTGCTTGTAAAACTGCCCCGTAATCCCGCTCATGAACGCAGTGGGAATGAACACCGCGCACAATACCAGCGCCACCCCCACCACCGCTCCGCTCACCTCTTTCATCGCCTTCACCGCCGCATCCCGCGCGCGCAGTCCCGCCGCGATGTTCCGCTCCACATTTTCCACCACCACGATGGCGTCATCCACCACGATCCCGATGGCCAGCACCAGCCCGAAAAGGGACAGATTGTTCAGCGAAAAACCGAACAGCTTCATCACCGCCAGCGTGCCGATGAGCGAGACCGGCACCGCCAGCAGCGGAATGACTGACGCCCGCCACGTCTGCAGGAACACCACCACCACGATGACCACCAGCAGCACCGCCTCGATCAGCGTGTGCAGCACGGAGGCAATGGAGGCCTTCACAAACTTGGTCGTGTCATAGTTCGTCCGGTAGTCCACTCCGGACGGGAAGCGCTCCTTCAGCCGCCGCAGCGTCGCGTGCACCAGCTCGGCCGTCTTCAGCGCATTGCTGCCCGGCAGCTGGAAAATCCGGAGGGACACCGCGTTCTTTCCGTCCATGTACGTCTTCGTCCCGTAGTCGCGGGAGCCCAGCTCGATCCGCGCCACATCCCGCAGCCGCACCACGTCCCCCTCCGCACCCGTCTTCAGCACGATCTCGCCAAACTGCGCCTCCGTTTTCAACCGGCCCGAAGCCGTCAGCGTGTATTGAAAGGCCAGCGGCCCCGCCGTGGGCGGCTGCCCCAGGCTGCCCGCCGCCACTTGCACATTCTGCTCGCGCACCGCCCGCACCACGTCTCCCGCCGTCAGGCTTCGCGCCGCCACCTTCGCCGGGTCCAGCCACAGCCGCATCGAGTAGTCCTGCCCGCCCAGGGTCGAGGCATCCGCCACGCCTGGCAGTCGCGCGATTTCATTCTGCACCTGCAGCGTCACGTAGTTCGCCAGGTAGGACACATCCCGCGAGCCGTCCGGACTGTAGAACTGCGCCGTCAGTGTCAGATCCGGCGACCGCTTTTGCGCCGTCACCCCCTGCCTACGCACCTCCTCCGGCAGCCTGGCCAGCGTCGCCGTGATCCTGTTTTGCACCAGCACCTGCGCCTGGTTCAGATCCGTCCCCAGTTTGAAGGTCACCGTGATCTGCACCTTCCCGTCGCTCGTGGACGAGCTGGACAAATACAGCATGTCCTCCACCCCGTTGATCTCCTGCTCCAGCGGCGTGGACACCGTTTCCGCCAGCGTCTTCGCATCCGCTCCCGGATAAACGGCGGACACCACCACCGTCGGCGGCACCACGTCCGGATACTGCGCCACCGGCAGCCCAAAAAACGCCAGAGCCCCCAGCAGCGTGATCGCCAGGCTCAGGACGGTGGCAAAGATGGGACGGTCGACAAAGAAGCGGGAAAAATTCATGCGGGAGGCTCAGAAGGCAGTGACAGAGCCCACCCGTCGCGCAGGGAATCCCTCCGGGCCAGCAAAAGCCGCTCAGGAATCATCCTCATCACTTCCCCCCGGCTGCTGCCGCAGCGGTCTCCACCTCCGCCACCCCGGTGCGCACGGCCTCGGTGGCTGGGAGGGATTTGAGGTGGTCCGGCAGTTTGTCCACCGCAGCCAGGGCCTTTTGCGCCTCGGCGCGCGCCTCAGGCAGCCGGCCGGCTCCCACGAGAAACTGGGCCTTGCGCAGGAGCAGAAACTCCGGCCTGGGGGCGGCTGATATGAGCCGGTCATAGCGGACCAGGACGGCCGTCACCCGGCCAAGGCGGGTTTCGAGCCTTAGCGCCTCCGCCTCCAGCACGGGCAGCCTGGGGTGGTGGTCCATCCACTCCTCCAGCCAGGCGAGCGCCTTTCCAGCGCCCTTGCTGCCTGCCGCGCCGGCCGCAGCCTCGGTCAGGCGCACCCGCGCCAGGATGACATCCGGCTCCGTCCCTCCCGGCAGTGCCAGCACGGCGTCAGCCTCGGCCAGCGCCCCGCCGGCGTCTCCAGTTTCCTCCAGCAGGGTCATCCGTTCGCGCCGGGCCGTCGTGTCCTTCGGCACTGCGGCCAGGTATTGCGCCAGCCCCAGTTTTGCCGCATCCAGTTTGCCCAGCTTCCGGTCCAGCCGCGCCCGCACCAGCAAAAGCCCTGAGGATCCCGGCTCCGCAGTCCGCACCGCCTCCACCTCGCCCTCCGCAGCCGCCAGCTCCCCGTGCTCCACATGCAGACTGGCCCGCTCCAGCAGCAGCGGCACGGATCCCGGTTCCGCCGCCAGCCTAAGATTCACCGACGCCAGCAGCTCCGCATAGTTCCCATGAGCACGCGACTTCCCTGCCCCGGCCGCCAGCAGCGCAAGGCAGAGAACCACGACTCGGCATCCGGCAGAGCGTTTCATGCCACGCAGCGTACGCCACGCCGCCACCGCTGGCAACCACGCCCGCATGCTTCAGGGCCGCTCAAACCGGACCTTCAGAAACCACCGCGAGCCAGCCACGCCGCCGGGCTCCCGAATCCTCACCGTCTGCACCGGACCATCCGCCAGCATCTCCAGCGGGAGCGCCCCCCAGAGTGCCAGATCCTCCGATGACTCGGGCAACCAGACCACATCCGGCAGCCCCTTTGGGCGGTCCAGCGTCAGCCACAGGCCGGTCCCGTCCAAGTGCGTCTCCATCGCAGGAGTGTAAACCTGCGGATCGGTGCCCAGGGCGTACTCGGCCAGATTGTCCAGCCCGTCAAAATCCGGGTCCGCCGCGTCGCCGGCCTCTCCCGCAGACACCTGCTCCGTGGTGAAATGGAAAGTGCGCCAGTCAACCAGCGGCAGCCCGGTGATGCTGAGCGTGCCCGCAGCGGAGCCGGAGTAGTTCGGATCCGAGATTTCCACCGTCACCGCATACAAGCCAAACTCCACCGGCGCGGCCGCGCTCCCGTCGTAAGCGATGGTCAGCGGCAGCCCGCCCGGCGTTGTCTCCACGGTGACTTGCTTCGCAGTGCCGTCATAAATCTGGTGCAAACCCAACAGCACGATGGTGGCCGCCGCTTTCCCCACCTCCAGCGTCCCGGTCACCGTGCCGCTGTAGTTCGCGTCATTCACCGTGGCCACTACCGCGTAGCTGCCCGCGTTCACCGGGAAAATCGCCGAACCGTCATAGGTAACGCTCACCGGCAGTCCGCCAGGCGTCGTCTCCACCGTAGCCTGCCTTGCCCCGCCAGCGTAGGTCTGCGCCAGGCCACCCAGCACCACCGTCGCCACCGCCTTCCCCACCTCCAGCGTGCCGCTCGCCGTGCCGCTGTAGTTCGCGTCATTCACCGTCGCCACCACCGCGTAGCTGCCCGCGTTCACCGGGAAAACCGCCGAGCCGTCATACGTCACGCTCACCAGCAGCCCGCCAGGCGTTGTCACCACCGTCGCCTGCCTTGCCCCGCCGGTGTAGGTCTGCGCCAGGCCACCCAGCACCACAGTCGCTGCCGCCTTCCCCACCTCCAGCGTGCCGCTCACCGTGCCGGTGTAGTTCGGATCATTCACCGTCGCCACCACCGCGTAGCTGCCCGCGTTCACCGGGAAAACTGCCGAGCCGTCATACGTCACGCTCACCGGCAGTCCACCAGGCGTCGTCGCCACCGTCGCCTGGAGCGGGCCGCCTGTGTAAGTCCGGCTCAGATTTCCCAGAGTCACAACGGCAGGAGCCTTCGTCACGGTGACCGCACCGGCCCCGACTGCCAGCCCGCTCTGCGCCGTGATCACAAACGGACCACCCGCCGCCTGCGCGGCAAAATGGCCGGTCCCGTCGATGGTCCCGCCGCCGTTCACACTCCACGCCAGGGCCGGCGCAGCGATCGATGCGCCAAACTGGTCCACCACTACTGCGGAAAAACTCTGGATGGCACCGTAGACCACGCTGACTGGCGAGGGCGAGACCGCAACGCCCGTCGCCGTCTGCTGCACGGTCACAACCACCGTGCTCGTGGCCGACGCACCGGCGGCGTCCTGCACCGTCATGCGCAGGGAATAGCTTCCCGCGCCCGCAAAGGTCGCCATCGAACTCTTCGCCTGGTTGTTCCCATTCTGGCTGAAGCTGACCGCTTGTCCCACCGGCCCGGAAACCACCGCCCACGTGTAGACGAGCGCAGGCTCGCCACCGTCATCCGTGGCCGCCACCGAGAGCTGCGTGGTCTGGCCCGCCACCGTCGCCGGCGTTGCCGCCGCAGCCGTGGCGATGACCGGCACCTGGTTCGGCAGCGGCGCCGCTCCGCTCAGGCTCACCGTGTCCACATTCCACCCGCCGGGGCTCGCCGTCGTGCTGTTCGTGCCCAGCCTCCAGCGCGCCCTCAGCTGGGTGCCGCCGTATTTCACCGTGTCCAACAGGGAGACGATCACCTGCGTGAAGGCGGTGCCGCTGTTTCCAGACCACGCCGGCTTCCCGGCAAATTCATTCTTGTTCGCGGCACTCCCGCCCGGGTTGCTCATGGTCACGTTGTATCCGCCCGTCGTGATCGCCTCCGCCGTCCCGGTGTTCGTCACAGAGAACCACGTCGCCGCATTGTCCAGCGAGAACTCCAGCACCCCTCCGTCATTTCCAGAACTCAGGTTGTACTTGTGCCAGAAACTGAGCTTCACCCGCTGCGCCCCGGCGGGAATGGAGATCGCCTCGCTCGTCAGGTTGTCGGTATTTTTCGTCGCCGGTCCTGAGGCAAACCACGAACTCGAGGGCGAGTGGCTGGCCGTCGTCACCAGCGCCCAGTTGGACGTGCCCACATTTGCACTGGCCGACCAGCCAGGCGCCGTGGGGTCAAAGTTCTGGCTCCACAGCGTGCGGATGACCGCAAAACCATTGGCCAGCGTCCCGCTCAGCGTGTCCGGATTTGTCACCACCACGCTCCACAGGCCGGACTCCAGCCCGGTCACATTCACACTGCCGGTAATCGTCGTCGTCGTCACCGTCGTCACGGAAACGGCGGCATCCGGCTGCCCCGCACGCGTCAGCTTCACTGCGGCTCCCGGGGCGAAATAATTTCCCGACACGGTCAGAGTGGTCGCTCCGGAGACGGCGGAGTCCGGCGTCACCGCCGTCACCGTCGGCGGCGTCGGCGCGCTGCCGGAAAGAATGAGCGAATACCGCTGCGCAGAGGCCAGCGCCGCAGGCACGCTCACCACCGCCTGGTAGAGGCCGGCAGCGGGCGGCGCGGCCACGTAGACCTGCTCCACATTGTCCGTGTTGTTCGTCCCAGTCGTGGCGGGCAGGTCCATCGACGCCTGCGTCCACGTGCCGACGAACGGCATCACATACGGCAGGTGCTGCGCCCCCGCCGGGCCGGTCACTTTCAGATTCAGGTTGTTCACCAGACGCACCGTTCGCGAGTCCACCGCCGTGGAGGTCGCCGTCCCCGCCGCATCCGTCCAGCACAGCGTGGCCCGGATGGGCGACACTCCGTCCCACAGAAATGCGTGAGATTTCGTCAGCACACCCGCCGCCAGCTGGTCCTCGATGAGCGACGGTTTCGACGGGGCGTCATGCAGGCTCTGGATCAGGTCCGCCGCCGCCTTCACATTGACCAGCCCCCATCCATACTTGTAGTCCGGCCCCGCATTGCCCAGATCATCCGCCGTGTGGATGAGCAGCCCCTTCATCTGGCTGGAGCGCATCGCCTGGCCGGAGAAGAGCCGCCCGTAGAGATCGATAAGCAGACTTGCAGATCCGCAGGCGTTCGGCGTGGCCATGCTCGTCCCGCTGGAGTATCCGTAGGCTGCATCACTCGACCCCAGGCTGGAAAACAAAAAGTCGCCATTCGCCACGATGTCCGGCTTGATCCGTCCGTCATCCGTCGGTCCCCAAGAGGAGAAACTCAGCATCGTTCCTGCTGAGGGAGAGCGCACCCCGGCCGCCACCGCATCCGCCACCGCCCCCACGGTGATCACGTTTTTTGCCACGGCGTTAAACCCGACCGTGTCAAACCCGCCGCGATACGTCCCGTCTCCGCCGGGATGCGAGGCCGCGCTGTACGTCACCGCCGTTCCGCCCGGGGAAAGTGCCACCTGCTGGCCGTCGGACGGGTTGTCCGTCCGGTCGTTTCCGGCGCTGCGGAACATCAGATAATACGGCGCACTCACCGCCAGGGCATCCGAGTCCCGGGCGGACGTGTTGTAGCGCCCAAAATCGTCTTCGATCGACGTGGATGTCGTGCCGCTCCCGTTCCACTCCCAGGCCACCGTCCCAGAGGGCACGTAGGTCCACCCGGCGACGTAGTTGTAGCTGTGATTCGAGAGCTGAATGCGCCCCGCCTCGCCCGCCAGCGTCATCCCGCGTGATGTCATTTCCGACAGGTCGTTCGTCCACTCGTACGAGTCGATCGTCGCCGCAGAGGCCATTCCCCGTGCCGAGGCATTCACGCCAGAGGCGATCATCGTGCCCGCCACATGCGTCGCGTGGTCGCCCGTCGGCGCCCCATCCTTCACCGTCACCCGTCCGCCAAATTCCTGGTGACTCACCCGGGCAGAACCCTCGTCCCAAAGGCCGATCACCACGCCGGAGCCTGTCAGCGAATACGGCGCCGGCCTGAGCAGGTTCGCCCCGGTCGAGATGGCCGCGTTCACGTTCGTCGTACTCAGGTAGCGCGGCCGCCCATCCTCCCAGTCCACCAGCTGCATCACCCGACCGTCAGGGAAAACCCGCCTCTCCTGCAGTCCGCGCTTCGCCGCCTCCAGCCGCGCGGTGTTCCTGCGCGTATCCTCGATTCCTCTCACCTCCGCCACCACCTGGCCCCGCCGCGCCTCATCGTGCAGGTCTCCGTTTTCAGCCAGCACCTCCGCCAGCCCGCGCCTCGTTTGCGCGTTCAGTGGCAGACCAGCTGCCAGCAGGGTTGCAAGGACCAGCAGAGTGGACAGGCGGAATCGGAGGGGCATAATTTGAGCGGGGATGACGAAACCGGGACCTCACAAGAGGGGGTTGGAAAAGAGCCCCGGAACTGGAAAGATCGCGGCACACCCCCCATTGGTCAAGCCACCATACAGAAAGGAAATGGCCAGATGGCCAGCCTGCAGCCCGCCCCGGCTACTCCTTTTTGACCGGCTCCAGGACAACGATCAAAAACGTCGCCACCGGCCCCAGGAAAAGGGAGGCCAGCCACCACAGCAGCCCGCTTCGCCCCTTGGTTTGCGCCAGTCCGGCGTTGATCAGAGTGAGCGTGAACCAGCCGACCGCGTACTGCGCAGTCTGGTGCACGACTTGGGGAACAACAATGGTTTCGGGTTGCATGAGTGATCTGGAGTTGGAAGTCAACCTGCGCAGCAACTTCCCCTCTGCAACCGGTCAATAGCGGACATCGCGGGGCAGGGTTACACCCCATGGTGCCCCACCCCGCCCCCCGCCTAGCGTCGGGAATAATGAAAACACGAATTCTCATGTCCCTCCTCGCGCTCTCCGCCATCGCGGCCTTCTCCAGCTGCACCACCGTCGAAGCTCCCCGCGAGCCCGCCGTCCACACGCAAACCACCACCTCGGAGCGCAGCACCGTCTCTGAGCCATTCTCGAACTCGGTTCAGACCGAGACGACCCGCTCCACCTTTTAGCAGCCGCCTCCGCTGGCTCCATCATTACTGCCCGCCCCCCGGCAAGAGTCCGGGGGGCAGGCACCAGCTGCCTCCCCGCCTGCACCCACCAACCATGAAAACATTCCTCTCGCTGTTTTTCCTCCTCATTCTTTGCGAGGCTGGCACCACAGCTGCCCGGGCTCAGGAGTCCGTTTCCATCGACTTCTTTTACGACAACCTGGACCCCTACGGTGACTGGCGGGAGGTCGGCAGCTACGGCTACTGCTGGCAGCCGCGCAACGTGGAGCAGGACTGGCAGCCCTACAGCGACGGGCGCTGGGTCTACACCGATGCGGGCTGGACGTGGGACTCGGACGAGCCCTACGGCTGGGCTGTTTACCACTATGGCAGGTGGGTCAGCATCGTGGGCGTGGGGTGGCTCTGGATCCCCGGCATTGAATGGGGGCCGGGCTGGGTGTCCTGGCGTCACAGTACAGACTACGTCGGCTGGGCTCCGCTTCCTCCCGAGGCCCGCTTCCGCAGATCGACAGGACTGAGTGCATGGGTGGACGACTACTACGACATCGGACCCGACAGCTACAGATTCATCGAAACGAGGGACTTCGGCGCCCCCCGTCTGCGCTTCGCCTTTCTCGACCGGAGCCGGAACACCACTTTCATCCGCCAGACCACGAACATCACCAACATTAGCTGGACCAATGAAATGGTGCACAACGGCGGACCCGACTACGACCGCATTTCTCAGGCCAGCTCCCGCCCCGTCAGCCGCTACAAGCTCGACCGGCGCGAAACATTCGAAGGCGACCGCCGCGCCGTCCGCACGGAAGATCTCAAATCGCGCATCGACGGCGGTTCTCTCCGTATGTTTGCCGCCCCCTTCCGGGCCCGTGCCGAGTCCGGCCCAAAGAAACTAGAATCCAAAATTTCCGACGTGGAAATCAACCACGGCTGGAAGCGTGCCGGCACCCCGGCCCAGATCCAGGAACTGCGCACCGCCACGCGCGGCAAAGTCAAACCACCCGAAGACCTCCCCCGCCGCCCCAAATTTGAAAAGGCCTCCGATGGATCATCGCCTGCCCCGGAACGCCAGCCAGCCCAGAAGGCCCCAGAGTCCCGGGGCAAAAAGGGAGACGATTCCCCGCCGCGCCCGCTCGTCAGGCCGCCGGCCACTCCGGAAAAAAAGCTGCCCCCGGCAGCCCGCCCGCCCGCGCCGAAGGCCGATCCTCCGAAGGCCCCCCGCGAATCCCCCAATCCCCCCGCAGCCCGGGAAAAGCCACAGCCACGCCCCGCTCCGCGCGAAAAGATCGAACCGCGCCAGCAGCCCAAACCGGAAGCCAGACCCAAGTCTGAGCCGAAACCTGAGCCCCAAAAGCCCGCCCCCGACAAGGAAAAGGGAAAGGGAAATGGCAAGGGTGGCGGCAAGGGAAAAGACAAATCCGAAATGCCTGAAGACCAGGCCTGATCCCTCAACGCCTGCCACCCTGAAACAACCCGCACCACCATGCCACACACGACACGCCTGCACCGCGCCGCCATCCTCTTCACAGCACTTGCCTCCTGCATTTCCGCCCGGGGAGCCGGGAAGGACGAAGCCGGGGGAACCGTCGGCGTCTACGTCGAAAACGACCTTTTCGCCGGAACAGACCGCTACTACACCAGCGGAGTCAAGTTCAGCTGGAGTTCGCACGACCTGGCCGAACTAAGCGACACTCCCTACGCCAGCCCCTTCCTGCCGCTCTTCGACATCCTGCCTTACATCAACGAAACAGGTTATCAGAAGAACCTTGTTCTCGCCCTCGGACAGAGCATCTTCACGCCAGACAACACGGAGACGACCTCCCTCATCACGGACGACCGTCCCTACGCCGGCTGGCTTTACCTTGGAGTTGGCGTGGTTTGGAAAAATGCCGACGTCCGCAATTCACTGGTCTTCGACCTCGGCGTCGTCGGGCCTTGGTCCTACGCACAGGAGTCGCAGCGCGTCATCCATGACCTCCGCGGCCTTGACCACCCCAATGGATGGGACAACCAGCTCCACAACGAATTCGGCGCCACCGTCGTCTACGAACGCATGTGGCGCTGGCCCAAGCACGACCGGCGCAGCGGCTTTGACTGGGAGTTTCTCCCCCACGCCGGGGCCGCCCTCGGCAACGTCCAGACCTTCGCCAACCTCGGCGGCGAACTCCGCGCGGGCCTGAACCTGCCGGACGATTTCGGCACTGCCTCAATCGCCACCTCCGCCAGCACCTCCACCCCGGTGGATGGACGGATGGGCGCGGACCGCTCCCGCTTTGACCTCGGTCTCTACGCCTTCGCCCGCGTCGATGGCCGCGCCGTCGCACGCAACATTTTCCTGGATGGCAACACCTTTGGCGACGGCCCCTCGGTCGGCCACAATCTCTTCGTCGCCGACCTCAGCGTCGGCGTCGCCATCAACTGGAAAAACACCAAGCTGGCCTACGCCCTTGTCTACCGCACCCGCGAGTTCGACGAACAACAGGACGCCCAGGTCTTCGGCACCGTCTCCATCAACCTCACCTTTTAATCAAACTGCTACCATGAAAACAAACACCATCCTTGCCGTCGTCCTCATCATCCTCGGGATCGTCGCCTTCGCCTACCAGGGCATCACCTACACCACCAGGGAAAAAGCCATCGACCTCGGCCCCCTTCAGGTCACCGCAGAGAAGTCCCACACCATCCCGCTGCCCCCCATCGTCGGCGGCATCGCCCTGGTCGGCGGCATGCTGCTTCTCATTGCCGCCGGGAAGAAGGCGTAGGCAGAGCGGGACTACTCCCCGCCCACCGAGAACAGCAATTCGCTCTCGAAAATTGCGGCAGGCGAGACCGCCGGTTCTCCGGCCGGAGGGGGCCCGTGCCAGCGGGCTTCAGCCGTTGCCCGGACCCCCGCATCGGAAAAATCAAAATCCCCCAGCCGCTGCAACCGGCCGGGCGCCAAGCCGAGGGCGTCATGAAACGCCTTCCAGACAAACTCGGAGCAGTACAACCGTTCATCCGACCACTGGAATGCCGCGTCGTAGTGCGCGCCAATCTTTGACAGCACGGCGGCCCTCAGCTTCGCCTGACTGGCGGGCGTCAGAATTTGTTCTGAATCCTTCAAGCGCTTTACAGCATGCCTGCCGTCGACTCCCCGCCGGCACCATGCGGCGAGCGGTGTCAATTGCACCGGCTCCACCGCCTCCGCCACGACCGGCTTCCCATTTTTCACCAGGACGATCCCCACATGACTCCACCGGGAGTGCGTCGCCTTCTGCACAGCCACGCTCTGCCCGGACGTTGATGTCTGAAAAATGATGTCGCCTGTTCGCGGAGTGTAGTGCCCCGACGTGCCGCAGGAGCACATGACAACAGCGGCAAGGCTGACAACCGCAATGATGGTTGAATTCATGACCGGATCAGCTTCGCAACATGCGGCCAGAACACAAGCAGCCCCACCGCAGAAGCTCCCGCAGCAGCGAGCAGGACGGCTCCTGCTGCCACATCCT
>JANOAS010000210.1:0-21647 GCA_031411255.1 bacterium
AAACGTTTTATGAACTCAATAGAGAGGGAAAACAAAAGCGTTTAATGTCATTAAGGTTTATTAAGGTTCATTAGATTTGTTACCCTTTTTGTTACCAATAGGTTCACGGCTTTTGTTCCTACGTTTGCTACTGTACTTTAAAAACAGTCAAACAATGGATAAATTTATTGAATACTCTTTGAGGTTTAATCGTAAAAAAAGACTTGATGCCAACGATAATGCACCGATTGAGGTTAGAATGTATTTGAATGGAGAAGCAAGCTATAAGGGTACAGGAATAAGCATCTCGCCCGAAGGTTGGAACAAAGCTAAAAAAAGACCAAAGGACAATTTTGTTAATCGAAAATGCGAAACTATTATTTCAGAATTAAAGGTTTTTGAATTGGATTTTAGGCAAAAGAATGGAACATTTACCATGAAGGATTTTAAGGTTTTGCATAAACCCGAAACCGTGCCAGAGCCTACCAATACTCGGCGCAAATCCAGCGGTCGCGCGGGATGACCGGGGCGGCAGGCACGGCGAAGGAGTTTCCCCAGTACTTTTTGTCAGGGGAGGGCTTCATCTCGTGCCAGTAGCTGTAAAAATTCCATTTTCCCGGTGCCGGGTTTTTCTCCCAGTCGCCCCAGGGTTCCAGAGCCGTGGAAAAACGTTCACTCCCCTCTGGTTTCAGCCCGGCCCCGCCGAATCCGCTCCATTTGTCGCCGCCGTGCAGGCCTTTGTTGGCCCGCAGCGTCACGAAGTGGTGCACGTAGTCGCAGTCCGCGGCGAACTTCGTGTAGAACCGGACAAACACCGTGTCTGCAGATTCAAACCACTTCGTCGGGCCGCCGCCCGTGTCCCGGCCCATATGCGCCTCCACCCGCAGGCAGTGGCTGCCGAGTTCCGCCTGGCCGGGCGCGGGGAAAGTGAAGACACCCTTTTTGTCCCCCTCCCCTTCATCCCAGCCGCCCTTCATGTCCCCGCTCTCAAACCCGTCGGCAAAAATCACCCCCGGGTGCTTCACTATCCCCGCATCAGCAGGGAAAGCCGCTGCCAGCCCCTTGCCCGAGGGCAGTTCCTTCTTGTCCGCCAGGTTGACCGGCCCCGGCTGCGCCGGAGTGTCAGCGGAGGCCGGCAGCAGGGCTGCCATCATCAGAGCGGTCGCGAGGAGGGTTTTCATGGCCCGAAGGATAGGCAGAAACCCACCGGCCGCAAATCCCCAACCGTCCCTCTTTTCACGCCCCCCGACCCGGCACGTCCGCGCAAGCAGCGTGCCGGAGAGGAGGCGAAAGTGATTACATGTGGGCGATGATGTTGTCGCCAAACTCCGAGCACTTGACCTCGGTCGCGCCGTCCATCTGGCGGGCGAAATCGTAGGTGACCTTCTTGCTGCCGATGGCGCCATTCAGCCCCTTGAGGATGAGGTCTGCGGCCTCGATCCAGCCGAGGTGGCGAAACATCATTTCACCGGAGAGCACGACAGAGCCGGGGTTCACCATGTCCTTGCCCGCGTACTTGGGCGCGGTGCCGTGGGTGGCCTCGAAAATAGCGTGGCCGGTCACGTAGTTGATGTTGCCCCCTGGTGCGATGCCGATGCCGCCCACCTGGGCAGCCAGCGCGTCGCTCAGGTAGTCGCCGTTGAGGTTCAGCGTGGCGATCACGTCGAAATCCGTCGGGCGAGTCAGCACCTGCTGGAGCGTGATGTCGGCGATGGCGTCCTTGATGATGATGCCGTTCGGCAGCTTGCACCACGGACCTCCGTCGATCTCCACCGCGCCAAACTCTTCCTTGGCAATCTCATACCCCCAGTCGCGGAACGCGCCCTCGGTGTATTTCATGATGTTGCCCTTGTGCACCAGCGTCACAGACTTCTGGTTGTTGTCGATGGCGTACTGGATGGCCGCGCGCACCAGGCGCTTCGTGCCGGTGCGGGACACGGGCTTGATGCCCACCCCCACGGAGGCCATGTCCTCCGCTCCGAAGCGGATCTTGGCGAACTCCTTCGGGAAATTCGTCTTCAGGAACTCCAGCGTCTTCATCGCCGGCTCGGACCCGTTCTGGAAGTCGATCCCGGCGTAGATGTCCTCCGTGTTTTCGCGGAAGATGACCATGTCCACCTTTTCCGGGTGCTTCACAGGAGAAGGCACTCCCGTGAACCACTGGACAGGGCGCAGGCAGACGTAGAGGTCAAGCATCTGGCGCAGAGCCACATTCAGCGAGCGAATGCCGCCGCCAACGGGCGTCGTGAGAGGGCCCTTGATGCCGACGAGAAATTCCTTGAACGCCTCGACCGTGTCGTCAGGCAGCCAGTTGTCGAACTTGTTCTTCGACGTCTCACCGGCGAACACTTCAAACCAGGCAACCTTCTTCTTGCCGCCGTAGGCCTTTTCCACCGCAGCATCAAAGACGCGCACGCTGGATGCCCAGATGTCCGGCCCCGTGCCGTCCCCGCGAATGAACGGGATGATCGGCGCGTCAGGAACGCTGAGCTTGCCCCCGGAGATGGTGATTTTGCCCCCGGCGGGCGGCGTGATGTCTTTGTATACGGCCATGGCAGTGTGTAGTGTGCTTGTTTGGGTTGAAAAGTGAAGCGGCGGAATTTACGGGGGAAGGCAGCAAAATCAAGGCCAGGACTGGTGCGCTACTGCTTGCGGCGCAGAATCGCCTCGAAGTCCCCCACCTCGCAGGCCCGGACGAACCCCTCGGTGTAGCCCTTCAGCTGGTCCCAGATGCGGCGGATCTTGTCGGATTCGACTGTGCTGATGCTGTGATCCTTGGCACTCTTCGTGATCTCGTCCAGCAGATCGGCGAACTGCTGGATGATCTCGTTGGTCGCCGGAAAAACATCGAACTTCGACTGCTGTTCGGGCGTGGGGTTTTCGACAAAATGGCCGCCGGCCTTCTGGCACAACCACTGAATGATGAGCGGGTGCTTCGTCATGCGGATCAGTTCCGCCACGCGGTCCAGCGGATTGTCCACCCCGCTCCCCTTCCCGTCTCCGGGCTGGGCCCATTTGTAAACCAGGCTCAGGGACAGTCCAAGCTCGGCCGAGATTTCTTTCGGGCCGGCGTTTTTAAAGGCTTCGCGCAGTACTTCGTGGGATTCCATGGCTGTTGAGAGAGATGGGTTGAGAGAATGACGGTTGAGAGAGTGTGTTGACCGGAGCCATCAACGGCGCCTGCGGGCGAGGATCATGGCCGACTGGCCGTTCTGGTGCTTGTAGCCGATGCCAAACCCAAGCGGGCTCGCCCCTCCGGCATGGGCTTCAGCCAGATCCGGCTGGTAGTATTTCGTGAAGATGTCGAGCACGCCGCTGTATTTGCCGAAGTGCTGCACGTCCCAGTTGTTTGGGGAAAAGCTCTTCAACGGAATGCCCGAATCGTCCTGCAGCACGGCGATGCTCTGGTCCAGCACCGCATTGCGCACGTTGTGGAAATAGCTCTCGTGCATCAGGTAGGACGCACTCTTTGTGAAGCTGACACAGGCCCCCTGCGACCGGACAAAGCGGGCAAAACGGGAGCCGGGGGTGAAGCCGTCGTCGGCGAGGTTCGTGTTGAAGTAATAGCAGACCCGGTCGCCACCAACCCGGGAGGACCGGTAGCGAATCATGAGGCCGGGGGTGTTCGAGCCCGCCGTCCCCGCCGGGACGACCGCGCCATCCGGGGACAGTCCGACCGCCTTCACCTCATCCACGTCCTTGCCCGTGCGGGCCATGAAAACGAGGATCAGCGGCAGAGTCCCCTTCAGCTGCGTGCGCTGGAGGTCCACGCGCATGTCCTTCGTGATGAAAAAGCTGAAATTCAACGCACTCGTCAGCGAGGTGTAGATCCCATCCAGCGCCGCGTGGCGTGAGCCCTCATCCAGCGCAGCCACGTCAGGCAGCATCTCCGCACTTTCCAGCCCGCACAGGATCGTCGTCCGGGCTCCGGGGAAAAACGTGTCGGCAAAAAGAAAATCCGGCCCGGAGAACGGGTAAAACAGGCAGTCCGGCGAGCGCAACCCGCCCAGCTCCTGCGACGCCCACGACTCCACCGGTGCCCGCCGCAGCGAGTCATACCGCCGCCACAGCTCATTGATGTTGTTTGTGTGGAGGTTCCACTCCTCATCCTCCCGCAACTCCTTCAGGCGGGATCCCGTGCCACCCGGCATCCCGGCCAGGTAGCGGGCCGTGTCATTCAGGCTGGAGTAGAGCGCCAGTTCACTGGTCTTGTTTTGCAGGATGGCGCGCCGCACCGTCGGGCGTCCGTCATCCGCCACCGCGCTGGGCACGTGCCCGGGGATCATGTCAGAAAACGCAAAAGACCTCCCCCGTCCGCCCGGCAGGGCACAACCGGCGAGGGAGAGAACGAGCAGCAGCCCGGCAAGGGCTTGAGTGGAGAGACGCATGAGAGAAGAAGACTCTGGATTTCTAGGAGTGGATTTGCTCAATGACAAGAGGATTTCAAGGCCCCCTCCCCCGGTACCGGATTTCTCAAGTCGGCAGGTGACAAGCGCGGGAAAATCGTGTCCGTTGGTCGCCATGCTGCCGGAAATAGAAACCCTGTTGATCCTCCAGGAGCGCGATCAGAAAATTCGCCGCCTGAAACAAGAACTTGCCCGGATGCCTCAGGATGAGGCCGGGGCAAAGACCCGACTGGCTGGTGACGAAGCCGCCGTCGCCGCCGGGAAGGCTGCGGTCATGGAGAACGAGGTGGCCATGAAAAACCTCGACCTCCAGATCGAAACCCGCAAAACCAGCATCAGCCGGCTCAAGACCCAGCAGTTTGAAACCCGGAAAAACGAGGAATACACCGCGCTGGGCCATGAAATCGTCCGTTACGGAAACGAAGTGACGAAGCTGGAGGACGACCAGATCGTCCTCATGGAAAAGGGGGAACTCCTCCGGCAGCAGCACGCCGCCGCCGTGGCGAAACTGGCCTCCACGCAGAAGCTGGTCGATGAAGAGCTGGCTCAGATCGCCAAACGCCGGCTGAACGCCCAGGAGCAGGTCGTCGGGCTGGAGTCCGAGCGCATGCAGATTTCCGTGAAGCTGGACGAAACCCTGCTCGACCGCTACACCCGCACCCTGGCGAAAAAGGGCGACGCCGCCGTCGTCCCTCTGGACAATGGTGTCTGCGGCGGCTGCCACATGAAGGTCACCGCCTCCACTGCCACCACGGTCAAGGGCGGTCGCGTCATCGCGAACTGCGAGCAGTGCGGCCGCATTCTTTACCGCGGAGATTAACCCTTTTTCCTGAAGACCCCGATGCCCCGCCCCACCCGTTTCCTCCTTCCCCTGCTCCTCCTCCCGCTCACCGGCCAGGCCGGAGACCAGGCCCAGTTCGGCCAGGCGTGGAGCCGGAACATGGTCTCCGCCGAGACCGGCCTGCCCTCGTCATTTGACCCCGCCACGGGGCGCAATGTGCTGTGGAAAATCCCCCTCGGCACCGAGACCCACGGCACCCCCGTTGTGGCCGGGGGGCGCATCTACATCGGCACGAACAACGGCAACCCGCGCGACCCGCGCCTCAAGGGCGACCGCGGCGTGCTCCTCTGCCTGGACGAAAAAGACGGCCACCTCCTCTGGCAGCTGGCCGTGCCGAAGCTCACCGAGGACAAATACATGGACTGGCCAAACATGGGCCACTGCTCCCCCGTCTCCGTCGAGGGCGACCGCGTCTACACCGTGAGCAATCGCGGCGAGGTGCTCTGCCTCGATGCCAAGGGCATGGCCAACGGCAACGACGGCCCCTTCAAGGACGAGGCCGCCCTGGCCACCATCGAGGGCGAAAAACCCGTCGAGCCCGGCGACCAGGCGGCGGACATCATCTGGCGCTCGGACTTGCGAGAGGTGGCAAAAATCTGGCCGCACGACTCCGCGCACAGCTCCGTACTCATCGATGGCGACCTGATCTGGCTGAACACCGGCAACGGCGTGGATAACACCCACCGCCTCATCCGCCGCCCGCACGCCCCCAGCCTCGTCGTCCTCGATAAAAAAACCGGCCGCCTCATCGCGCAGGATGCTGAGGAGATCGGGCCAAAAATTTTCCACTGCACTTGGTCCGCCCCGTCCCTCGCCACGCTGGGCGGGAAAAAGCAGATCCTTTTCGCCGGCGGGGACGGCGTCGTCTACAGCTTCGAGCCGCCCGAGCCCGGCCCGGAGGTGAAATCCCTGAAGCTCCTCTGGAAATACGACCCCGATCCCACCGGGCCGAAGGAATTTGTCCACAAGTACACCCAGAATAAACAGGAGGGCCCGAGTAACATCTACGGCATGCCGGTGGTCAAAGACGGCCGCCTCTACATCGCCGCCGGGGGTGACATCTTTTGGGGAAAGCACAAGTGCTGGCTGAAGTGCGTCGATCCCATGGCCGAAGGCGGTCCGAAGGAGGTGTGGAGCCAGCCGCTGCACGGCCACGTCATGACCACTGCCTCCGTGGCGGACGGGCTGGTCACCATCGCCGACGTGGGCCGCAACATTTCCTGTTTCGATGCCGCCACCGGAGCCCCCCTCTGGACGCAGGACGGCCACGCAGATTTCTGGGGCTCGCCCGTCACCGCGGATGGGAAGGTTTTCCTCGCCGACCGAAAGGGGTGGGTCACCATCCTCGCTGCCGGACGCGAGAAAAAGCTCCTCGCCGAGATCGACCTCCGCTCCCCCATGAGCGCCACTCCGGTCATGGCCAATGGAACCGTCTACTTCGCCACCATGAAGGAACTCTGGGCCGTCCGCGAGGGCGCCGGCCAGGCGAAACCCTGAGCCGGGTTCCCTCTTCGGCACAAATCCTGCCCATGCCGCTCTGGAGCCTTGCAACCAGCGCAGAGCAGGGCATACTCGACTCCTCTCCCCTTCTCCGCATGGACACCACCTCGTTGCAGATTGATCTGAAGACCGTTCCCCTCCGCACCCCCGTGCGCCGGGCGGGACGCACCACCACCAGCGTCGCCCTCCTCCGTGTCAGCCACGGTGGCTGCACCGGCGAGGCTCCGCTTCAACCGGGCGAGGACTACGAGGCCCTGGCCGACTGGATCCGCACCTCCTGCGACCCGAACGCCGGCCCCACCACCCCCCCGCCAGACGGCCCCGCCACCGCCCGCGCCGCCTTCGACATCACGCGCCTCGACGCAGTCGGCCGCCGCATTGAGAAGGCCATCCACCAGATCTGGAACCTCAACCTTTCCAAGTGCCCACCCGGCAGCGCCGCCGTTCCCCCCATCGCCGACCAGGCCGTATACCGGGCCGCCATCGCCGACTTCGCGCACCGGTATCCCGCCATCAAGCTCTTGCTCGGCACCGGCAGCATGGAAGAGGACGAGTCCCTCATCGCCGTCGCCCGCGAGGCCGCACCCATGGCCCGCTTTTTCATCGATGCCGACGGCGTCTGGACCGTCGCTCAGGCGGCGAAAATCATCCCGCTTCTCAGCAAATGGGACATCGACTTCGTCATCCAGCCCGTCCCTGTGGAAAATCCCGAAGGCTGGGCCGAGTTGAGCGCCGCCCTGCCCAGCCGCCCGTGCCCCCTGGTCGCAGACCGCAGCGTCGTCGAGCCTGGCGACCTCCCCGCCGTCGCCCCGCATGTGAATGGCGTTGTCATCAATCCCTTCAAGCACGGCGGCATGGATAAAACCCGCGAGTTCGTCACCGCCGCCAGGGCCAGCCAGCTGACTTTCGTCCTCTCCAGCGGACTGGCCTCCACCCTCGGTGCCACCGCCGCCGCCCATTTCGCCCCCTACGCCACCTTCCTCGACCTCGGGCAGGCCCTCTGGCTCAAGGAAAACGACTACGCCGGCATTTCCTACGATTCCATGGGCGAAATCATCCTCCCCGAAGGCTTCGGCGTCGGAGCCACCCTCCGCCCGCCGAAACAATAGTGGTGCACGCGGAAGGGATCGAACCTCCGACCCGCTGGGTGTAAACCAGCCGCTCTACCGCTGAGCTACGCGTGCCTGCGGACTCTGAAAAACAGTCCGCCCACTGTGTCCCGGCCACGCCATCCGGCAAGCGGGAAATTCATTTCCGCAAAAGCCCCTCTGCCTGGCGCGTGGTGCCCATTCGCGTTGACAGGTGCAGCATGCCGCCCATTCTGGCCAAATGGAGGACACCATCACCGGGCAGGGCACGCTGAAAATCGACGGAACACCGCTGACGATTTCCTTCACCGTGCCAAAAGGAGTGTGCGGACCGGAGGCACTGCTGGGTGATGCGCAGACATTCGCCAACCAGGTCACCGACCTTGCCGTGGCGCGGGTGGAGCAGGCCGGGCGAAAGATTTCCTGCGCGAAGGGGTGCGGAGCATGCTGCCGGCAGATGGTGCCCGTCACGCCCACGGAAGCTCGGCATCTGGCGGCGCTCATCGATAAAATGCCGACCGAGCGGGCTGCGACGCTGCGGGCGAAGTTCGAAGCCGCGCGCGCCACCATGGCCGCCGCAAACCTTCCGCCGCGCGGACATCCGGACTCGGAGAAAGCCGCCTACCGCGCCTTTGGCCTCGCCTGGTTTCAGCAGGGCGTCCCCTGCCCGTTTCTTGAGGAGGAGAGCTGCTCCATTCACCCGGACCGTCCGCTGGTCTGCCGGGAGTACCTCGTGACCTCGCCCCCGTCCGCCTGCGCCATACTGGGCTCCGGCCAGGTCCGGCAGGTGGCAGTGCCGCTGCGCGTCTGGGCCGCCTTCGGCCGGAGTGCTGATCCCGAGGGCAACCTGGAATGGGTGCCACTCTGCAACTCGCTCACCTACGCCGCCACCCATCCCGCCCCCGCCGACGACCGCACCGGCCCCCAGCGCGTGGAGGCACTGCTCCGCGAAATCCAGAAGTGACGCCCCCAACAAAAAAAGACCCGCCACCCCTGGGGAGGGATGGCGGGCTTTTTTTTGGGGGGGTGGGGGTGTCAATCAATCTGCTCGATTTTCAGGAAGAGGCGTGCCTCCGCAGCCGGGATGAACTGATCATACGAGCCGTCTGCAGCGGGGGTGAACTCCTGGAGAACGGTCCATTCACCATCAAGCGTGCGGTTTCCCATCAGGCGGTAGCGGTGTCCCGCCTCCACAGGGCACTGGATGCGGACGCCGGGTTCGCGGCCACCCTGAGGTGCCAGGCCGGCGCGGAAGGGCTCACGCGGCTTCAACTCCCCTTCTGCCGTGGCGAGGTCGAACGTCGCCTTCAGGCCGCCCTCGTCAGATCCGTCACCACCGAGCTGCACGCAGGTCCACTCGATTTTCTGATAGGTGAAGCTGACCGCCTCCTGCTGGACGGCTGGCAGGGTTTTTGCATTCCCGGACAGGGAGACGCGGGAGATCACCACGTCGTTAAAGACGATTCGGTAAAACACCTCCGCCCCGTCCATCCACGCGAGGGTCAAGCGGGGAATGTGTGTCCCGGTGGCGCAGCGCTGGGCGATGAGAGGCGAGCTTTTGTCCAGCTCCTTGCTCACCGAATACTGGTGAACCGGTGGGGCAACTGGATCCTCTGAAGGGAGAATCCCGCCGCCCGCCTGGGACACCCGGGACCAGCCGGAGAACCGGCCGGCAGTCAGTTCTCCCGGGATGCCCTCGATCTTCAAAAACATGTCCACGGCAGCCGCCGCAGGCTGGGCTGCAGCGGTGAGGAGGGCGACCACCCAGGCTGCCGTCACCGCGATGAAGCGGAATCCGGCAGGGGCGATTGACTTTGGTGTGGCATTCATGGCGTGGAAATGGTCGGAAATTAGAGCGCCGGGGTGGCCTGCAGCACGCCGCTGGACTCGACCGAGCCGTCGTCGGCCCGGTATTCGAACTCGATCTTTTGGAAATTCAGCGAGAAGGTGTCAGAGATGCCCGCTCCCGTGGTGGTGGTTCCACCCGTCTGTCCGGCCTGGGAAACCGAGCTGATCAAAATGTTCGTCAGGGTGATGGTGTAATATTCCACCGGACCGCCCGCCGCTCCGCTCTTGCGGACGGTAAAGATGGCCTTCGGGATGTGCTTTCCGGTGGCGCAGGCCAGCATCAACTGGGGCGAAGCTTTGCTGATGCTCGTCGTGAAATGAAAGTCCTGCATGCTGACTTTGCCCGTTCCGCCGCCGCCGCTGGCGACCGCGCCTGAGTTGCTCATGCCCCAGCTGAAGGACATGATTTCAATGGTGCCGGGGTGGACGTTGTCTTTTGATTCGCCCTTGATGCCTTCGATTTCCAGGAGGTAGTCTGAAGCAGCCTGGACGAGCGGGCTGGTGAGGGAGAGGGCGGCGGCGATGGCGATGAGGAGTGTTTTTTTCATGGTAGTAGTTGGTTTGGGTTTGATTGGTTCAGACCTTGAATCGCAGGGCCGGTTCGCCTCTGGCAAAATTCTCTAAACTTTTTTCCAAACTCCGCCGGCAGCCCGCCAGACGGGCCGTCAAACCGCCCCTGGAAGGAGCGCCGCTCCGCGCTTCACCACGCGGTGCGGAAGGCTCCCGGGAATGGGCACTGTGCTCACCACCGCCTCGCCCAGCATGATCATGCTCGCGTGGCCACCCATCGCCTCGGCCTCCTTCACTGCGGCGCGCACCCGAGGGCTGCTCATCAGCCCCGAACGATCAGCGAAGTCCCGGCTCAGCCTCAGCAGCCCCGGCAGGTCGATCTCGTGCTGCTGCCGTTTCAGTGCCGTGAGCGCCTCGTGGCCTGCGGCATTCACCTCCTTCAGCCGTTCCGCATCACCGAGCAGGGAGGCGGTGGAAATGGGGCCAAAGATTTTACACCACACGGTCTGCTCAGGGATGGGCAGCCACTCCACCGCAAGGGGGGCTCCCTTCACCGTCTTGACCATGAATCCGCCATTAAACTGCCCGCCGACATCGCCGCGCCCCGTCTTGTTGTCCACCTCCGCCTCGTGTGCGACCATGGCCAGGGCCAGCAGCTCCTGCGGCAGGTGAAACAGCCTGCCCAGCGCATACGCCGTGGCCAGCGCTCCGGCCCCGCTCATGCCGAAGCCGCACCCGAACGGAAACGCCGCCTCGATCTCCACACGCACCGGCTCCGGGGCCAGCCGCTGCACCACCTGCGCCACCGTGGGAAACTCCCACACCTCCCCGCCCACGCGGATCTCACTCCTGGCCGCTCCCAGGCCCGCCCGGCGCACGCGGGCGACCACCCCTGCATCCAGCGTACACCCGACCCCGAGCGAACCGCGCCCGTGGTGGGCCGTCGCCTCGTAGGTCTCGAAAATCAGGGAAATATTCGCCGGCGCAAACGCCGCAGCCTCTTCACTCATGGCCGCACCTGAACCACCTCCCCTGCCCGCCGTCAAATCCAACAAGCAAAGTGCCGGCTTCCGCCCACTATGCCGGCTGCTTCACCAGATTTTCCAGCAGCAGGATCTGCTTCCGCAGCTCATCATCCTTTTTCATCTTCAGAGCCACCTGCTTGCAGGCATGAATGACCGTCCCATGATCCCGCCCGCCGAAGGATCCACCGATGTCGCTGAACGAGGAGTCTGTCAGCTCACGCGCCAGGTACATCGCGATCTGCCGCGGCCCCGCGATGTTCGCCGGACGGCGCTTGCTGGCCATGTCGGCCATGCGCACGTCGTAGTACTCAGCGACCGCACGCTGGATCTTGTCGACCGTCACAATGGTGCGCGCATCCTCCTGCAGGATGTCCCGCAGCAGATCCTCCACCCTGGCCGGAGTCAGCTTTTCCTGCGTCATGGACGCATAGGACGCGACCCGCATCAGCCCGCCCTCCAGGCGGCGCACATTCGTCTTGATCCGGTCGGCCAGCAGGAAAACGATCTCATCCGGCACCTCCACACGCCAGAGCTTCATCTTTTTCCGCAAAATCGCGATCCGCGTTTCCACGTCCGGCACCTGGAGCTGCGCCGTGATGCCCCACTCAAAGCGGGAAACCAGACGGGCCTCCAGCTTGCCGATTTCACTCGGCGGCTTGTCGGAGGCCAGTACGATTTGCTTGTGCCCGTCAAACAAGGCATTGAACGTGTGGAAGAACTCCTCCTGGCTCTTCTCCTTGCCGGCCAGGAACTGAATGTCGTCGATCAGCAGGGCGTCGACCTTCCGGTACTTGTTACGGAAGTCGAGCAGCTTTCCCGCCTGGATGGCGTCGATGAAGTCATTCGTGAACCGTTCGCTCGTCACGTAAAGGACCTTCGCCTTTTTCTTGTGGGCGAGGATGTGGTTGCCGATCGCATGCAGCAGGTGCGTCTTGCCCAGGCCCACTCCGCCGTACATGAAGAGCGGGTTGTATGTGCGCGCCGGCTTCTCCGCGACGGCGCGCGATGCAGCCGAGGCAAACTGCGCGTTGCCCCCGATCACAAAGCTCTCAAAGGTCAGCTTGATGTTCAGCCCGCTCGCGCCTGCCTGCTTTTCGCTCACGGGAAGGGCCGTCTCTGGCAGCGCCACCTCGGCCGGTTCCACAGGCGCCCGAAAAACCGCCCGCTCCCCCGCCAGCGCGGCGTCAAATTTCACCACCGATTCCACCGACTCCGGCTTCAGCGCTGCGGCAATGCTGGCATCGATCACAAACTTCAACTTCCGAGGCCCCTTCAGTTGCGTGTTCACCACATCCGCCAGCACCGCACCGTAGTTCGACTCCATCCAGTAGTGGTGCATCGAATTCGGCACCGCGATTTCTAAAATCTTTTCGTCAGCGTGGCGAAGCCGGGTCGGCTCGAACCACCGTTCGAATGCCTCAGCGCTCACCCTGGGCCTAACGTTGTCACAAACCTCCTTCCAAAGCATTTCGAACATTTCCTTCATTGCGGTTTCCGGGTGTAGCGTGCTGATAAAATTTTGATGGTTAGTTAATTAAGTGAACAATTTTGCGGAGCCTGGGTTTGTGCCCACCGGAGGGGGCGCCGCTCCAGCCGGCCTGCGACCGGTCCCGTTTTTCGTGGCGCGAGACTAGGTGGAGGCCTTCCACTCCACAAGCAAATTTGACACCCTTTTTAAAAAAATTTTCATGCACCAAATCGACTTGCAAAAAACCTTCCCGAGCAGGTGAAGGCGACTGCATTTACCAGAAAAGTGGCCTACTGAACTGGTCGGTTTAGATGCCCTCCTGGGCGGCCAAATCAGCCTGAATCGCCCCCTCACGGCGTGCTGATCAGAACGCGGTAAAACCGGCGTTTTTCATTCACAGGATCCGGATCTGTCAGCAGTCCGTCGTCCGTCCAGAGAAAGGCCGGGTTGTCCGCAGTGACCTGAAAAACAGAACCTGCCGTGATCCACGAGGCAAGGCCGGAACTGTACTGAACGCGGTAGCTCCGGTCGCGCAGCACCGGGAATTCCAGACGATACGATGCCCCGTTCACCCCGGTGGTGAGCTTTGGCTGCGGGTACTTCTCCGCATCCATGGCGATGGGGTTCAGGCCAGTGAGGTATTCGGCCACGTTGGAGATGCCGTCGCCGTCGAAGTCGCCGTCCGCTCCGTGAATGCCGTCCGGATTGTTGACCTGAAGGCCGTAGAGGTTTTCCCAAAAGTCCGGCAGCCCGTCGGCATCCGCATCCGCCAGCGCGGCGGGGGCGGCCTTTACCAGCACAGTGTCCGTGAGGGATATGCCCCCGCGCGTATGCGTGGCCCGCACGCGGTGGAGAAAGTCGGGATTGCCGTTGTAGAGGTTGGGGAAGGTGAAGGTCAGGGCGCTCTCCGTGGCGTTCTCATCGCGGTTGAACCCGATGCGGGAGGCGGACTGGATGATTTCCCCGTCCGCCGCGCCGCTCACACTGCTGGCGATGCCCACCTGAAACTCTGCCTTCATCTGCGTCTCGCTCACCTGCACGGCATTGAAATACCCAAGGCTCTTGTCGAAGAGCACCTTCATCACGTAGGTCGAGTCCACCACCGTGCCGTCTGCGGCGGGAAAGGCGATGCGGTAGTTCACTGCGTAGCCGGTGTTGACGGTGCGGCTGAGCGTGGTGAACCACCCGTCCACGTCCGTCTTCGTCATGTCTGCCGATGAGGATGCCTCCAAGACCCGGGCTTTGATGATCGCCTGGCCGGAGCCGGGGATCTGCTTGTAGTCAAAGCGCCACTGTTTCGTGAAGCCCGTCGTCCCGGTGGACGTGGCCGGTGTGACCTCGGTCGCCGTGGCCCAGTTGCCCGTGCCATTGCCATTGGCCGCGCTGTCATTGGCGGTGCTGGTGTCGGTGATGTTGTAGCGCACCTCCGTCACGGAATCGTCCGTCAGCACGACCACGCCATACGTGGTGCCGCCGATCGTGTCGAGGTCGTTCGTCGGGTAGATGATCTGGCCGGTGGGCCGCTGCGTGTCGTAGTAGAAGGTCTGCGTGTTTGTCCGGAAAAGGGACGCCTGGTTGTCCCGCTTCAGAAAAGCCCGCGTCTGCAGGTAGTGGAAGCCCTCCTTCAGGCCGGTCGCGTTCTGGCCGTTGTCCGCGTGGGTGTAAACCTTGGCCGTAGTCGCGTTGAAGTTCGCCAGGCGGAAGACCGTTTCCATCTTCCGCTTCCTGGCCAGCTCATTGTCGTCCAGCGGAAACCGGACGGGCGCATCCAGCTTGTGAATGCCTATTTTATACCGCACCACCGTGCCCGCCGTCTGGGCCGGCAGCGTGCCGCGCCACCACTGCGGGATGCCGCCGCCGTCCGCCGCACCGTCCGTCGGCGTGCCCAAGGCCAGCACCTTTGTCGTGCCCTTCGCCAGGCCGGCGCTCCCTTCGGGAAAATTCGTGCCGTCCGTCGTGTAGTAGAGCCACGCGTTCGTGATCGCGTCCGCCTTGTAGCCCACCTTCACCTGGAACGTCACCGCCTGCCCTGCCGCCGTGGCCGCTGCGGGCGACATCTGGAGCGAGCCCACTGTGGCCGCCTGCGCCGTCGGATCGTGATAGGCCCAAGTCGCCGTCCCCGTGTTCGTGTTGATCCCGCCGCCGTTGTTCCGGACCACGCCGGCGGTGCCCACGGTGTACTGCCACGTCTCCGCCCCGGCGGAACCGAGCACATTGCGCAGCGTGTCCGTCGCTGCGAATTTCTCCGAGACCCGCTGCACAGAGGTCATCTGCTCGTAGCCGAGGAACGTGTCTTTCGCCGTGCCGGGCTTGTTGTCCCGCCCGTTCACCCCGTTCAGGTCGATGCCCCCGTCAAGCTTCATTAAAATGTTCGCCGTCGTGCCATCCGCGCGCGCCGTGAAGGTGAGCACCGTCCCGCTTTTCACCCGGGGCACCTGCGCCGTGTAGTTGTAGGCGGCGTCCCCGTTTTTCCCGTCCTTCCTCGCCACGCCCATCCAGGAAACCGGGGTGCCGTTTTCCGTGATGTCGATCGCCCGCGCCTCCGTGCTGCCCTGCCATAGCGTCGGCAGCTCGGGCACCTCGTAGCTGAAGGCAAAGTAGCCGCCCGACGGCACGGTGATGACCGCCCCCTGGTCGTTGTGCAGCTTCCCATCCACGCTGTCCACCCAGGCGTAAAAGGTGCCGCCGTAGGGCGAGTAGTTCCTCAGCCGGTGGCCGCGCGGAAAGGTCGTGCTCATCGGCATGGGCTGCCCGCTGGTGTAGGCGCGCGCGTGCATGATGAGCATCGTCGTCCCGTCCGCGTCGCTCATCGCCAGGTTCTCGGACTTGTCGCGGAACTCCCACGCGCAGAAATCCGTCCCCTGGTATTTCGCAATCTGGTCCCCGCGGGCAAAGTCCCGCCGCACCGGCAGCGTGCCCGTGATGTAGTTCTGCCCGAACTGCCCGAGGAACGGCACATACGACGGCTTCGGGAAATAATCGGGCGCCCCGCTCACATTGTAGCCGTCCGTGTAGACGATGGGCAGCCCCGCCCGCGTCAGCATGTACTGGTGCGCCGCCGGGCGGTCGGAGCCGGACATGTAGTTGTTGTCGTGGCTCAGGCAATACATCACGCCTTCATTTACGCCGAAGGTCTTGAGCCCGGGCGTGTCGTAGCCGCTCATGCTGTTACCGATCCCGCTCAGCCCTCCCACCCCGTTGACGAAGTCGTCATTCGCGATCCTCATGCCCGCCGCCAGGTAGTCCCCGGGTGCCGGTGGTGCTCCCAGGTGCTCGCCAAAGAGCATCAAGTCATCACGCACCACGTTAGTGCTGTAAGTCGAGTCCCGGTGGTTCGACCAGTCGCTGTAGTTGTGCGTCAGGTTGAATTGCGCCTGGGCATTTCCCAGATAGCCCGCGCTCGAGCCGTCCTTCAGTCCCGTCTGCTGGCCAAAGAAATACGAAGGCACGTGCTTCACCGCATCAAGGCGGAATCCATCGCACCCCGTCTGGTCGATGATCCAGCGCGTCGCGCGGAGGAGCATCCCGTTCACATCCTCCGCGACCGGATTGCCCATGTTGTACTTCCCGTCGCCAAAACCCCACGCCACCGTGTTGCGCCCGGTCGTCGTCGGGTCCACGCCCGTGTCGGTGAAGGGTTCGCCCGCCTCGCTGGCCTCATGCTGGCCGTTCGCGTTCGTATCGTCCCAGTCAAATTTCCCGTTGCCCGCCCCGGTGTGCGCTGCGCCCCAGCCGGTGTCCTGCCAGGGCTCCTTGTCTGCAAAGGGACGGAAGACAATGCCTGCGGCATCCGTCATGCCGGGCAGATCCGTGTCCGGATAGAGCCATCGTTTTCCCGGGTGCCGGATGCCCGTCCACTTAGCGTAGTCCGTCCCCTCAGCCTGCCCCACCGGGTCAAAGCTCGTATTTGGCGACTCCTGGGCAATGTCCCAGGCGAATGGGTTGCGGTTCAGCACCTGCCATTCATCGTTGTAGTCCAGAGAGTCCGTCGCCTTGCGCCAGCCGCCTCCCGCTTTCCGCACCAGGTGGAAGTCCTCCGGCACAAACCCCGGAATCGAGGGAAAAAGCGTGCCCGGCGCCACATCGTCGAGCGGCCCGGCATTGTGCGCCATCACGTTGTCAAAGTAGACGCGGATGCCGAAGCGGTGCGCCACCTCCACCAGCCGGAGCAGATCCGCCTTCGTCCCGTAGCGCGTCGCCACCGTGCCCATCTGGTCCTTGTCCCCCAGGTCAAACCGGTCAAACACATCATAGCCCACCGAGTACGTGCCCGAGGATCCCTTGTTCGGCGGAGGCAGCCAGAGCGCGGAGTAGCCCGCCTCCGCCACCTCCGGGAGACGCCGCTCGATCTCCCGCCACGACGTGTTGAAATACTGAAGCACCGTTTCCTGCGCCTGCACACGCGGAGCGGCAGACAGGATCAGTGCCGCCAGCGCGGCGTACTTCAGGGAGTGGGGGGAGGGCAGTTTCATAAATTGGGGGAGAGGACAGGACAGCGGTGCCGGCTGGCAGGGGAATCTCGGCATCAGCCCAGTTTAACTCCTGCTGCCATTCCAGGCGATTCCTTTTTCCACCCCCACTGCAGCACGGCCCGCCACCCCTCAGGCTCAAAGAATCAGCATTTGAAATATGTTTGCCTTCATCCAAACTCCCCGTCCGGGCGTAATTGAGACCAGCCGCATGGATCTGCCTTCCCAACTACCTTTAATTCTGCTGGCGGAGTGCAACGTGTTTCCCCACGCACTCCTCCCGCTCAACATCTTCGAGGCCCGCTACCGGGTGATGCTCGATCATGCCCTGAAGGCGGAGCGCATGTTCGGCGTTGGCACCCTGCTCGATGCGGGCAATGGGCTCGAATGGGACGAGGTGGATGACAACATCTCCGCCTTCACAACCGCCAGTCTCGTTCGCGCCTGCGTCGGCCAGCCCGACGGTTCCTCTCGCCTCATCCTGCAGGGAGTTGGCCGCCTGCACATCACCGGCTGGCTCCAGCGGGAGCCCTTCCGCATCGCCCTCGTCGAGCCCGTGCCGAGCATCATCACCAGCAAGGCCGCCGCCGCCAGTCTCGTGGCAGACGTTCTTGCCGGAGCCCGCAATCTCGTCGGCGCAGATCCCGCCCTCGTCACCCAGTTTGACAACCAATTTGGCCCCCTGCGTGATCCCGAAATCGTCGCCGACGTCATCGGTTATAATTTCATCCCCAACGCCATGGACCGCCACCCGCTCCTCGGGCTGGACAGCGTGGAGGAGCGCCTCCGCTTCATCCTCGGGTTCTTTGAGAACCTCGGCACCCCCACCACCAGGCCCGCAGGCGGGGAAATCTGATCCCTCGGCCGCCCTTTGACAGTGGCCCCCATCCGCCTGTAACCTGACGGCGATGCCCAACGCCACCGACTTGCCCGCCGACCCAGCCCCCTCGCCCGCCGCCCCGCCACCCGTGCAGTGGCTGGTCCGCATCTCCGAGGTCTTTTCCCCCCTCCTGCCGGAGCTTCTGGCCCATTTCTCCCCTGTCACCGCCACCCCGCTCGGCAGCGAGTACCACCTGCTCAAGACCACCCAGCCCGGCCTCATCCACTCCTCCCCCGCCTCCCTTTTTCTCCGGTGGAACCTCCCCGTCCACCACAGCTGGCCCTGCCATCCCCAGAAAATGGAGGGATTTGTCGAAAAAGCCGCCCAGACACTGCTGAAAAAATTCGCAGACCGCCATGCCCAGGCCCTCCTCATCGGCCAGCTCACCCCGGGCTCCCCGCAGGGCTACTACAAAGGACTCGCCTCCAACCTCCGCGGTCGCGCCCTCCAGCTTTTCCCCGCCTTTCCCGCCGCCACCGCCGAGGACCAGGACCCCGCCCGGGACACCCTCTTCTCCCTCGTCGGTCGCGAGGGACTTTTCTCCGGCATCCAGAGCCCGCGTGCCTCCGGCGGCCTCCACCCCGGCGGCACGAAGTTCATCGGCCACGAGCCCGGCGAGACCATCAGCCGCGCCGGAGCCAAGATCGCCGAAGCTCTCCACCACCTTCTCCTTCACCACCCCATGCTGCCTCCGGGCACCTGCTGGCTGGAGCTGGGTGCCAGCCCGGGCGGCATGACGTCCGAACTCCTCGCCCGCGGCCACCACGTCACCGCCGTCGACCGCGCCCCCCTCCACCAGCGGCTGGACCGCCACCCAGGCCTCACCTTCGTCCGCTCAGACGCCGCCTCCTTCCAGCCCAGGGATGGCGCCATTTTCGATGCCCTCCTCTGCGACCTCAATGGCGACGCCCTCGACTCCCTCAACCACGTCCGCCGCCTCGCCCCCCGGCTCCGTCCCGGCGGGCTCGTCGTCTTCACCCTGAAAACCTCCGGCGCCTCCACCGTCAGCGACATCCTCGCACTCCACCGCGCCGTCATTTCCGCCGCAGCCGCCTCCGGCCTCCGCCTCCTCACCCAGACCCACCTCACCTACAACCGCCTCGAATTCACCCTCTTCTTCCAGCGGATCGGGGACTGAGCCGGCATGCCGGAAATTTTCCACTCGACACAGCCCGGTCCGCCAATACCTTGGCTTCGTGCTTTTTCTTTCGGCCAGCGTGCGTTCCCTTTCCCCTCTCAGCCTGCTGCTGAGCCCAGGGTTGGCGGCCCTTTGATCACTCGCCGCAGCTGAGTTTTTTCCGGTTCCCCTGCCCGTCGCAGGACACCGCCCTCCCGAAATCCGGGAGAAAATCCGTGCTTCCCACCCGCCTTTTCCATCCTAAATTCCGACCCGCTTATGCTCGCAGACACCGTCCACAAATACCGCCGGTTTGATCCCGTCCAGCTCCCGAACCGCACCTGGCCCTCCCGCACCCACTCCCGCGCCCCCATCTGGTGCAGCGTGGATCTGCGGGATGGAAACCAGGCCCTTGCCGTGCCGATGAATGTCGCCCAGAAGCTCGAACTCTTCACCACCCTCGTCGAAGTCGGGTTCAAGGAGATCGAAGTCGGCTTCCCCTCCGCCTCGAACACGGAGTTCGCCTTCAACCGCCGCCTCATCGAGGACGGGCGCATCCCGGACGACGTCACCATCCAGTGTCTCGTCCAGGCGCGCGAGGACCTCATCGAGAAGACGGTCCAGTCCCTCATCGGGGCGAAAAAAGTCATCATCCACATGTACAACTCCACCTCCCCGGCTCAGAGGCGCTACGTCTTTGGCAAGTCGAAGGAGGAAATCATCGCCATGGCCGTCCAGGGCGCGCAGTGGATCAAGGACCGGATCGGCCGGCTCGAGGAGGGCGGCACGCACGTCACGCTCCAGTATTCACCGGAAAGCTTCAGCGCCACCGAGGTGGAGTTTGCCAGAGAGATCAGCGAAGCCGTCATGGACATCTGGCAGCCCACGGCGGAGCGGAGGATGATCCTGAACTTGCCCGACACCGTCGAGGTCGCCATGCCCAACGTCTACGCCGACCAGATCGAGTGGATGTGCACGAACATCCGCAACCGGGAGTCACTCATCATCAGCCTCCACACGCACAATGACCGCGGCACCGGCACCGCCGCCACGGAGCTGGGCCTCCTCGCCGGGGCGGACCGCGTGGAGGGCACCCTCTTCGGCAATGGCGAGCGCACCGGCAACCTCGACATCGTCCAGGTCGCCATGAACCTCTACATGCACGGCATCGACCCGCAGCTCGACTTCAGCCGGATGAACCACCTCATCAAGGTCTACGAGCGCACCACCGGCATGACCGTTCCCCCGCGCCAGCCCTACGCCGGGGAGCTGGTCTTCACCGCCTTCAGCGGCAGCCACCAGGACGCCATTAAAAAAGGCCTCGCCGCCTGGGAAAAAGCCGGAGGCCCATGGGACGTGCCCTACCTCACGATCGACCCGAACGACATCGGCCGCGAGTACCGCGAAGTCATCCGCGTCAACAGCCAGAGCGGCAAGGGCGGCGTCGCCTATCTTCTGGAGAGCGAGTTCGGCATCGAGCTGCCCAAGGACATGCAGCGCGAGTTTGGCCCCATCGCCAACGACTTGGTCGACGCCCTCGGCCGCGAAGTCACCGCCGCAGAGCTGAAGGACATGTTCTGGAAGGAATACATCGACCGCCCGGAGCCCTTCAGCCTCCATCACTTCCACGCCGACGGCACCGCCGGCCGCTTCCGCTGCCGCTGCAGCCTCATCGCCAGGGGAAAAGAGATCCCCATCACAGGGGAAGGAAACGGCCCCATCGCCGCCTACGTCGATGCCCTCACTCGTGAGGGTGGCGCTCCGGCTTTCGAGGTCGTCAACTACCGGGAGCAGTCACTCAGCTCCGGCTCGTGCGCCAGCGCCCTCGCCTTCATTCAGATCAAACTCGCCACCGGCCAGACCTGCTGGGGCGCCGGCACCGACACCAATATCGAACTCGCCTCCATCAAAGCCGTCACCAGCGCCGTCAACCGCGCCGGGTGACGGCCCTGGCACAGTGAATCAGCCCCCGGTGGGGCCGGACAAACTGCGGAAACGCACCACGCTTCGCGACTGGGAGTGGGGCAGGGACAGCGCATTGGATTGCGCTGCCCCTCCCTCCGAACCGGACTGGCGGATTTGCCTGCGGCCATCTCCGCTCCGGTTCCCGCATCCGGCTCTCCAGTCGGGAGTTGGCTGCTTGACGCAGGCTTTTCATGGCTTCGGCTTGGGCTGTGGCCAGGCTGCAGAACCCAAGCCTGGCAAAGTAGTGGTTGGGCCATTTTTTTGGTGGTCCAGGCCTCGGCCCCGTCCTCGCAGTCCGGCGTGTTTGCGCAGGATGCCTCGCAGGCGCCCACGCCGCTCCCCATAAAGTGCGCTTCGCGATCACTTTCACGTAGCGGCCAGAGCACCCCACTGGGAGTGGCGCGCCTCTGGCCGCCATTCAAAAACAAATGCCGAAGGCCACTTCTAAACTCGCGCGCCCCCCGCCCGGCCGCCCCCGCCGTATCCCCATGAAGTGCGCTTCGCGGTTTTTTCGAATGGCGGACGGAGGCCCGCCACTCCCAGTCGCGAAC
>JANOAS010000211.1:0-28460 GCA_031411255.1 bacterium
GCGCTGAGTTTCTCATCCGACACGCGACTCCTCGCCAGCGGCGGCGGCGTGCCCTCGCGCTCGGGCGAGGTGAAGATCTGGAACACGGTGGATGGCAAGCCCGTCCTAACACTGGCGGATCCGCATTCCGACAACGTCAACGCGCTCGCCTTTTCACCGGATGATGGGTTGATCGCCACTGCGGGCAGCGACCGCTGGGCCCGTGTTTTCCAAGTCACCGACGGCCGTCGCGTGGCGGCTTTCGAAGGCCACAGCGGTCAGGTCCTCGGCATCGCATGGCGCAGCGACGGGCTCGCACTGGCCACGGGAGGCGCGGACAAGACGCTGCGTTTCTGGGATCTGCTGGACAACAAACAAACCAAGAGTATCACGACTTTCAGCAAGGAAGTCAGTGGCATCGCATGGCTCGGCACAGGCGACACCGTGGCCAGTGCCAGTGGCGATGCAGCTGTGAAACTTAATGAAGAAGCGCTCGCAGGCAGCAAAGGATTCGCCTTCACTCTAACAGCAGATCCCTCCGGAAAACTCATTGCGGTCGGCGGAGAGGATGGCATCCTGCGCATCTGGCAAACAGCTGCCAAAAAACTGCTGCGTGAAGTTCAGTAACATCATGCCCCCGGAACGAAATCATCATTTCAAACCGCACCAGACGAACGTCTGGTCGCGTCGCGAATGGTTGCGCGTGGGCGGGTTGGGGGCACTGGGCGTGAGTTTGCCCCAGCTGCTTCGTGGAAATCCCAGCGCGGCTGCGATCTCCCGTGCGGCTAGTTTCGGGCGGGCGAAGTCTTGCATCATCCTCTTTCTCAGTGGTGGTCCACCGCAGCATGAGACATTTGATCCCAAGCCCGACGCCCCGGTGGACATTCGCGGAACGTTTCGGCCGATTGCCACGAGCGTGCCGGGGATGCAGTTTTGTGAAACACTGCCGCACACTGCCAAGGTGGCGCACCATCTGGCGGTGATCCGCTCGATGTGCACGGACATTCACTCGCACTCGACCAGCGGTGCCTGCATGCTCACGGGTTATGAACCAGCCAGCAAGGCGGAGAACGTCCCGCCCAGCCCCGACGACTGGCCCAGCATTCCTGCGGCGGTGGGAGCCCTGCGCCCGAGCACCCGTTCTCCGCTGTCGTCGGTCGTGTTGCCGGATGAACTTTACAACGACGGCCACATTGTCTGGCCCGGCCAAAATGGCGGCTTCATGGGCTCCAAGTGGCATCCCACCTTGATGAAATGTGATCCGACGCAACTGCCCATGCGGATCGAAGGCATGACGCTGGATGAAAGCATGAGCGCGCTGCGCTTGGGAGAACGCTTTGAACTGCTCCAGCAAATGGACCAGCACTTCACCACCGGGATCAAGAGTGGCGTGGTGGCGGAAATGGGCGAGATGCACCAGAAGGCATTCGACCTGCTGCATTCCGAATCCAGCCGGGCCGCCTTCGCGCTGGAAAAGGAATCCGCCCTGCTGCGCGACGCTTACGGCACTCACAAATTTGGCCAGAGCGTGCTGCTCGCCCGTCGTCTGGTCGAGGCCGGCACACGCCTCGTGCAAGTGAACTGGCCGCGCGAGGGCGATAAAGAAGTGAAAGGCAGTCCCCTCTGGGACACGCATGCAGACAATGCGAATCGCGTGCGCAACGTGCTCTGTCCCCAATTCGACCGCACCTACGCCACCCTCATCGACGACCTCCACCAGCGTGGATTGCTGGAGGAAACACTCGTCGTGGCCATGGGTGAATTTGGCCGCTCCCCCAAGGTGAATCCCAACGGCGGACGAGACCACTGGGGCTCGGTTTTTTCCGTGGTCATGGCCGGAGCCGGCATCGGCGGTGGGCAAATCATCGGCTCCAGCGACCGCATCGGCGGAATGCCTGAATCGCGCCCCGTCCGGCCACCAGACCTGGCTGCTACCATCTTCCACTTCCTCGGCATCGACCCCGCCGGAGAATTCCTTGATCCGCTGAACCGGCCCCGCAGAATCACCAACGGCGGCACGGTGCTGCATGAGCTGGCCGGAGTGTGACCTCCGACGCCGCCAGGGACAGGCGCTTGGGAGGCTTTTTTCATCACGGGCTTTGCAGCCACAGGCAAAAAGCCCCGCGCTTGATTTGGGTTCCGCTCACGGCAGGGCGGACTTGATCGTTTTCAGTTCCGGCTGGGTGGTGGCGGCTTCGATCTCCTTGATCGCACTCTCCACGGCGGAGACGCGCCGCTGGTTAAGTTCACCGCCGGGAAATTCGCCGTCCTTCACCTGCTGGTTGAGCTGGACGATGAGTTCCTTCAGCTGCGGGATGGCGGCCTGAGCGGCCTTGCCGTAGGAGGCCACTGCCTTCATGATTTCCCCGGTGCGGCTCTCGCTGCCATGTCCTCCCTGGGTTTTCGCGAAATCGATCCCGGCCTGAATGCCTTCCTTGAAGTGGTATTTTGTGAGCGCCTTGAATCCACCCATGCGGATTTCATTGCCGAACATCGTGTCGGCGGGACTGGGGGTTTTGACGGCGGCGAAGATGTCCGGAGCGAGCGTGACGACATCCTCCGCGGTGATCTTGTGGTCAAAGAACTCCCTCAGCGTGGCTCGGGCCATGCCGTCGGGGTTGCGGGAAACGGCTCGCACGGCGGGATAGAGCAGTTTGGGATCGGCATCCTTCAGCGAGTCTTTCAGAGGCCCGGAAAAGACGGCAGCCGCAAGCTGGCCGTGAGCGATCTGAACCGGATCAGCCCAGTTGATGGGGCTGAGCGGCTCGGCCGTCTGCACGACGGCCTTCAGGATATCAGGAAGGGCGGGTTTGGCGGCTCCTCCCATTTTCTTGATGGCCTGCGCCGCCTTGTAGCGCACCCAGCGGTCCTTGTGGGCCAGCTGCTTCACCAGCACGGGCAGAGCCTCGGAAGAACTGAGGAGCCCCAGCGTCTCGCACGCTCCCTGTATCTGGTGGATGTCATTTCCACCCGCCATGGTGACGAGATCGGCCACCATGGCTTTGGCCTCGGGCCGCTTCGAAAGCTCCTCCGCCGCCCAGCTGCGGACGATGGGAGACCAGTCGCTGAACGCGGCCACAAGTTCCTTTGGCGTTTTTTCTTTCCGGTCCAGATCAAACCGTCCCGAGGCAATCGCGGCAGGCACCTCGGCCTTGCTGAGCCAGCCTGCAGGATTTGCATCGCGGCCGGTGATGACCAGCTTCTTCAGCGGCATGGCGTACGTCAGCACATAAGTGGCCGTCGGGCTCAGGCCGCTGTAGCTGCTTTTGCCAAAGTAAGTGTTGTCATCCGTCTTCCCGGCCCCGTATTGCTCGCCGCCGTCGTAGGTGAACGACCCGTCCGACCGCCGCACGAGGTCCAGGTGCAAGGACGCCTCCTTGAAAAAGGCGGCCGCCGCAGCAGGCCCGCCGGCGTTGGCTCCCAGCGCACTCCAGAGGTAGCTGAATCCCTGCCCCGTGTGCCCGCACTCGCGGCTGTTGTAGCCGGCGGTGGCCATTTGGGCGAAGAATTTTGTCTCCACCGGCTTGTTTCCCTGCACGGCGAACATCACTGCCGTGAGTGAGTTCTTCCCGTTGTTTTCGTGGTAGGGCCAGGGCTCGTGCTCGCCGTAGGGGATGGCTCCCTTGTCCGTAAAGTAGCCGAAAAATCCCGACGCCCGGGTGATGGCGGCGTCCACTTCGGGGTCGTTGATGCCGCATTTTTTGGCCACGACGATCGAGAGGTTCGCCGGCAGACCCGCCATGTTCACCGGGCCGTAGGGCGGCACCGAGCCGTGAAGCTTCCCCTCGGGCGTGAGCGCGGAAAATCCGTGGCCAAACGTGCCGTACATCCCCTGCCCCCGCGCCATGGAGAGAGTGTATTCCTTGATGCCGTGGAGCACCTCCCTGTCCCCGGTGCTCAGGAAATACTCGCAGAGGAAAAGGTTGCGGTAGCCCAGCTCCCAGGTCGCTCCGTTGGTTTTCTTGCTGAGGTCCAGGTCTGAGGGCGCCAGCTTGCGGGCGAATTCCTTCAGCCGCGGCAGATAGTCCGCATTGCCGGTGGAGAGCAGCGCCAGCCCGTTGACGGGGCCCGCCCAGCCGTTGTCCAGCTTCTCGGCTTCGAGCACCCGGCACGCGGCCTGGAAGATTCGTTTCGACTTCGGGCAGTTCCACGGTGCCGTGGCGCTGTAGGTGCCCATCACGGCCAGTTTTATCTGCACCTCCTCCGTTTTTCCACCCCGGGAAACGAGGAGTTTGAGTACGCCTTTGTTTTCCTCCTTCTCCGCCTCCTGAATGGCCCTCGCGAGACTCTTGCGGGCGTCGTCAGCGAAAGGCTGGCCCGCCACACCGACGATCACATCATCCACCCTGACCACTCCATCCGCCGGAGATTTCGCGCCCACGTGGGTCACGAAAATCTGGCGGCTGGCCAGCGTGGTGCGGCCCTGCAGGCTGTCCAGGTAGTTCGCCGGCCGGGTGTAGATCCACCCTCGCAGCCCGGTGGCGCCGAGGTTGTAGGTGGAGTCGCGATCCACCGCGCTGGTGTCCTGCGTGAGGTCCGGGGCGGTTTTTGGCGGTTCCTTGGCGTGCATGCGGGCAGGCCCCAGAGCGAGGATGGAAAGAAGGAGGAGCGGAAGGCGAAGTCGTTTCATGGTCGGTTTACTGCTGAACTTTGAGTCGGACAAAGATTTCCCTGCCGGAGGCTGGAATGACAACGCTGACGCGGTCGGCCGGGGTGCCCGGCACAATGGTCACACCGCCCGCGCTGGTGGCGGGAATGGGGATCTGCGTCCATCCGTCGAGTTCACTGCCGTATTCGACGATCTGGATCGTTTCGCCAAGGGAAAAGTCACTGCGTTCGTACTCAAAGAGCCAGTTACTCCCGGATTTCGCCAGGGCTGGCAGGATGGCGTGGCCACTGGTCATGGGGGCACCGCCCAGAACGAACTCCATGAGGTTGGGGATGGTGTCGTGGTCGGGATCATCGAGGGGCTCGTCGTTGAGGCCGGCGCTCAGGCCCTGCAAGGCCGAGGCGGCCCAGTTTCCGTAGGCACCGCCGGGAGCCGCCGCGATGGGCACATTGGCAAAGGTCAGGGCGGCGATGAGATTCGTGCCGCGCAGGATGATGTTCTGGTCTCCATTCCAAGCCGTGCCCTTCAAGTAGGTGAGCCGCTGCGCCGTGGAGGGGGCGGTGAGCTGGAGCTTGATCACGCTGCCTGAAGCCGAGCCCGAGATCACTTTTCCGCCCGCATCGTCAAGAAACATGAGCCCGGCTGCCCCGTCCGTCCAAGTCATGGGCTGGCCGAACTCGAGGGCGATTTCATTCTGTGCCGCCGTGGTGTAGTAGACGCGCCTGATGTCCGGGGCGGTCAGCGCCTCCGTCGTGGCCAGTCCGTAGAGGTCCTTTTCCAGAAGAGGGCTGATGAGGTCGGCAAAGCGCTTGTAGCCAGCAGGCTCGTAGTGGCAGCTGGAGCCGGGGGAAATGCCATGCGTGGTCATGATGCGCATGTTGGAATACAAGTACGGCAGCGTGCGCTGCACTTCGCGGAGCATGTCGTTCGTCGCGGTGTCTCCACAGGCGGCGGGCCAGATCTGGTAAATGTAGTAATAGCGCAGGTTCGGCATGTCCTGTTTCCAATCTGCGGAGAGGTCGACGAAGTACTGCTGGTAGGTCTTCCAGTCGTAGTCCCCCGTGGGAGCGCCAGAGCCCTGATCCTGCTCCCCCTGGTGCCAGAGCAGGGCGCGGATGCCGTGGGTCAGTCTGGCTGCGGCCACACGGCTGATGAAGTTGCCGTAAAGCGCGTAGTCCGCACTGGTGTCGAAATGATTGACCGGATTAGCCTGGTGCTGGTCGATCCGTGTACCGCCCACCCCGCCGTTGATGATGCAGACGGGCATGCCGTAGTTCGCGGAAATCCAGAGCGCCAGGTCCATGCCCCAGTAGCCAATGTGGTGGTCGCTGCCTGCCCTGACCGCCGGGCCCCAGCCGGAGGTGCCGGTGCCGTAGGTGCGGATCCAGGGATTCGTGGCCAGATCACCGCCCGGTGCAGTGGCCTCGGCGTTCGACTGGCCGTGGATGGCGTAGGCGTCTCCGCACAGGATGCCAGTGACCGGCGAGTCGATGACGGTGTCCACGCCATTCGTGGTGGAACCAAAAACCACCTTGTAGACGTATTTCCCGGCAGCCACGGGGGCGGTGAACGCGTAACTTCCCGCGTTCAGCGGCTGGCTCTGGGTGGAGTAGAGCACATCGCTGCCCGTGTGGGTGGTGTAGATTTTCAGGAAGACCGAAGCCGGCGAGCCGGCGAGCGTGCCGTTGTAGTAGATTTTCCCGAAGCCGGTCTCGTCACGGGCGATGAACTGGTTGCTGATCACCTTCTCCGTTGCCGGGGGCACGCGTTGCACCCACGAGTCAGTGGCGGGCTCCTGCACGTTCACCACCACGCTTCTCGAAACCGGAGCGCTTCCGTTGTCCATGACCAGCTTCACCGTCATGGCCCCGCTGCCCTGGGAGCGCCGCAGCGTGAGCAGGCCCGGGGTGATCTGTTTGCTCACCGCCACTCCGTTCACGCTCCAAGTGTAGTTGAAGTCTGCTGAGCCCTTCGCCAGGAGGGTGGCCAGGTTTGAAACGACCGGGGCCAGCGTCATCGGCTGGCGGCCGTCCCAGTTGGTGGTCGAGGCATTGAGCGTGAACACCGGCTCAGGAATGTCCTCCGTGATCGTGACGGGAATGTCCACAGTTTTGGTTTCCCCCGGATAAACCGCCTTGAACTGAATGACGTACGATTCATTCCCCACCACCCGCCCGGCGGCGATGCCCAGCGAGAACTGGTCCACCGCGAGCACCGTTTCCTGCCCGTTCTGTTTTTTGATCCAGAGGACCTTTTGAGCCCCGCCAGCCTCTCCCGAAAGCGAACCACTGGTGCCTTCATTGAGCGAGATCGTCGTCGGACTGGCGGCAAAGGTGCTGCCCGCAGGCACCAGCGTGCCGGTCAGGGTCTGGAGCGGCTTCTGGTTTTCGTACTCGAGCTTGATCCAGTTCGCCGAGCGCGCCACTTTTGAGACACGCACCTCGTCGATGTCCCCGGCGAAGCTGTAGGTCCCATACCAGCCGCCAATCCACATGCGGGAGGGATTCGGCATGTTCATGGTGACGTTGTTCGTGGCGTCGAGCTGGCCGTTCACGTAGATCCTGGCCACCCCGCCGGAGTGGGTGTGGACCACATGCACCCACTGGCCTGGCGTGAGCGGGGTGGTGCCCGTCACGCTGGCGAAATTTCCATCCACGTAGACCCTGGGCGGGCTGATGACGCGGATCTGCACCTTGTTGAATCCCCCGCCCTCCACCCCCCAGTCCACAATCTCACAATTCACTGCGCTGGTGCGGAACCACGCCTGGGTGGAGTGGGCCGCCGAGCCTTGGGCAAATCCGGTGATCGTGTCACCGCAGTGGATGCCCTTTCCAGAGGCGAAGTTTCGCCCCTTGCCAATGACGCCGCTGGCTGGCGTCGTGCCCGAGTCAGTCGCAGTCACCGTGCCTGCGGCATCCTGCACCACGTCGCTCATGTGGAGGACGCTGGCGAATCCATTGGCGGCGTTGAAGACAGCGGCTCCGTTTGATTCCGCCGGCACTCCCGCCTTGCCCCAGTACATTTTGATTTCCTGCCGCGAGTTCCCCGTGATGGTGGGGATGCGCAGCCAGACACTGCCGGCTCCATTTACAGGATCCCACTGCTCAATTTGATACGAAAGTGCCGCCCCGGCTGCCGTGGTGAAGCGGAGGTCGCGTCCGTCAGCCTGGGCTTGGGCGAAATTGAAGTTGCTGCTTTTGAAACGAACGAGCAGCGGGAAGTTCGTTTCCGTGACGCCGGCTTGGAGGTTTGCGCCTTCGGGAGTGGTCAGAATGTAGAACGAAGCGGAATTTGCCCAAGACTGGTAGGACTGCACCACGACGCTGTAGACCTTTGTCGAACCATCCTGCGCCGTCACGGTGTAGGGCACAGCGGAGGAGAAATCCTGAGACACTCCCGAGGCCGGGCTGATCGTGGCAAAGGGTGAGAGCGACAACGTGGGCGTGAGCGCCGTCACCGGCTGGTTCGGTGGCACCGTGAGCGTGACGGTGGTCCCGGAAACAACCCCCGCGCCCAGTCCGCCAAAGGTGCAGCCCAGGATGTCCTTCGCCGTGCTGACGGGCGTCACATTCACCGTCACAGTGTAGTCCTTCGTGCTCCCGTTCTGCGCGGTGATCGTGTACGTCTGCGCGGTGGTGAAATCCCGCGTCGTCCCGGAAACAGGCGCCCCGGTGGCATTGGGCGAAACGGTGTATGCGGGTGCCAGAGCCGTCACATCCGTGCCATACGGGACGGTGAGAAAAACCGTACCCGCCCCGATGCTCGCCGCGCCAAGCGTTGGAAAGGTGAATGCGGTGATGTTTTTCAGCGAGCCCGGCTGGGTGATGTCGTGCAGGGCATAGCCGTTGAACTGCACCTCCGCCCCCTGGCCGCCGGGGGAAGCCTGCTGCTTCCGGGAGTACTGCATGTTGAGCGTGGTGTCGTTTGCGGTCCACGTGGCGGTCAGGATCGTGTTGTTCCCGGTCCACGTCGTCTCAGGACTGCCTTCCACGGAGACCGTTCCGGAGTTCGGCAGGATGGAGATGAGCTGGAGCCGGTACGTGTTGCCCACGACCAGGCCGCTGATTTCCATGTCCGAACGCGAGTCCGTGTAGGCCACCCACCAGCGGGAGTTGATGAGGTTGCTGAAGGCGGCATTCGTGATCGTGGCTACCCCGGCATCGCTGGCGTTGTGCGGATTCCAGCCGCGAACCAGGTGGGTCGTCGCTGTGCCGAAGACCAGACCATTCGCGAGGGTGATCGCCGTCTGCCCGCCATTGCCCACGTGATTCGCCGCGATGAGCGTGCCGTTGTTCAAGATCTCTGCTCCTGTGGCTCCAGCAGTCACGCTCAGCGGAGTCGTGCTGAATGTCACTCCCGTGGTGAATGGGGCCACTGTCACGGTCACGGTGTAGACTTTTGTCGTACCGTCCTCCGCAGTGACGGTGTAGGTCTGGGGTGTGGTGAAATTCCGGCTGCTCATTGACGCGGGACTGCCCGTGGCGAGCGGCGAGACCGAATAGTCCGGCGCCAGAGCGAGAACACTGGTGCCGAACGGGACCGTCCACGAAATGGCCGTTCCTGTGATCGCCGCCCCCGGGCCAAAGGTGATGATGTCCTTCGCAGAACTGGCCGCCGCCCGCGTGACGGTCGCCGTGTAGACTTTGGTGATCAGTCCATCGGACGACGTGAGGGAATACGACTGCGGCGTTGAAAAATCCCGCGCTGTGCCGGAAGCAGGAGCCGCCACCGCACCGCCCGACATGGTGAAGGCGGGCGCCAGCGCCGTCAGATTCGTCGAATACGGAACCGTCAGAGCGATGGCCGTGCCGGTGATGGTCGCAGGATTTCCCGGCAGCCCAAAGGTGATGATGTCCGCAGCCGGGGCAGCTTTTGTGACGCTGACGTCGTCGAACCCCCACCATCCGTCCCCGCCAGCCACGCCGTTGTCATCCATCCAGAGCAGGTAGAGCATGCCCCCGGCGGCCCAGGTACCGCTCATCGCGGCATTCTCGATCAGGACCGGCCCGCTGGTGCCGTAAACCCCGATCCGCTGCCACGCCGCCGCTCCGGCCAGCCGCGAGTAGAGGGCGTACCCGGCCAGCCCGGCATCCTCATTTGCCGCCGCAGAGCCGCTCAGGGTGAATCTGATGTTGATGGCATTCACCGCCGCGCCGGACGTGTTTTCCAGCGTGGCCATGAAGCACGTCGCCGCCGTGGTTCCGGAGCGGGAGGTGAGCCGGAGCGCTGCGGAATTCCATCGCCCATCCGTCGTCGTCGTCCCGGCCGGATCAGCCGTCACCGTGCCGAGCGGCGTGGTGATGCCACCCGGGGCAAACGTGTTCACCATCGTGTCCAGCCCGGCCAGATCGGTCGTCGTGCCCGAGTTGCCTGGCATGTTCGTCGTGGTCCACTCCGTGGCCGGAGGAAACGTGCCAAACGTCAGTGTCCCTGTACCGGAGGCACCGAAGGGAATCCCCGCAGCAAACGACGAAAGGGAAAGCAGGCACACCAGCAGCCCGTTCAGGAAAAATCCGGTAAACCCGGAGGACCCAGACCGGCCCCAGTGTTCTGGTTTCCAAAATGAAGTGACAGTCGTCTTGATCATGGTGTCGGATGTAAATTTTGCCCCTCACTCCGCCAGGGAGCACAAAAAGCGGCCGACCAGACAGTGGCCAGTGCGGCATCGCCTCAGGCGCGGGCCTCGTCAACCCGAAGCCGCTGGCCGGATTTCTCCACCACCAACGCCCGGAGCCGCCCGGAGCCGCCCGCAAGCTGGGGCGACCTCCGGCTCCATTGGTTGCCTCCGCCGCAGCCTGCCGGGCGCCGGACTTTAAAGGTCTGCCGCTAGTATTTGACGCGGAAAAACTTCCGTGTGGCGGTATCCGGAGCAAAATACGGGCTGGCGATGCCTGGCAGGTCAGTCCAAGTGGCGAGATCCGCCGACGACTGAAGGACACCGCAGCCTGTCCAGGAAACCTCCACCCCGCCCGTCACGCGGGCTACCGTCGCCGCAGTGATGACCGGCTCGTGCACCTGCACCACGGTGATCGATCCGCCGCCGGTGATGAAACCGGCCTGGTTGCCGGCCGAGTACGTTCCCGCCGGCTGCCTGACTCCATTGATCCAAAGCGAGTTCACATTTTTGCTCCCCGTGTAGCTGAGTTTAAGCACCCCAGGGCTGTTGATCTGGTGGTCACTGTTCGCACTGGGCGCTCCATTGGCGGTGAACTCCAGGATGCCGGCATTGATGATGGTTGGACCGCTGTAGTTGTTTTGCGCCGTCGGCAGGCCGATGGTCCCCGTGCCGGTTTTCGTCAGGGCCATCATGCCGCCAGTCGGGCTGGTCTTGTCGGTGATTTTACCGTTCTGGCCGCCGCCCCCGGTGGGCCAGGCAGTATTGGTGATGTCGCCTGCGCCCAGCGTGAGCGTGGAGCAGGTACCTGCCATGTTGTTGGCAAAGATGCCGCCGTTTCCGCTGAGCCCTCCCGTGACCTGGCTGGTGCCGTTGAAGTCGACGCGCAAGTCATTGATGCTGCCATTGCAAATGATCGATCCCGACGGGGTGCTCGTAACCGGATTTCCCGTGTTCACGATCCGCCCCCACTTGCCGCGGCTGGTGAAGGACAGGACGCCGCTGCCGATGCGGGTGAAGCCGGAGTAGGTGTTTACCGCGTCCATCACGAACCTCGCGCTGCCCACCATTTCCTTAAGGTCAATGTCCATCCGATAGCCCTGTTTGAATACGACCGGAGTGACCCCGGCATTTGTGTTCGGCACTGTGCTCACCGTCATGTCGCCTCCATTGCCATTCTGGATGACCCCGGAGAAGACCCGCACCGAGCCGTCAGGTGCGCACATCTGGAAGGCGCCCCGGGCGTAGGGTGATGTATTGGTGATGATCCCGACTCCGGTGGGGGCCGGCCACTGGTTGTTGTTGTCATCCCCGTTGAGGTCCAGAGTGCCCCCCGTCATCGTCAGAGTGCTGAACCGGTAGATCTGGCCGTTGGCAGTCCGGTTCAGGACAAGGTGGCCGGGCACATCCTCAAAGGGCGTTCCCGCCCAAAGCTGCACAGTCGATTCCTCGTCCAGGGAATCGATGCCCTTGATGGCGAAATTCGCGATGTCATTGATCCCCGAACCGTTGGTTGCGAGAGGGATGTTTCCTTTGAGCACAACAGTCCCGCTGCGCACGTAGGTGAGGCCGGTGTAGGTGTTGCGCCCCTCCAGAGTAATGCTCGACGTGCCTTCGAAGGTCGCGCCATCCACGCCCAGGAGATTCGAGGCCAGGCGGACAGGGGCATTTGAATAAAAGGTGGGCAGGGAACCTGTCAAAGTGAGCGTTCCCCCCGTGAACATGTAGGGCGCACCGCTGACAGCGACATTGTGGGCCTGCACGCCCGCCGCAACGGTGACTGTCCCCGCGCCACTTGCCTCGAAAAAGGCGTCATCCCCATTCACCCAAGTGGACGGCGAGAACCAGTTAGGCGAGGAGGTGTCCCACGTGGAACCACCCACCCAGCTGTTTGCCCCGGCCCGGGCCTGCGGACCAGGGGCGAGCAGGAAGATTGGTGACAGGACGAGGGGGGTTATGATGCTGAGGACCGAACGCGAACAGACTGATTTCATTTAGGAAGGAGGGGTGAAGTTTTCTGCCCGAGTACTGCGGCCCGCAGACGCCCAAACAGGGGCGCCTGCGGGGCAGTTTTCCCGGACGACTCCATCCTTGGACGGCACCCCATAGAATTTCACCCCTAACGTGGGTTGTCTGCCAAAAATACATCCACCTCAAACCAGCAGGCTCATTTCGACCGGCGCACCGAGAGGGTTTTCCCCTGAATGAAATCCGGCAGGAGCCTGCGGTGCGTGGTTTTCAGTCCGGCTCCGGCGATGATGCTCCGGAGCATCATCGCCGCGATGCGTCCGAAACGCTCCGGATCAAACGAATAGCGGGTGACCTCCGGCACACTGTAGGAAAGGAAGGTCTCATGGTCCCGCACCACGAGGGAAACATCCTCCGGCACGCGCAGGCACAGTTCGCTCAGAAGGCCGATGACCGGCCAGGCCTGGGCTGCCTCGCTCACGAAAAAGCAGGTGGGCGGCTCCTCCTCCGCCATCAACTTTCTGATTTTTTTCCGCAGGCCGTCCGTAGTGTCGTCATACTGGAGGATGGAGAGCCGCTCCAGTCGCCCGCGCGGGTGCATGCCCTCGCGCAGCCCGGCCAGCGTGAGCCTGGTGCTCGCCACGTCCGGGTCAATGAGAGCATACGCTACATGCCGGTGATCATGCCGGCCGATCTCGGAGGCGGCGTGGCGGCCAAGCGCAAAAGCATCGGACTCCACACTCGGCAGGTCAATGCCCGGGTGGCACGGGCCCAGCACCAGGCAGGGCAGCTGTCTATTCTGGAACCAGGCCTGCATCGCCGGACTGGCCCGGAAGAGAACCCAGCAGGCGGCTCCCGCCTCTGCCGTCAGCCTGGCCAGTCGTTTCTCAGGGTTGCCCTGCCACAGGGCCTTGCGGTGCTCAAAGGCGACGCTGACCCCGGCCGGTTCCAGGTTTTGCCCCATGACGCTCAAGATGATCCTGGTGCTGTGGACCAGCTCCAGGCCGGGGAACGGACTCAGGCAGCGCACCACCACCGGGCTGCCTCCCCCGGACAAGGCTCCTCCCTTACGGACGATCCGGTTCCTCCCTCCCCTGCCCCCAAAGGCGACCCAACCCCGGGATGACAGCTCTGTCAGCGCTTTTCTCAGCGTCACCCGGCTGACCTGGAGCTGGGAGCCAAGCTCCGCCTCGGGCGGTAGAAACTCCCCGCATTTTCCGCCCCGAATCATTTGTTCCAAAGTCAAAACCACCTGCTCCACAAGAGACACCCGCACAGGCGGCTGAAGCAGCCCCTGCGGCGGAGGCCCGGCGGGGGAGGATTTTTTCCACGGAGGGTTCTGACGGATTCTCTTTGGCATGGCGAGCGGCACCCCACTGAACACCAGCCACACCGAAAAGCCAGCCTGCATTCCCCTCCTCCGCTTCACTTTTTGCTCCGGTCCGCGCGCTGCACCCGCTTTCCGGCAACTTTTTTCAAAACCGTGCGTAATTTGCGAAAGAATACTGATCTTTCATACGTCTGTGCTTTCATGTTCCTCCGATTTTTCCCCATAGCCCGCCAGCGTCTCCCCCACGCCCCCGCCGCACTCTGCCTGCCCCTCGCCCTCATGACCGGCCCAGCGGCCGGCTCCATGGGGATCATCATGCCCATCTATGGCAACACTGACTCCCAGTTCAACGCCGCCGAAGCCGCCGCGAGACGGGTGCCGCTCATCGCCGTTTTCAACCCCAGCAACGGCCCCGGCTCCTCCAAGCGTTCCTCCTACGCAAACGCCGTGGCGCGCATCCAGGCTGCCGGCGGGCAGGTTGTTGGCTACATCTCGACGGCCTACACCGGCACCGCGCTCTCGGACGTCAAAAGCCAGATGGATTCCTACTCAAGCTGGTATCGCGTGAACGGTTATTTTCTGGATGAAATGACCACGTCCACCTCCAGCACTCCGCTCAATTACTACAAGAGCGCCAAATCCTACGCGAGCGGGAAGGGAAAATTCATAGTCGGAAACCCCGGCACCAGCATCTCGTCCAGTTACTTGAATGCCGCGCAAATCCTCATCACCTACGAACACTATTCGGGCTGGGGCGGCGCCAGCGCTGGCTCCCCTCCGGACCGCTACGGCGCCATCCCCTACAACGTTGGCAGCCTGGGCAGCATGATCACCCAGGCCTCCTCCAAGGGTTACGGCTGGATCTACGTCACCAACCGCAGCGAGCCCGATCCCTTCGGCGCCGTGCCCTCCTACTGGTCGGCCGAGGTCGACGCCGTGGAGAAAATCAACCTCCCGCCTCTCCCACCGGCGATCGCGGCCGACAAATTTCACGTCAGCAAGGCGGAAATCAGCCCGGCTGGCGGCATCGCCGTGACCTTTCCCGTGGCCGCCCGCCGGCGCTATGCCGTCCAGGTTTCCACGAACCTCGTGGACTGGACCACGGCGGGTTCCGCCGCCGATCCGGCAGTCCCCCTCGCCATCACCGCCACGGCGGATGGCAGCACCACCCTCACCGCCGCCCGCCTGCCCGGAACCCAGGGGGCCTACTACCGCGCCATCGACCTCGACAGCATCCCAACTCCTTGATCGCTTCCGTCGCTTCCTCTTAAAAATCCGGCATGTCCCACTCCGGAGCCCAGCCCGCACGCGCCGAGAATTGGAGTTCTTCCTTGCCGGTGTGCTTCTTCTTTATATGGTGGCGGTCCATGAATGAGGATTTGTCGAAGCTAGTCGCCACCGGAAAACTGCCCGCAGCCGCGGCGGAAAAACTTTCCCGCCTTGAACCAGGAACCTTTTGCCTTCACGGCAGTTGGGGACCCGGCCGCATTGCGGGCTGGGACCTTGGCGCTGACCGCCTGACCATTGATTTTGAATCAAAAACCGGGCATGAGATGAAGCTCGAGTTCGCCGCCAAATCGATCGAACCCCTCGCCCCCGGCCACATTCTGGCCCGCCGTTTTGCCGACCGGGACGCCCTCGTCAAAATGGCGGCGGAGGACCCTTCCGCCCTCGTCCGCCTCTGCGTTCAGAGTTTTAACAACTCCATGATGCTGGACCGCTTCGAGGAAATCCTCAAGCCCCGCGTCATTCCCGATGCCCGTTTCAAGCCTTGGTGGGAAAGCACCAAAAAAGTCCTCCGCCAGGACAAGGCGTTTGTCGTCCCCTCCAAGAGAAACCTGCCGCTGGAACTGCGCGACGCCAGCCTCAGCCACGGCGAGTCGCTCGTCTCCGAGTTCAAACTGGCCAAAGACCTCAAAAACAAGGTCAAAGCCGCCGAAGCCGTCATCCAGGACTTCAAGGCATTCTCCAACCCGGAAACCGAACTCAAGGACGTCGTGCTCAATCTGGACGACGCCGCTGTGAAAAACATCCGCCTCAATCCGGCGGCCGCCTTCGAGTTGCTGCTCGTCCGCGACGAACTCCTCGAGCGCGCCCCGGCACTGAAAACCGCCAAGGACGAGTGGCTCACCCTGAGCGCCCTCCTCTCCCAGGAGCGCAGAGCCCTCTCCGACGTGCTGAAAAACCTGCCCGTCGCACGACAGAAACAGCTCATTTCCGCCATCCCCTCCTCCTACGGAGAAGGCTGGCTTCCCGAAGCCCTCGCCCGCCTCAACGACAGCGCCGGCCGCACCGTCTCGGAAATCGCCCGCATGATCATCGAGAACAAGCAGGGGCCCGAACTCACCATCTACCTTCAGATCGGCCTGCAGAACCGCACGCTCAGTTCCGACGTCCTCCAGTGGATCTGCCGCGAGCGCAGCGGTGCCGGTGTGGAAGTCTTCGACAGCGACCTCGCCCCCGCCCTGCTCAACGCCCTCGAGCGCGAGCACTACGATGAATCGTCCCGCAAGGCAGGCCGTCTCATGGACCTCTGCGTCACCGACAAGGACCTCATCGGCGACCTCGCCAAAAAACTCGACCCAAGCCAGCTCAAAGCCTTTGCCCGCCGCCTCTGGAGTTCACCGGTTTACGACGACCTCACCCGCCGCTCCCTGCTCGCCCGCGTCATCCGCGTTTTCCCCGAAGTACAGCAGCTCATCGAGCACCCGGAGGACGACAGCGACGGCTCAGACTCCATGCTCATCGTCTCCCACCAGAGCCTGGAGGACCGGAAAAAAGCATTCGACCACCTCATTACGGTGGAAATTCCGCAGAACGTCAAGGACATCGAAATCGCGCTCGGCTACGGGGACCTGCGCGAAAACTTCGAGTTCAAGAGCGCCAAGGAACAGCAGCGCGTCTTTGCCCGCCGCCGCGACGTCATGGAGCGCGAGCTGGAAAAAGCCCGCCCCTCGGATTTCTCGGATGCCCCCACCCACCACGTGGCCATCGGCACCATCGTGCACCTCCTCGACAACGCCAGCGGCGGCACGCAGACCTTCACCATTCTCGGGGCTTGGGACAGTGTTCCTGACCAGGGCGTCATCAGCTACCTCTCCGTGGTGGCAAAGGCGCTGCTCACAAAGGTCATCGGCGATGTGATCGACCTCCCCACCGAAGAAGGGGGCAAGCGGTCGTTCACCGTGCAGTCCATCGAAAAATACGCCAAGTAGCGCCTCCTGCGCCCGTCTCCCCGCGGGCGGCTCTCGCAAAAACGAGAATCTTTTCATTGGCGAGACTCAAACCGCTCGACGATTGCATTCTTCGCTGTAGAATTTCGCTCTAATACCCCTCACGGGCTAATCGTTCGTAAGGGGAAACCTGAGGCACCCGGCATCCTCCTTTTCGGGTTGCCGCCGCAGGAAACCAGCCTATCGATTGCGCCCCTTTCCAAACCTCTGACCCCGATTTCCCGCTTGAAGATCGAGCATCTCACATCACTGGCCGTCTCCAGCGGCCTGCTTTTTGGCTGTTTGCCCCTGGCATCAGGCCAGGCTCCTGCTGCGAAGCCCGGAGCCGCCGCTCCAGCCGGCGGTGGCGGCGGGGCTGTCAGCGCCGAGGGCTTGTACGCCACCGCCGTCGAAGCCTTTCAAAAGGGAGCCAATGACCAGGCCCTCGAAACGCTCCAGGGCCTTCTCCAACTCGCTGAAAACTCAGGGAAAAAGAAGGACGACATCGTCCTTGAACCCGTTTATTACCTGAAGGGTGCCGCCGAATTCAACGCACAGAAATACGACCTCGCCGTCACCACCCTGACCGACTACCTCAAGTACTACACCGGCAAGGCCAGGACCGACACCCTGGCCGAGGTGCAGATGTTCGTTGCCCAGAGCCAGTTCTTCCTCAAGCAATACGACAAGGCCCAGGAAGGCTTCAAGCTGATCGAGAAGGTTCCCGCCTTCCGCGAGGAATCGATGCTTTTCCAAGGCCTGTCCGCCAAGGAGTCCGGCAACCAGCCAGGTGCCATCGATATCCTCGACAAGCTCATCGGCACGGACATCAAATCCAACGTCCAAGCCCGGGCTGCAGTCAACCTGGCGCTGCTCTACGGCGAAAAACTTGAAGCCGACAAGGCCGTCGCCACCCTCAGCCTGCTCGCTCGCAAGTTGAAGCTCCTGCCCAACGTGGCCGCCTTCAACCAGGCCGCCATCACCGTGGGGGACCAGCTCATCGCCAAGGAGAAGCAGGAGCAGGCACTCGCCTGCTACCGGCTCGCCAAGAACAAGGCCGAACTCACCGCCCTTCAGGAGCAGCGCATCAAGGAAATGGAGCGCACCCTGGCCAGCTATGAGGCCATGTCCCGCCGTGTCCCCAAGGGTGCCCCCAACCAGTGGATTTCCCGCATCGGAGGTCTCAAGCCTGTGCTCGAAGAGAGCAAGGCCAACCTGCCAAAAATCAAGGAAATGCAGGACGTTTCCGACGCCCTGCTCCTCCGCACGGCAAAGTGCTTTTACGACACGGACAAAAAGTGGGAAGCCATCGTCAGCTACGATGAACTTCTCCGCCGCTACCCGGAGAGCAAGGAGCGTGAAACCGCCGTTTACGGCATGCTCGCCACCTACCAGGAAGTCAACCAGCCCGAAAAGGCCCTCGAGTGGTGCGACAAGTTCCTCAAAGAATTCCCCAAAACCGAGCGCGCCGCCGAGGTTGTCTACCTGCGCGGCGTCATCGCCCTGCAGAACGAGGACGGGGAGAAGGCGGAGAAAATTTTCTCTGAAATCCTAAAGGACAAGGGCTTTAAATACCGGGAGCAGGTCGCCTACCTGGACGGGAACGCCAAGTTCGGCCAGTTCAAGTACGCGGACGCCAGCAAGGCCTATGAGGAATACCTCAAGGAATTTCCAAAAGGCGACATGGCCGAGGAAGTCCGCTACCGGAAGTCCCTCTGCCTGGTCTTCTCCGGCAAGTACGAAGCCGCCCTCAAAGACCTTGAGGAATTCATTTCCAAGCAGAAAGACAGCCCCTACCTGCCGGATGCCAAATACCGGAAAATGGTCTGCCTGTTCGCCGCCTCCCAGTGGGACGAGGTGGTGAAGCTCGCCGATTCCTGGCTGAAGGATTTCCCGGACGGCGTGCAGGCCGGCGAGGTGCTCGGCATTAAGGGCGACGCCCTCGCCGGAGCCAAGAAGGATGACGAGGCCGCCAATGCCTACATGCTGGGCGTCCTCCGTGCAAAAAACGACGAATCGCTCAATTACAATTTGTTCGAAGCCTCCAAGCTTTGGCAGAAACACGGCCAGTGGGACAAGGTGGCTGACACCATGCTCAAGTTCGTCGCCGAGCGCCCGGACCACCCCACCGCCACCACGGCCATGTACTGGGTTGCCCGAGCCATGGTCAAACAGCAGAAGGTCGACGAGGCGAAGAAAATCCTCGCCACTGAGATCAACAAATACCTCACCGTGCCGCGCCGCGAAGCCGTGGACGCGATGATCATGCAGCTCGTCCAGCTGGTCGGGAAGAAGAAAAAGACAGTCGTGCCGGCACTGGCTCCCGCTCCGGCGGCCAGCGCGACAGACCCGGCATCCGCCCCGCCGCCCCCTCCCCCACCCCCGCCGGCTCCTGCCGAACCCGAGTTCAAGCCGGAGGTTGAACTGATGAAGTTCTTCTCCGAAAACCCGGAATTCGAAACCTCCCGGACGGCACAAGCCCGCATTTTCATCGCCAAATCCCAGCTGGCCAAGATGCGCAAGGAAACCGAGCAGATGTCCACGGTTTACATGGACCAGCTGGCCGACTTCGACGCCCGCGACCTCAGCCCCTACATCCTCGGACAGGCCGCCGACTATTTCACCGTGAAGGCCCGGACATTCACCGCTGCCGGAAAAGTCGAGGACGCCACCCGGGAAACCGACCGCTCGGAGAAATTCTTCCAGGAAATCCTCAAATCCTACCCCAAGAGCGACTACCTCGAGATGGCCTACGTCGGCCTTGGTGACGTGAACTACGCCCGCGGAAAATTCAAGGAAGCCCTGGTGTGGTACGACGGCGCCATCAACACCGTTGGCGCCGTGATGAAGCTCAAGGACGCCCTCTTCGGCCTCGGCCGGTGCAATCTGGAACTGGGCAACTTGGACGCGGCCAAGAAACAGTTTGAGCAAATCGCCTCCAACAAGGAGTGGCGCGGCGACATGACAGCCGCCAGCATCTTCTACCTCGGCATGGTAGCCGAGAAAAAGGGGGACTTCTCCGGAGCCCACGCGTATTTCGAGCGCATCTACGTCAGCTACGGAAAGTACACCAACTGGCTCGGCAAGGCGTATCTCAAGGATGCCGAGATGCTCGAAAAACTCGGCCAGAAAGACAAAACCCGCGCCGTCCTCCAGGACATGCTCCGCAACGACAAGGTGAAAGACCCCTCCGAGCGCGACCAGGCCCGCAAACGTTTGGGACCACAATGACACGCCCCCTCCTCATCCTCAGTCTCGGCCTCACCCTGGCCGGTCACGCCCTCGCCTTCCCCGTCTACTTCAAGGACGGAGACAGCATGGACGCGGTCAGCTTTACCGTGAACGGCGGAAAGTTCACCATCACCCCCCCGCCGGCGGCGGGTGCCACGCCGAAGGTCGTCGAAGCCGGCGCGCTCCAGCACGTCGACCTGCCCGTTCCCGCCTCGTTCACCGAGGCGATGTCCCAGAACAAGGCCGGGGAAAAAATCAAAGCGCTCATCGCCATCAGCAAGGCCCGCGCCGACCTGGAGCCGATGAAAAACATCTCCGGCCCGCACGACTACTGGATTGAGCTGGAATTCCTCCGGGCGAACCTGCTCCTCGACCAGAAACGCACCAAGGACATCGAAGCCTCCATGACGGAGATTTCCAGGGACACTTCGGACGCGCCTGCCGCCAGCCGGGCCAAAGTCTTCCTCGCCCACTTGGGCGGAATCGAAGGCAACCCGAAAAAAGCCATTGAGGACCTGAACGCCCTGATCAAGGAGACCACCGACAACGAGGCCTTGGCCGATGCCTGGCTCTTCCTGGCCAATCATTTGATGGGAACCAACGACCATCACGGCGCCCTCCTCGCCTTCCTCCGAATCCCCGTTTTCTATGCCGAGAGCGACCTCCAGCTCTCCGCCGCCCGCCTCGGTGCGGCCCGCTGCTATCTCGCCATCGAGGACCCCAAGCGCGCCTACGACGCGCTGAAGGAACTCCTGGCCAAACACCCCGCCAGTCCGGAAACCGCCGAGGCTAAAAAGCTTCTGGCTCAAGTTTCCAAGGATCTCAAAATCGAAGCACCCGCCGGCGCAGCCCCGGCTGAAAAGCCGGTCGCAAAACCCGCAGACACGCCCGAAGAAAAAACCGCCCCCGACAACTCCACCGAAACCAAGTAAGAGCCCTCATGAAAAAAGCCACCAAACGCCTGGCCTGCATCCTGGCCGCCACGTTCAGCCTTCTCGCCCTGACCTCCGTCGCACGAGCTCAGGATAAAAAGACTGAAGAAGCCCCCGCAGTCCACAACAAGACCCTCATGGAACTCTTCCACGAGGGGGGCTGGGTCATGTACCCCATCCTCATTTGCTCCGTGGGCACCGTCTACCTCGTCTGGGAGGGCGTCAAACGCACCAGCCGCAAGACCATCGCCCCCCCCATGCACGAGGAGTCCATCAAGCGCTTCTTCCGCGAAGGTGACTACGTGGGCGCCTACAACTACGCCAAGGAGAACCCCTCCCCGATGAACAACGTTCTCCGCGTGGGCATCAGCCTGCTCGGAGAGGGCAAGCAGATCACCGAGGAAGGCATGCTCGGCGAACTCTCCAAGGAGCAGTCCCACATCGCCACCTTCATCAGCTACCTCTCCGTCATGGGTGTGTGTACCCCGATGATCGGTCTGACCGGCACCGTCACCGGCATGATGAAAGCCTTCGCCAACCTGTCCACCTCCGGCATCGGTGACCCGAGCAAGCTGGCAGGGGCCATTGGCGAGGTGCTGGTCGCCACTGCCTCCGGCCTGTTCATCGCCATTCCGGCATTCATGGCCTTCTACTTCCTGCGCAACCGGATGTCGGACTCCATCCACTACATCCAGGACGTCATGAACAGCGTCTTCCGCAAGATGCCCTACGAAGCCCTCGCCGGCGCCCACATCGGCGATGAGGAACTCTACGCCGCCATGCCCGCATGGAACGCTGCCGAAGGCGAGCACGCCCCGGCCTGATCCCCATTCTTCCGGCCGCCCCCTTCTGCGGGGCGGCCGCCCTTTGACCGGGCCCCAGTGCCCGTAAACCAAACTTCTCCCAACTTACCCTAACTCAACATGGCCGGCGGTGGTGGCAGCATAGAAGGCGGCGAACCTGAATTCCAGGTTGCGCCGATGATTGACGTCCTCCTCGTTCTCCTCGTCTTCTTCATGACGATTACGTCGATGGAGGTGCTCAAGGTGGACCAGGACATCGTCCTTCCCGTCGCCCCGGATGCGGAAAAGCGGGAAAAGGAACGCGGTGAAGTCATCGTCAACGTTCGCTGGAACGCGGAGACCAAGAAGGCCCGCTACAGCCTCGACCAGATCGAATTCGACAAGATCGACCCCCTGAAGGAGGCCGTCGCCAGAGCATCGAATGCGGCCAAGGCCGGCATCAAGGCCGGCTGGAACCCCGCCGTCCGCATGGTGATTCGCGGCGACGCGAGTCTGCCCGCCATGGAAATCCAGAAAGTCATGGGAATCGGTGCCGAGGCGGGCATCGCCGACATCGCCTTTTCCGCAGCCAGCAAGGAGTAACCCATTATGAAAAAGGTTCATATTCAAATGGACGGTGACACTGGCTTCCAGATCGCCCCGATGATCGACGTGGTTTTCGTAATCATGCTCTTCTTCATGGTCATGGCCGGTGCCGTCAAGGTGGAGAACCACCTCGTCACCAACCTGCCCGGAACCAGCGAGAGCGATTCTGCCGACTTCGTTGACGAGCAAATCATCGGCGTTTCGGAGACGGGTGAAGTCACCCTCAACGACGACGCCTACGACGGCCAGAGCAAGGAGCTGCCCACCCTGAAGGCCGCCCTGAGCCGGCTCAAGCAGTCGAGCGACGCCTCCAAAAACCAGTGCGTCGTCACCATCGTCAGCGAGCCCTTTGCCAAATATTCGCGGGTCATTGATGTGCTCGACGCCCTCGCCGTGGCCAAAATCTCCAGCGTGACCTTCACGGTTGGCGAGGAGGAGTAGCCTTCCATGAAAACCCTGCCCCAACCCCAAATCGGAGAAACGGGCTTCCAAATCGCCCCCATGATCGACGTGGTCTTCGTGATCATGCTCTTTTTCATGGTCATGGCGGGCGCAGCCCGGGTGGAGAAACACCTTCGAGCCGACCTTCCCGGCGGGGACTGCCCCAGTATCACGGCCAATCTTGTTGATGAGCAGATTATCGGCATTTCTGAAGACGGCTCCATCGCCCTGAACGAGGACCCCATGGACGGCACCGGGCCGGACCTGCCCGCCTTGAAAGCCAGCTTGAGCCGCCTCAAAAGGTCGAGCGATGCCTCGAACAATCTGTGCGCCGTCAGCATCGTGACGGAGCCCGAAGTGAAATACGACCGGCTCGCCGACGTGCTGAACGCGCTTTCCGCGGCCCGGATTCACACCATTTCCCTGGCTTGCGCCGAAACCGAGTGACCCTCCCGCCCCCGCTGGATTTTTCTTCCAGGAAAACCCAGCGCTGAAACGTTCACTGCCACAACGCCTCTCCGGCTTGCTCCCCCCACCTTCCAGTTTTAAACCAAAGTTCCTTCCACCCCATGGATCCGCTCACCCAGGCCCTCGCCACCCAGCTTCAGCAGAATCCCCACAACTGGCTCATCCGCGCCCAGCTGGCTGAAATGTATGAACGCTCCGGATACGGGCCGACCGCTGTTCAGACCATCCTTGAGGCCCCCAGCATCCCGACGGACCCGAACCACCTCGCCCTCGGCAGCCGCCTGCTGACGTACGCCCGACCCGACCTGGCCATGCAGTACGCCCAGCGCCTGCACAGCATGGTTCCTCCCGGCTACCACCCCGGCATGCCCATGCCCCCGCAGCAGCAGGGCATGCCTTATGCCGCCATGCCGCCTCAGGCCATGCAACCGCAGCCCTACCCGCCGCAAATGATGCCGCAGCCGGGCGTCCCGGCCCCACGGCCGGTCATGCCGCCCCCTTCGCAGCCCGGGGCCCCATTTCCTGTTCCTGCGGCCTTTGCCGGGCCCGGCACCGTTCCCCCGCCCGCGGTTCCCCAGGCCCCGCACCAGCCGGAACAGCAGAATCCCGATGGCGAAATCCACCTTGTGAGCCAGCTCGCGCCCAAGCGCCGCCGCATCGGAGCCTCCACGCTGACCATCAGCATCCTCCTCCACGTCGTCCTCCTCATCGTAGCCGGCATCTGGATCATCGCCCGCATCTCCCGGGAGGACAAAAAGAAGCTCACCTTCATCAATGAGGCGCCGAGCATGAGCGCCAACCACAAGGCCAGCCAGCACGACGTGGCCATGGCCAAGAAAAAGCGCATGTCCGGCGCGCCCATGATCGCCACGCGCATCGTCTCCTCGGCCGCCAGCAAGATCAACCTCCCAGAGAACCCGAACAAGTCCAGCTTTGGCGAACTCAACGCCGGCATGATGTCCGGTCTTGGTGGCAACGGATTTGGCGGTGGATTCGGAAACAGCGGCGGCATGGGCGGAGGCGCTGGCGGCGGCGGTGGCGGTGGCAGGATCAAATTCTTCGGATTCGAAGGCGACGGCCAGAACATCATCCTCGCCATCGACACCTCAGGCTCCATGATTCCCAGCTGCGGCGGTCCTCCTGGCATCGCCAAGCTCAAGGCGGAAATCGAGCGCACCATCCAGTCGCTCACTCCGGCCTCCATGTTCAACATCATCTGCTTTGGCCAGCAGGCCGACGCTCTTTTTGAGAAAAGCATGCGCGCCATGCCGGAAAACAAGAAGGCCGCCATCGAATTCATGCAGGGTTACTACACCGGTGCCTGGCGCACCCGGACGGAAAAATTCGGTGCCAAGGGAGTCGACGACAAGGGCATTAAGTATTTCCCCCTCCAGGTGAACAACGTCAAGGGCATGGAGGGCACCGCCGGCAGTTCCCGCATGGACCTCGCCCTCGTCGCCGCCTTCGAGCGCCAGGCTTCCGCCATTTTCCTCCTGTCCGATGGGAAGCCAACCCCGGCCAAGGACGGCAAAAAGCTCGAGGAGGACGACATCATCAAGCTGGTCAGCGACAACTACAACCGGATGTACAAGGCCAAGTCTGCGACCATCAACACGATTTACACCAATACGGACTCGGCGGACGAAGGATTTTTGAAGAAGATCTCGAAGAAATTCAACGGCAAGCACAAGTCCGTCAAACTCGACTAGCCTGAAGCCGTGAGGGCGCTTGTTCAGCGGGTTTCCGAGGCCGCCGTGCGCATCGGTGGCGACGTGCACGGGGCCATTGACCGGGGTTTTCTCATCCTCCTCGGAATCGAAGAAGCCGATGGCGCGGAGGATGTCGCCTGGCTCGCCGGGAAAATCGCCCGCCTGCGTGTCTTCTCAGACGAGGCCGGGGCCATGAACCTCGACCTCGCCGGAGTGGAGGGAGGCACACTGGTCGTCAGCCAGTTCACCCTCCACGCCAGCACGAAAAAGGGGAACCGCCCGTCCTTCATCCGCGCCGCCCGTCCGGAGCAGGCCATCCCGCTTTACGAGTCCTTCATCGCGGCCCTGACGGCCGAAACTTCGCGCACCGTCGCCACGGGGCGCTTTGGTGCGGACATGCAGATCTCCCTCATCAACGACGGCCCGGTGACGATCTGGTTCGACACCAAGGCCCGGGAGTAGGCCCCCCGGCTCTACGGAGAGGCGGTCACCTGCAAGGTCACCCGCACCCGGCCAAAGCGCGTGGCAGGAGCCTGGCCATAGCGGGGGTAGTCGGTCACGACGACGAGTTCCCATTCGTCATTAACCGCCACTATCTGGTCCGGCGGGGCGCCGGGGCCCACAGGCAGGGGCGTGGAGAGATCATCGGTGAAAAAGACATCATACGTCAGCCCGCTGCCAGTGCGGCGGCGGAGGTAGCGGCACTCCAGGACACCGCCACCACTGACACTGCTCAGCTGGAAAACGGGCAGCCCCGCGTCCGCAGGAGCCTGCACATCCCGCGCCCCGTGGTCATGCGCTGCCAGGCCAAAGGCGTAGTCGAGCAGAAGCGGGCGCCCGTCGCCGTCCGCATCCGAATTCAGATCCGCCCCAGCCGCCAGACCGTGTGCGGCCAGCCACTGCTGGAGCAGCGTGGCGGCTGGAGTGAACTGCACCGCATCCAGCCAGATTCCAGAACTATCCCCCTGCGCGACAAAGGTGAAGGCCGCCAAGTGGTCTGCGGGCACCTCGTAGATAAACTTTTTCCACTGGTTCGGAACTCTGACCCCACCGAGCCCCTCGATGCCGAGCGAGTCGTCTCCGTCCGTCGGGTGCCGCGCGTAAAAGCTGAACCGTCCCGGGCCCAGAGGCACGGGGACCGACAGCCAGGATCCCGGTCCGCCGCTCACGGCGGCATCCTGATCGTCAACGGCGCCTGCTCCCGCCAGCCAGCCAGTCCAGGGATCTGACGCCCCGGTCCTGATGGCATCGGCCACATCCACCGCAGCGGCGAGCGTGGTGGCGGCGTAGGGCGTGTAGCTCACCTGGTCCAGCGCCGTCGTGCTGCCGGACCCGTTGGACGCAGTCGTCCAGCTCAGCCGGTGCGGGCCCGGCGGCACGCTGTCGACCACATATTTTCGCCACCCGGCCTGCCGGGGCTGACGCCACAGCAAATACCCCGGCTCTCCGGTCAGCTGCGTCGGGTTCTCATAGTACGACGCCTCGGACAGCGCCGACTTGGCCCAGAATTCCAGCCGTCCCGGCCCCGTCACGCCCAGGGTGGCCGGCCGGGCCGTGTTCTGCGTGGTGGTGAAAAGGGCGGCGTCCTGCCCGTCATGCGTGTCCGTCGTGCTCGGCGTCCACGGACTGACCGGATCGGCAAACCACGCGCCCGCATAGTCCAGCACCTCCGCCAGTGTCGCCCCGGCGGCCAGGGGCGTGACGCTGAATTCGTCGATTCCCCACGCCCAGGAGCCGGTCTTCGTCCAGCGCAGCGTGTGCGGCCCCGGCGCCAGCTCCAGCTGGAACGGCTTCCACCCGGGGGGCTCTGGCAGCTGTGCCAGCGGGGTTCCATCCACCGTCACCACCCCGTTGCTGGCCCATTCAAACCAGGAGACCCTGGCCGGGCCAGTCACGGTTGTTTGCATCCACGCCCCCGTCGCGCCATTGCGGGCCATCGCGGCATCCACCCCGTCGTGGACGGCCTCCGCACTGGAGGCAGCGTAACCAATAAACGGAAGCGTGGCCGACGTTTCCCAGACCTGCTCCGGCGCATCAAGCGCCTCCGCCAGGCTGACCAGCTGGCCCTGCCAGCGGAACTCATCCAGGTCCACCAGAACCCCGGTGGGACTGATTCCAGAGAAAAATGGGCTCACCTCCAGGATCATCGGTCCGGGAGCATCGTAGGACAGGCTCCGTATTTCCCACGCCCCCGCCGGCACCGTCGCCTCTGGCAGGTAGCGCAGACTGGCTCCCGCCTCCAGTCGCGTGCGCAGGGAGATCGCGCCCGGATAAGGCAGTACCGTCCGCAGACTCGGCCCGGAAAAGGGCGAAGTCCCGGTGGCTCGCAGCGCGTCCCCTCCCACCTGAGTCTGCGTCGTCTGAAGTTGCCACGCCGCAGCGGAGGCCGCACTGGTGAAGAGCCACGGCAGATCCGGCGCATCCAGCGCCTCCGCCACGGGATCGACCGTTGCCGAGGGCACCCACGTCACCTCATGGATGGAAAAACCCTGCCACCCGGAAGCCCGCCAGCGCAGGCGGTGGCTGCCCGGAGGCACCACCAGCACCGGATCCTCCCGATACCCGATCTGAAGCAGGTCCAGCCCGTCCACGGAAAAATCACCAGTCCCGTCCGTCTGGAAGGCGAACCGCCCCGGCCCCGTCACCACCGTCTCCAGCCAGGCGGACTGCCCGTCCTCTACCCGCACGCTCGCGCGGGAGGGAAGCTCAATACCTCCATACGTCCACGGCGGCAGCCCCACCCACGGGGCGTCGCCGCCCTGGGTCCAGGTCAGGCCCGGAGCCCCCGTCGCAGCAGCCAGCGGCAGGCCCGGGGTGAAGACAAACTCGTCCAGCCAGAACCCGTAGTTTTTGCCGGAGATGGTGATGGTGATCTCATTCGCCCCGGGATTCGGGGCGAGGGTCGCACCCATTTCCCATTCATTGCCATAGGGTGCGGTGTAGGCCTGCACACCATCGGGATAAGTCCCGCCCGTCACCAGCGCCTGCGGGGGCATTCGGAACCCGCCACCGACAGCACGCCACCGGTACGTCAGGACGCCCGGGCCTGGCGTGGAAAAAGTGAGCCGCGTCTGGTCAGCCTCCGGCGTCGCCAGCACGTCCCCGAGCATGAGCACGGAGTCCACCCCGTCGTGCGAAGTGGCGGTGCCATTCATCGGGAAAACCTGGTCGGGCCGGTTCGTCGTCACCGTCCATCCCGGCTGGTCCACCGCCTGCGCCAGGCTGGGCGCGGGCGTCAGCGGCCGGGTCGTCAGTTCATCCAGGCCGAGGAGTATTTCTCCGGGCCGCAGCGGCTCGGAGAACCCGCCAATGGGCCAAAGATATACCGTCCAGCGCAGGGTGTGGGTCCCGGGGCCAATGATGATCTCCTGCCTCGACCAGACCTTTTCCTCCGCAGCATCCGGCGGTGTCGCGGGAGCGGACACCGCGGCTGTTTGCCTAGTTCTACTGTGTCATAAAAAATCCTCCAGTCGCGTCTCTTCTCGCCGTTTTTTCGAGTCTATGTCGATTTGCCGTCGTTTGTGCCTCCGCGCCAAGGCGGCTTGGATTTCCGCTTCGGTGGTGGAGGACTTGGGCAGG